>DASVAL010000038.1:0-32730 GCA_036376355.1 Planctomycetota bacterium
ACCGCTGCGCCTTGGCGATCCAACGACGCAGCCGCTGAGTGTCGGTGATCGCGAGATCCAGTGGTAACGGTTCGCCACCCACTTCTTCAAAACGGAGCAGCCGCTCCTGCCAGGACGTCTTTCGGGCCGGAAGTGAGTCCAACAGGACCCGTTCCAGACGAAACCCGGACTCGCCAGCACGCTGCAGCAGGGCATCGAGCCCCGCCGTGTAGTCGACGTTGCGCACGGTCTTGCTGCCCTTCGTCCCGCCGCGGCTCATGTAGACGACTGCGATGTGGTCGCCGAGGTCCTCGACGTGGAAGTGGGCATCCATCTCCTTCCCATCGCGGGACCGGACCGCCAGCTGTTCCGATCGGTGCAGAACTGGAGCAAGGACGTAGCCGTTTTCCTTGGCAGTGAACCGCACCTTCTCGCCGCGTCCGGGCTTGCCTGCATCCTTTCCGAACCAGGACCGCAGCAACTCGGGCAGGGCATTCGTCTCGTCGCCGCCCACCCTGCGCAGGACGTTGACAGCGATCTTTGCGAAGGTGGCCTCGAAGCGCTCCCCATCCACGACGACGGCCTGCGCACCCTCGGGCAAGCCCGGGGTCTGCTCACGCTGCGGCAGCATGAGGATGGGATGGCGTCCGTTGTGGGTCACCGAACAGACGAAGGAACTCGCGTCCGAACGGTCCAGGTACTCCGAGAGCCGCCACTCGACGAGCTCTCTCACGAATTCGATGAACACCGAACGGGCATGCTCGTCGACCTCGAATCTCGTGGCGATGGCATCGCCCTGCAACACGAAGTATCGCGAGCCCTTGCCCCGCTTCGTGCCGGTCCAGGCGCGGATCGGCTCGGACCGCACGAGGTTGATCAGGCTCGTGCCCCCGGCCAACGACGTCTCGAGTTCGACGCGTAGCTTCGGAGAGCGGGCGGCGAGACGATGCAGCCGCTCGGCGGCCTCGCGGATCGTGCACGTCCCGGGCAGCGCATCGAGTTCGATCATCGACTGCAGGAGGAGCATCTTGTAGCTCCGCTGCATCGGACTCTGTTCGACCTCGCGTAGGAAGCCCTCGTGCTGCTGCAGGACGGCTCGTGCATCGGCCGACAAGTCCCCCATTGCGCCGACGAAGCCGTGCCAGAACGTGCTGGCCTGCCGCAGCAGTCCGCGCGTCAAGTAGCCGCTGCGGTGCATCTCTGCCGCCGTCGGCCGGCGGCCGTGGCGGCCTCGGAACTCCTCGTACGCGACGCGCAGGCGCGCCTGCCGATCACCGGGCTGCAGGAGCTGCTGCAGGATGTCGAAGGCTTCGAGCTCATAGGTCACGCTGCAGCCCGGTGGCAGCCCGGCTTCGCCACGCTGCACCGCCATCAGCGCCGCACGCAGATCGTCATGGCTGTCGCCGATGCCCAGCAGCGTCGCGAGCAATGCACGCGGCTTGTCGAGGAAGGTGCGGTGGTTGCCGATGTAGTCGATGACCCTGAGCGCGGTCTTGCCTTCGGCCTTGCGGAGGCCGCGGCCGAGTTGCTGCAGCCAGACGATGCGGGACTCGGTAGGGCGCAGCATCAACACGGTGTCGATCGCGGGCACGTCGACGCCTTCGTTGAACATGTCGACGCTGAACACGACGTCGAGCTCGCCGTCGCGAAGTGCGGCGAGCGTGTTCGCGCGCGGCGCGCTCGTCGACCCGGCGTGGACCGCGAGGGCTCGCTTGCCGCGACGGGTGAAGTAATGCGCCATGAAGTCGGCGTGGCGTTGGGAAACGCAGAACGCAAGGGTGCGCCGGCCTCCGAGCCGCTCGTGCTGGCCGAACGCGTTGTCGGCGCGACGTTCGGTCGCCAGGGCGCGCGTCAACTCGTCCTCGTCGAAGCGGTTGCTTCGCCACGGGATCTGCGCGTAGTCGACGTCGTCGGGCACGCCATGGTAGTCGATCCCGGCCAGCAGACCGTGGCGAATGCCATCGCCGAGGTCACAACGGTACACGAGGTTGTCGCCGCACAGCGCCAGCAGATCGGCGCCATCGGTGCGCTCCGGAGTGGCGGTCAGGCCAAGCAGGAATCTCGGTCGAAAGTGCTCGATGAGCCTGCGGTACGTAGCAGCACTCGCGTGGTGGAACTCGTCGACCACGACGTAGTCGAAGTGGTCCGGCTCGAAGCCAGCCAGATGGGCCGAGCGCCCGAGCGTCTGCACCGACGCGAAGAGCACGTCGACTTCGCGGTCCTTCTGCCTGCCGGTGAACAGACCGAGGGACGCAGCGGAGCGGATGCGTCGATACGTGGTGCGCGCCTGCTCGAGGATCTCCTCGCGATGAGCCACGAACAGCACCCGCCCGAAGGCGCGCGAATCGAACGCGCCGAGCCAGGTCTTGCCGAGGCCGGTCGCCAGCACGACCAGACCGGCCACGTTGCCGGCATCGCGCGTTTCGCGCAGGGCTTTGAGTGCCGCCTCCTGCACCGCGTGCGGTTCGGGCGGCGGCAGTTCCTCAGGTATCGCACCTGCGTCGCGCGGCACCGTGACCGGCCGACGCTTGCCATACGCACCGATCCACTCGTGCGTCAGCGGCAGCGTGCGTTCGTGGCGGAACAGCTGTTCGAAGCCGTCGCGCACCGCGTCGAAGCCGGCTCCATCGCGCGAGCGCACGACGCGGTAGTTCCACTCGACGCCGTTGCCGAGAGCCGTCTGCGACAGGTTGGAACTGCCAACGAACGCAATCCCCTCGCCGCCGCCGAAGTCGAACAAGTAGGCCTTGGGGTGAAAGCTCCGGCCGCGTGACTCGAAGACGCGCAACTCGCACGTCCGTTCGCGGCCGGGAGCCATCTCCAGGTCGAGCAGGCGCTCGAGACCGTTCGGCTCCGTCACTCCGTAGTAGTCGCCGGTGACGAGCCGGAGCCGGCGCTGGCGCAGCAGGTGGTCCTCGAGGTACGGACGCAGGCACTCCACGCCGCGCTCGAGCACGAACGCCACGGCGATGTCGACGGCTTCGGCGCGCGGGAAGCAGTGCGCTAGGTGACGCAGCAGCGGATCCTGCTCGCCGCGGATCAACGAGAGAAGGTGAGGCGCACCATCCAACTCCCCTGGCGTGCTGCGACCAACGCTGATCTGGAGGTGCAGCTGCTGGTTCTGTCTGCCGATTGCTGGCGCCTCCTGCCAGCTGACGTGCAGCGGAGACTCGGGATGGAGGGCGGCGAGAAACGTCCGACCAGCGTCAAGCGCCGCCAACATTGCCTGCTGCTCTTCGCGGGTTGCCTCCCACCAACTGCAGATGCGGCGCCGCGGGGCAACCCGAACCTGAGTGCCATCGAACCAGCACGTGCACAACGCGTCTTCGTGCAGCGTTTGCGGATCCGGTGGACGGGGCACCGCGGAACGCTACGCCGGCTGCGTGTTGTTCTCGAGCATCGCGATGACCTTCGCGCGTCTCCGCTCGCGCTCCTGTGAGCGGCCGGGGCAACTACAGAGGCGCGACGGCGCAGCCCCCGCTGGACAGGGTGATCGATCAGATCGTCTACGGGCAGTTCCACGCGACCCGGCAGCGTGCCGCGAAGGAGGCGCTCGAACGCGACTTCCGGGCCGGCGAACTGAGCGCATGACTCGCAGCGCGCCGCCGGCATACTGCCCCGATGGCCGAAGGTGAGCGCGGTCTCTATGAACTGCTGATCTCGGAGGCGTTCGAAGCGACCCTCAGGCAACTGGGCCCAAGGCTGTCGCTGACGCGCGAGAACCTGCGCCCCGCCGAGGCCGCGGACCGCATCGCGCAACACGTCGCACGGGCCCTCGAGCGTGTACTCGCCGATGTCGGCGATCGCGATCGCGCCGCGACCGGTCTCGCCCTCGCCCGCCAGTTGTTGTCGACGGTGCAGACCGCGGTAAGCGGCTACGAGGCCGCCGCAGATCTGCCCGTCATCGACGCCAGCGTGCTGCGCAATCCTCGGGCGATTGCCCGACGGCTCGCCGGAGTCGATCCCCCAGCCGCAGATCCCGCTGCTCGATACCGCGTTGCTGACGAACGCGCCCGGCGAGCCAACCGTCGGCAGCCAGATCCAGTCGGAGATCCACTCCGCGGATCGCATCGACGTGGTGATGGCGTTCATCCGCCGCACCGGGATCCTGCCCATGCTCGACGCCTTGCGCCATCACTGCGGCAACGGCCGACCGCTGCGCGTCCTGACCACGACCTACACCGGGTCGACGGAGCAGAAGGCGCTCGACGACTTGAAGGGCCTCGGTGGTCAGATCCGTGTCTCGTACGAGACCGGATCGACGCGCCTCCACGCCAAGGCGTGGTTGTTCCACCGGGTCTCGGGTTTCTCCACCGCCCACATCGGCTCCTCCAACCTCACCCACTCGGCACAAGTCACCGGTCTCGAGTGGAACGTGCGAGTCTCCGGCGCGCGCAACGCGCCCGTCGTCGGCAAGGTCGCGACCGTCTTCGAGGGATACTGGAACAGCCCCGACTTCGAGCCCTACGACGCCGAAGAGTTTGCCCGGCGCAGCGAGCAGGGCCGCTCCTCGACACCAACGACGTACCTGAGTCCGATCGAGCTGCGGCTGGAACCGTTCCAAGAACGACTCCTCGAGTTGATCGAGCTCGCGCGAGAGAACTGCCACCACCGCAACCTGCTCGTCGCCGCCACCGGAACCGGCAAGACGGTCATGGCCGCGATTGACTACACGCGCCTTCGGACGCGGCTGCCGCGTGCGCGTCTGCTATTCGTCGCGCACCGGGAGGAGATCCTGACGCAGAGTCTCGGCACGTTCCGGCACGCGTTGCGCGACGCGTCGTTCGGCGAGCTGTGGGTCGCCGGCAGCCGGCCCTCTGCTTTCGACCACGTCTTCGCATCGATCCAGAGTCTCGCGGCCAGTGGCTACGAACACCTCGATCACGCCGCTTCGATGTCGTCATCGTCGACGAGTTCCATCACGCAGCGACCGACTCCTACCAACGACTCCTCGAACACGTGCGGCCGAGCGAGCTGCTCGGGTTGACCGCGACGCCGGAACGCAGCGACGGACTGCCGATCCTGCATTGGTCGACGATCGCATCGCAGCGGAGCTCCGGCTGTGGGACGCGATCGATCAGCAGCGGCTCGTGCCGTTCCTCTACTAAGGCATCGCGGATTCGATCGACCTTCGCGAGGTGCCGTGGCGCCGCGGGCGCGGCTACGACACGGCGGCAATGACCGGCGTCTACACGGCGAGCGAGCGGTGGGCCCGCAAGGTCATCGAGCAGCTGACGAAGCACGTCAGCGACGTCGGCAGGATTCGCGCCCTCGGCTCCTGCTGTTCGCCGACCGGACGGCCGGTGCCGGCAGCGTCGACATCGCGCGGCGCGAGCAGATGGCGCTGCTCTCACCGGACCTGTTACCGCAGTACGTCGAGGCGTGCCGGCGCCGCGAAGGCCGACGGGAATGAGCCTCGGGCAAATGCCTCGAGACGAGGAGACCGCTGCCCGGTTTTCCCATGGCTCTCGCCGCAATCCGTGGCATGCTCCCCCAGGGCCGGAACCAAGGCAGGAACAAGAGGGTCGTGCATGAGCTGGTTCGTCGACGCGCTGCGGAACAACCCCGAGCTCGCGATCTTCGCGACGCTGGCCCTCGGCTTCCTGATCGGCAAGCCCAAGATCGGCGGGTTCAGCTTCGGCACGGTCGTCGGGACGCTGCTCGCCGGCGTGCTGGTCGGCCAGCTCGACATCAAGGTCCCGAGCACCGTCAAGACGGTGTTCTTCGACCTGTTCCTGTTCACGACCGGCTACAAGGTCGGCCCGCAGTTCTTCCGCAGCCTCAAGAAGGACGCGCTGCCGCAGCTGCTGCTGACCGTCGTGCTGTGCGTCACGTGCCTCGTCATGGCGTTCCTCGCCGCGAAGGTGCTCGGCTACGACATCGGCACGGCGGCCGGGCTCCTGGCCGGCGCGTTCAGCGAGTCGACGGTCATCGGCACGGCCGGCGACGCGATCCAGCGCCTCGCGCTCGACGCCGCGGAGAAGGACCGGATGGTCAACAACATCCCCGTCGCCTACGCCGTCACCTACCTCGTCGGCACGGCGGTGCTCGTGTGGTTCATCCCGACGATCGGGCCGAAGCTGATGGGCGTGAACCTGCAGGAGGAGGCCAAGAAAGCCGAGGAGGAGGAGGCCGGCGACGAGCGACTCGAACCCGGCGTCGTCTCGGCGAGCCGGCGCTTCGACGTCCGCGCGTATCGCGTCGAGAACAAGGCCCTGGTCGACAAGACGGTGGCCGAGCTGGAGGCGCTGCCGAAGCACAACCGCGTGTTCATCCTGCGGATCCGCCGCGGGAAGGACCTGATCGAGCCGCGGCTGGACACGGTGATCCTCGAGGACGACGTGATCGCGGTGGCCGCTCGACACGAGGCGCTAATCGAGGGTGGCGGGAAGATCGGCGCCGAGACCGAGGACGCCGAGCTGCTGGACATCGCGATTGCACAGCTGGACGTCGTCCTGACCAGGAAGGACCTGCACGGGCTGCCGCTGCGCGAGCTGGGACGCCGCGGATTCGCGCGCGGCGTGTTCCTCGCCAAGCTCGTGCGCGCCGGCGAGGAGATGCCGATCCGCGCGCAAACGCGCCTCGACGGCGGCGACGTGCTGACCCTGATCGGCACCAAGCCCGAGGTCGATCGCGCGGCGCAGGAGTTGGGCTACGCCGACCGCCCGACGAACGCCACCGACATGGTGTTCGTCGGCCTCGGCATCGTGCTCGGCGGGCTGTTCGGCCTGCTGTCGGTCACGGTCGCCGGCGTGCCGCTGACGCTGACCGCGAGCGGCGGCGCACTGATCATGGGGCTCGTGTTCGGATGGCTGCGCTCGGCGCGGCCGTACTTCGGCCGCATCCCGGAGGCAGCGATCTGGATCTTCGACACGGTTGGCCTCTGCGTCTTCATCGGCGTCGTCGGGATCACCGCGGGTCCGGGCTTCGTGTCAGGCTTGCAGACGACCGGCCTCAGCCTGGTGCTGGTCGGCCTGGTCTGCTCGCTGACGCCGCACATCGTATCGATCCTGTTCGGGCGCTACGTGCTGCGCATGAACCCCTTGATCCTGCTCGGGGCCTGCGCCGGGGCCGGCACGATCACGGCCGCGCTGCGCGCGGTTCAGGAGGAGGCCAAGAGCAAAGTACCTGCGCTCGGCTACACGGTGCCTTACGCCGTCGGCAACATCCTGCTGACGGCGTGGGGCCCGATCCTCGTGGCCCTGATGTCGATCGGCAGCAAGTGACGCGCGTTCGCCGTGATCGCGGCAGCGAGCGCGCCGGGCGGAAGCGGCAAAACCACGCGCGACAATCCGGAATCTCCGGACAGCGGCGGCCCCCAGCCCACCCCCAGCCCCTACGCGACGTCCAGCAACTCCTGCAGGGCCGTCGCCAGACCACCCCGCGGCATGATAGTCACGTAGCCGTGCGGTGAACTTCTTCGCGCCGCCGGCCTTCGAGTTCACCGCGAGCGCTGACGAGCGCTCGCGGCACTCCCGAGACGATCAGAACCTCAGGTTGAAGAACAACGAGAGCGTGTCTTCGTCGGCACCGTTGTTGTCGTCGGCCATGAAGGTCGTCCACTCGAGGTTCACGGCGCCCTGGGGGCAGAACCAGGCCGAGCCGCGAATGCCGACCGTAGTGCCCTCTTCCGAGGCCGCGTCGCCGAACGAGAAGTCGAGCAGCGCGCCGACGCTGTACTGCGGCGTGAAGTAGAAGTCGCCCGCGACACCGACTTCGAAGTTGTCCTCGTCCGACGCCGAGTCGTCGACCGACGTCATGCCGAGGTGCGCCTCGACGTTGATCGCGCGGCGCTCACCGAGGTCGTGGACGAGCTTGCCGAAGAACCCGTAGCGCATCTGCTCGATCTCGAGCAGCGGGCCCGCATCGATCTCCTCCATGCCGATCTCGAAGCCGACGAGCGCGTTCGGGCGCAGCCAGTAACCGACGGCCCCGTTGATGTCGGTGAAGTCGATGTCGACGCCGGCGTCCCCGTCGAGCGTGCCGAGCGAGAGGTTCACCGAAGCCGCGATCGGCGTCTCCTTGTCCGCGAAGGTGTAGCCGGCGGAGAAGCGAGGACCGTCAGCGGAGAACGCGCCGACCTCGAAGTCGGTGTAGTCGACGCCAACGTTCACCGCGGAGCTGTGCTCGAGGAACGGCGCCTCGTTCCACGGGTGGTCTCCCACCGTGACTGGCTTCAGGTGGAAGATCCCTGCCACGATGTACCGGTTGATCTCGAGGTCGGGACTCGCGTCGGTCTCGCTGCTCGACCAACCGCCGATCAGCTCGTACTGGAAACTCTGCGGTGTCGTCGCGCCACCTTGCGCGACCAACGGGCCGGCGGCGATGGCAGCGATGATGGCACTCGTGATTCTCACGCTCATGTTTTGGACCCCCCAAGGTCGATGTTCCCGCGCCAATCGGCAGGCCCGAGCACAGCACTTGAAGGGCCATGCGCCATGCCGGGATCGGGCGCGCGAACCTGCCATCCCGACGGTGCGTGCTCAGGGGCCCAAGGTGAGATCAATCCGGCAAGCGCCCTGTCGGCCGCGGAGTGGCCAGCGACCTGCCGCAGCGGCGCGCCCCCGGATCAACGTCCCTGCCGCAGCGCGCGGGCACGCGCCAGCTGCTGCTCGGCCGGCGCCGGGTCCGCACGGTTCGCACGGCGTGTGTCGAGCCGTTCGGTCGCCAGCGCGATCGCCGCAGCGTCACTGCGCTCGATCGCCAGCTCGACGAGCCAGTGCAGGCACTGGTCCGCGTCGCGCCACGACAGGCCGCGCGTCGAACGCGCCAACGCGAGCGACCGCTCGAGGTGATCGCGCGCCGGAGCCACGAGCCCGAGCCGCATCTGCACCTGTGCCAGCGCCAGGCGCAGCCGCGCCTCGGCTTCCGGCGAGTCCCCGAGCTGCTGCACGTGGGCCTCGGCCGCACGCAGCGGTTCGGCGAGCTGCTCGCGCGTTCCCGTGGCACCGATCTGCACGAGCATCTCCGCGAGCAGGTTCGTCGAGACCACGGCGTTCGCGTGCGCGCGCCAGGCAACCGACTCGCTCGCACGCACGCGCGCGAGATCGCGCGCCGTGGCGAGCCAACCGCCGAGCAGCAGGCAGCACGCACCGGTCAGCGCCGCCGTCGCGAACGGGTGCCGCCGCATCGCACCGAGCAGCGCCACGAGCGGCGGCTGCCGGCGCGCACGCAGCGGGCGGCGTTCGAGATAGCGGACGACGTCGTCGGCCAGGTGCTCCGCCGACGGATACCTCTCCCCGGGCTGCTTGCGCATGGCCGTCGCGAGCAGCGTCGCGAGATCCCGCGGCAGCGGCGGTGCCCCGAACTCGCGCGGCGACCGCGGCGCGTCTTCGAGCACGGCGCGCTCGAGCGCGGCGCGTTCGCTCGCCGCCGGCCGGTACGGGCTCTGCCCGAGCAGCAAGTGGTACAGCAGGACACCGAGCGAGTAGATGTCGCTCGCGGTCGTCACGGGCTCGCCGCGCACCTGCTCGGGGCTCGCGAACGACGGCGTCATCGGCGCGCGCCGCGCGACCGAGGTCCACCCGGGATCACGCTCGGGCTCGAGCAGCTTCGCGATCCCGAAGTCGAGCACACGCGGTTGCCCCGCGCGGTCGACGAGGATGTTCGAAGGTTTCAAGTCGCGATGCACGACGAGGTGCCGGTGCGCGTGATGCACCGCGTGGCAGACCTGAGCGAACAACGACAGCCGCGCGCGCAGGTCGAGCCGCTGCTCGCGGCACCACGCGTCGATCGGCAGGCCCTCGATGTGCTCCGTGATCAGGTAGGGCCGGCCATCTCCCGTTTCGCCGGCCCCGCGCACCGAGATCAGCCCAGGGTGATCCAGGCAGCACAGCACTTCGCGCTCGCGGCGGAAGCGCTCGGCGAGGTCCGGCGAGAGGAGCCCCGCCTTCAGCACCTTGAGCGCCGCGCGCGCACCATCGGGCCGCACGCCGAGGAACACCGTCGCCGTGCCGCCCTCGCCGATCACGGCCTCGAGCCTGTAGCCATCGAGCACCGCACCGAGCAGGCTCTCGTCGCCCTCGCGGCGCAGGCATTCGAGATGCAGCTCGGAAGCACCGCGATCGAGCACCGTCGTCACCGCACCGTCGGCCGCCAACAGCGCCCTGACCTCGGCCGCGGCCTTCGCATCGGTGCGCTCGAGCACCGCGAGCTCTGCTTCGCGCGCCGCGGCGGGCTCGTCGCACAGGCGCTCGAACAGCGCCCGCGCCCGCAACCAGCTGCCCCGTTCATCGCTCATCGCGTTCGACCTCCCGCTGCAGGAACGCGCGCGCCGTGCGCCAGTCGCGCTTGACCGTCGCCGACCCACAACCGAGCACCCGCGCTGTCTCCTCGACGTCGAGGCCGACCAGGAAGCGCAGCTCGACGACGCGGAACAGCTGCGCGTCGAGCGCGATCAGCCGCTGCATCGCGCCTTCGAGCCGCAGGATCGGATCGTGCCTCGACGCGCCGGCGCCGGCACCGGACGCCGACGCCTCGACGCGGTTGCGCAGCTGCCGGCGCCGCGCGCTGTCGATCAGCACGTTGCGCATCACGGTCGCCGCGAGCCGCAGGAACTGCTCGCGGTCGCCGGCAGCGAGGTGGGTCCCGTGCAGGCGCACGAACACCTCGTGCACGAGCGACGTCGGCGCCAGCGTGTGGCCGCAGCGCTCGCGAGCGAGCTGCTGCTGCGCCATCGCGCGCAGCTCGCGATAGAAGCGCTCGAACAGCACGCGGCCGGCCGGTTCGTCGCCGGCGCGGCTCTGGCGCAGCAGGCGTGCGATCTCTTCGTCCTCTTCGGTCGTCGTCGGCATCGGCGGCGGCAGGGTAGCAGAAAACCCGCGAATCGGTGATCCGCCGCGCGCGGCTCGTTCGCTAGCAGGACAGAGGTCCTGGCATGTCGTTGACGCGTCGTCGCATCCTGTCCCTCGGTGCAGCAGCCGCGGCTGCGACCGCCATCCCCGTCCGCGCGAACACCGTGGCCCGAGCTGGCACCGCGGCGCGAGCTGCGCCGGCCCTGCGGCCCGGATCCGATGCCGAGGCGTTCCTGCGCGCGGTCGAGGCGGGCGACCTCGGCGAAGTGCGGCGCTGGCTCGGGCTCGACCAGGCCCTCGCGGCGGCGCGCAATCCGCACGGACGCTCGGCGTTCGTGCTCGCGCACCTCGCGGGCCGCACGGCCATCGCCGACGAGCTGCGCCCGCGCATCGAGCTCGACATCGTCGAGGCGACGCTCGCCGAGGACTGGGCGCGCGTCGGCTCGCTCGCGAAGGCCCACCCGGAACAGTGCAACCTGCTCCACCCGATCGGCGGCACGCCGCTCTACGCGGGAGCCCTCGCGGGCACGCGCGACCTGTCTCGGCTGCGCTCGGCAGGCTGCCTGCCCGACGCGGCGCCGGCCGGCGGATCCGGCTTCACGCCGGCGCGCGCCGCGATGCAGTGCCGCACGATCACCGGCGCACGCTGCGCGGCCACCGACCTGCTCGGCAACGGCGCCGCAGTGAACGCCTCTCAACACGGCGGCGACTCCGTGTTGCACGGCGCCGTGCGCCGCCGCAGCGAGCTGCTCGTGCGGCTCGCGATCCGCAAGGGCGCCGATCCCGCCGCGCGCGACCGCGACGGCCGCACTGCGCAGGACCTCGCCGAACACCTCGACTGGGCGGCCGGCGTGCGCCTGCTCGCCGAGCACGCGACGCTGCCGCGTGATCACCGCGCCTCGCGCCGGCTGTTCGACGCGAACCGCCAGCCGATCGTGCGGCCCGACCTCTCTGCCGTGCCCCAGTCCAAGCAGAACGAGGTGACCGGCAGCTCGCATGCGAAGCTCGACCGCGTGCGCGAGCTCGTCGCCGCGGACCGGCGACTCGCCTTCTCGGTCTCGACCGACGACGAGATCGCGATCGAGGCGTGCGCGCACACGGGCAACCGGCCGATCATCCGCTTCCACCTCGATCACGGCGCGCCGCTGTCGCTGCCCACGGCGGTCGCGCTCGGCGATCACGACACGATCCGCTTCCTGCTGAATCGCGACCCGCTGCTGATCCACGAACGCGGCGCGCACGACTTCCCGGTCATGTGGTATGTGGCACTCGGCGGCTGCGCGCCCGACACGGCCGAGCTGCTGCACCGACACGGCGCCTCCCCGGACCAGGAGAGCGTCGGCTTCACGGCCCTGCACTGGTGCGCGCGCAGCGGCGAACGCGATCTCGCCGCGTGGCTCATCGAGAAGGGAGCCGACGTCGAGGCGCTCGGCTTCAAGTTCGATCGCGACGGCCAGACTCCGCTGCAACTCGCGCGAGCCGGCGAGCACCGCGAGATCGCCGGCCTGCTCGAGAAGGCCGGCGCCCGCCGCTGAACGACCGCCAGGCCGCAGCGTCGCGACCTGCGCCAGGTCCGGGCCCGGGAACCTTGCCTCGAAACGGCCGGTCGCTGTCACACACGCTCCGCCAAAGCGGTGAAGGGAGGAAGGCCACCTCCGATGCTGCTGAACTCCACGTTCGCCCCGTTCGCCGCCGAAACGCGGCCCCGAGTTGACCGCCCGCGTGCGTTGCAGGTCGTTGCCGCCGACGGCGGCAGCGCCGACCTTGCCTGGAAGCTGCTCGACAGCTCCGGCTATCTCGACGAAACGACGCCGGCGCTGCGTCCAATGCTCGCCGATGCCTACCGCGAGTACTGGCGTCGCGTGCTTCCTGGCGGCGACGACTACCTCATGCTCGCGCGCAGCGGGCAGCAACCCGTCGGCACGCTGGCGGTATCGCGCCAGTGCGGCGGCACGTGGATCTGGCAGCACGTCGGCATCGACGCGGGATTCCGCAAGCGCAGTGCGCACGCCAAGAACCGCACCATCCTCGCGATGTACCGCACGACGGCGCAACTGCTGCTGCGCGACCAACGCGTACGGCACCTGTCGATCACCTGCGCGCGTCACAAGCCGTTCAACGTCGCGACCTACCATGCCTTCGCCACGGCGTACGGTGATCGCATGCGCTGCTCGGTGCACGACCTCGCGGTGCACAAGATCGACCCGAGCACCGCGGCCGCGACCGGCGCGGCCCCCGCACCGCGCCTCAGTGGCTCCGGATGGCAGGAGCTCGCGACCTGGCTGCGCACGCGCGCCCCGGGCGCCGCGTCGGCTGCGCTGGAGCTGGCAGGCGACCCGCCGTGCTGCGCGCAGCGCCTCGGGTTCGCGTACCGCGCGCACGGCCGCCTCGCTGCCGCTGCCGTGGTCGAGATCGCTGGCCTCGGCAGCAACCTGTTCGGCCTGCGCAACTCGATCCGTGTGTTCGACCTCGGCCTGCCGGCGAATGAACGCGAAGCGGCGACGATGGCGCTCGTGCATGCGGCGCTCGCGGAGTTCCGCGCGCGCGGCGAACGCGAAGCAGTTCTGTTCGCGGACGCCGATTCCATGCCGCCACCGGAGGGCTTGCCGTTCGCAGCGGGAATCGAAGCGATGCACTTCGCGATCGCGCGCGAGGCGCTGCCGGCGTGGATCGAGTACTTCGGCGCGATGTTCACGGCGCGGCTGCGGGAGTCGGCATGAACCCCGCTCCGGACGGCGTGCGCGAACGGCCCGCGCATCGCACGGCCGTCGCCGACACGACCGACCGCACTTCGTGGCAGCCCGTGCTGTACGAAGCCGGCGACGACGCGGCGTTCGGTGCGGTGCAGGCACTCGCGCAGAGTGGTCGCTGCCAGGTTGCGAACACCATCGAAGCGCAGCTCGGGGAACTGCTCGAGACGCGGCGGCCCGAGCGCGACTACGGGCCAGAGGAACTGCGGCACGCCGTCGCGGCGTTCCTCGCCGGTGTTCCAGCCGAGCGGTTCGGCACCTTCGTGCACTACCCGTGGTCGGCGCGGCTCGTGCAGGTGCTGCCGTGCACGCTCTATCGCGAAGTCCGCACCTCACGCAACCGCAACAAGATCACCACAGCGGAGCAGCAGCGCCTGCTCGGTCTGAAGGTGGCAATCGCCGGGCTGTCCGTGGGCCGCGCCACGGCGACGACGCTGGCACTCGAGGGCATCGGCACCGAGTTCCGGCTCGCCGACTTCGACACACTGAGCCTGTCGAACATGAATCGCCTGCGCACGCCCGTGCACGACCTCGGCGTCAACAAGGCAGTGTCGTGCGCCCGCGAACTGTACGAGATCGATCCGTACCTGACCGTGCACCTCATGCCTCGAGGCGTGCGGCCGGCAAACCTCGGCGAGCTGCTCGACGGCGTCGACTTCCTGTTCGAGGAGTGCGACGACATGGCGATGAAGTTCCGGCTGCGGGAAGGGGCGCGCGAGCGGAGGCTCCCCGTGCTGATGGAGACCAGCGACCGCGGCATGATCGACATCGAGCGCTTCGATCGCGAGCCGCAGCGACCCCTGTTCCACGGACTCGTCGCCGACCTGCGCGCGCAGAACCTCGCCGGCCTCACGACGGAGCAGAAGGTGCCGATCGTCCTGCGCATCCTCGGGGCGTCTACGATGTCGAAGCGCTTCGCGGCCTCGTTGGTCGACGTCGACACCACGTTGTGCACGTGGCCGCAGCTGGCGTCGGCCGTGGCGCTCGGCGGCGCGCTCAACGCCGCGGCCGCGCGCCGTATCGCACTCGGTCAGCTCACGCAGTCGGGCCGCTTCCACGCCGACGTCGAGGACGTACTGGTCGACGGTGGGGAGGCGTTCGAGCGTGCGCCCGCCGCCGCCGTGACGCCAGCGGAACCGGCACCACTGCCGAGCCTGCCGGCGCTGGCGGCCACGTCGCTGCCGCTCACGACCGATGCGGTGCGTGTGCTGGTCGCGTACGCGGCGGCGGCGCCGAGCGGCGGCAACTGCCAGCCGTGGTCGTTCACCTTCTCGAAGGACGTGCTGCGATGCCGCCACGACGCGACGCGGTCGCGGTCGCTGCTCGACCATGGCCATCGCGCGAGCCACCTCGCCCTCGGCGCAGCCGCCGAGAACGTCGCGATTGCCGCGCGTGCGATGGGGCTCACGGCCACGCTGTGCGTGTTCCCCGAACCCGACGTCGCGTGGTCCGCGACGTTCGCGCCGGCGGCAGCCGCGACGGACGTCGAGCGGGAGGCAGCAGCGTGGATCGGCCGCCGCTGCACGAACCGACGCCTCGGCGAGCGGCGGCCGCTCCCCGAGGCGGCTGCCGAAGCGCTGCACGCGCTCGCCCGCGCGGCGGGCAGCGAACTCCGCCTGCTCGATGCGGCGGAGGAACTCGACGCGATCGCCGGCGTGCTGGCGGCGGGTGACCGCCTTCGCTTCCTGTCGCCGACGCTGCACCGCGAGCTCTACGCAGAGCTGCGCTGGCCAGGCCAGGACGCGCACACCGGCCTCGACGTGCGCACGCTCGAGCTCACCGCTGGCGACCTCGAGGGGGTCCGCCTCACCGGCGACACGGTACTGGTTCGCCAACTGCGCGAGATCGAGGCCGGTCAGGGGCTCGGCCGCATGGCGCGTCGCGCGATCGCCGCCAGCAGCGCCGTCGGCGTGCTGACCTGCCCGGGCCACGACGCCGCCGCGTACGTGCATGCCGGCCGCACCTTGCAGCGCGTCTGGCTGGCGGCCAACCGCCACGGCCTCGCGCTGCAACCATGGACGCCGCTGCTCTACCTGTTCAACCGTCTCGCGGAGGGCGCCGTCGGGCTCGACGCGTGGGAAGTCGCGGAACTGCGCACGCTGCACACCGGCTACCGGCAGCTCGTGGCCGAGCGGCATGGCGCGTCGGACGTGATGCTGTTCCGGCTCGCGGTCGCCGAGCCACCGACCGCGCGTTCGCTGCGGCTGCCGGTCGACGCGGTGCTGCACTTCGCGTGACACCAGTGGGCGTGCATCACGCCTTCGACTCGCTGGTGTCGTCGACGTGGCGCGCGAGCCGCACGAGCGCGCGATGCACCGCTTGCCGCACCGCGGTCTCGGTCGTGCCGGAACGCTGCGCGATCTCGGCGTGGCTGAAGCCGACGATGCGCGACAGCGTGATGAGCTCCTGCTGCTCGGGCGAGAGCCTCTGGAACGCCGCTTCGAAGCGCTGCATCTGCTCGCGCCCCATCGCGTGCTGGCTCGGCGACGGCAGCTGCGCGAGCATGTCGTGGAAGCGGCTCTGGTCGAACTCGCTGCGATCCTGCCGAGGTGCCAGCGGGCGCTCCTTGGCGACGTCGCGTTTGCCGGCGCGCCAGAAGCGAATGCGTTCGACCAACTTGCTCTTCGCGGTCAGGAACAGCCAGTGCCGGAACTGCGCCTCCCCGCGGTACTCGAACTTGCCCATGTTCTCGAGCACTTCGCGGCACACCGACTGGCAGATGTCGGCGCACGACTCGCGCATGTGCACGACGTCGTGCGCATGCAGGCGTACGAACGTCTCGAGGGAAGCCAGGTGGCGTTCGAGCAGCACGTCCAGGGCGATGGCATCGCCGCGGCTCGCGTGTTCGACCACCTGCTGGTGTGGGTCCACCTTCGTCATCGCGACTTTGCGCAGCGGAAGCCGATCCAGAAGCAAGAGTGGCTCTTTTCAGGCCCGCCCTGGGAGATCGTCGTCAGATCGCCGGGGCGCCCGACCCAGTTCGCCGCGTACCACGCTTCCCCGATCACGATGCGGGTGTGGAACCGCGGCTGGAACTCTCCGCCATGCACCTCGGGCGCCAGGCTCTCGGTCCACTCGGCGACGTTCCCCAACATGTGGAACAGCCCTGACGGCGTCGCCGCATCGCCGTCACTCCTGACGCCATGCGCACGCTGCAGGTACGCATCGATCTGCCCCACCCCCGACAGGCCGACCGACACCGGTTGTCGCGTGTTGCCGCGGTACTCACCGGGAACCGCGTTCGCCCAGGGGTACCGCCGGCCCTCTGGGCCACGCGCCGCGAACGCCCACTCAGCGTGCGTCGGCAACCGCTTGCCTACCCACTCCGCGTACGCCTGTGCCTCGAACCAGCTGATCATCGTGACGGGCAGCGCGTCTTCGGGCGAACCCGGCGTGATCCGCGACCAGTACGCGGGCGGCGCCATCTGCGGACGGGCCCTCAGGAACAGCCGCCAGTTCGCGTTGCTGACCTCGTAGCGGTCCAGCAGGAATGGCTCGATCACCAATCTCTGATGATTGATGCCGGACATCGGGCAATCTTCGTCGTGCAGCTCCAGCACGCCGCCGTCGATCGAGACCATTTCGGCGACGTCCTGATCACCATCCCGCACGACGTGCTCGATCAGCGTCTCGACGCCGCCGCGCAAGAAGTAGCGGCTGAACTCGCGCACGCCCGCGCCTTCGATCGTAGCGACGAGCCGCAGGTAGCCGTAGGCCACCGGGTGCGTGACCACCGGCAGTTGGCCGAGCTCGGTCATCGGGCCGGGCTGGCCCGTCACCGGATCGATCACGCGATAACCGATCTTGCCCGCCATGACTCCCCCTGACGCGTCGCTGACCCGCACTGTCAACCGCGGAGCCAACGGATTCGCGTGCACCGCATCCGTGAGCGCCGGTCGCTCGAAGATCAGCGCCGCGGGATCCAACGACTGCAGCTCGGTCACCATGTCGACGAGTCGCTGGCGCGCGCTGTCGTACTTGACCCACCAGCCGACCGTGAGCACCGCCACGACGAACGCGGCGGCGATCGCGAGGGTGCGCCGATGCCGCTGCACGCGCGCAGCCGCGCGGCGCCACCACGGCGGTGGGCGGAACACGATCCCTTCGTGGGACAGGAAGCGCCGCAGGTCCTGTGCCATCTCGCCGGCGCTCCGGTAGCGCACGGAGAGGCTCTTCGACATCGCGCCGTGGCAGATCGCGGCGAGGTCGGCCGGCACGCGGTGGTTCACGCGCTGCACCGGCTTCGCTTCCTCGCGCTGGATCCGGGCGCGGATCTCTTCGCTCGTCTTGCCGTCGAACGGGCGTTGCAGCGTCAGGAGCTCGTAGAGCACGACGCCGAGCGAATAGACGTCTGTTCGATTGTCGACGAACCCGGCGTCGACCACGCGGGCCTGCTCGGGACTCATGTAGTACGGCGTGCCGAGGATCGTCTCGCTCTGCGAGATCGACCCGAACCGGCTGTCCCTCGCGAGACCGAAGTCGGCCACGAAGACGCGGCCCTCGCGATCGAGCAGCAGGTTCCTCGGCTTGACGTCGCGATGGACGATGCCCGCGTCGTGCGCGTGTTGCAGCGCCTCCGCCGCGTCGGCGCACAGTGCCGCGACGGCCGGGATGTACTTGGGCCCGGCGAACGGCGGCAGGATGGGCGGTGCATCGGGATTCCGTTCGTCCTGGCGCCGGATCTCGAGCGCAACGTCGTGACCGACGATGTACTCCATCGCGAAGAACCGCGAGTGGTCCGTCCGCCCCTCGTCGTAGACCTTCACGATGTGCGCGTGCGTCAGCTTGCCCGCGCTCTTGCTCTCACGATCGAATCGCGCGAGCTCCTGCGCCGACGACGCAGTCTCCGTGACGATCTTCAGCGCGACTTCGCGACCGAAGACCTCGTCGCGCGCGAGCCACACGACGGCCCCCATTCCACCCCTGCCGATCTCGCGGATCACCGTGTACTTGCCGATGTGGTGACTGACCCGCGTTTCCTCCGCCGCAGGCGGCCGGTTCACGAGGCCCTGCAGCTTGGACTGGGCCGAGAGCACGGACTCGACCTCGCGCCGCAAGTCCGGATCCGACGCACACTGCGCATCGAGGAACGCAGCGCGCTGGTCCTGCGGCACGTCGAGGCAGCGTTCCAGCATCCGCCGCACTTCTGGCCAGCCAGGCTCAGCCATTCGCGAACTCCCGCGCCAGCGCGGCGCGCCCGATCACCCGCGCGAATTGCGGACCGCGAACGACCAGGAGACCCTCGAGCAGGGCGTCGATGGCGATCGCTTCCACACGTCTCCTCGCGCAGTGATGCATGTTGGTCCGGCACTTCCCCTCCCCGCGTGGCATTGGAGCATCGA
Organism: Planctomycetota bacterium; assembly: GCA_036376355.1. Classification (GTDB taxonomy): domain Bacteria; phylum Planctomycetota; class UBA1135; order UBA1135; family UBA2386; genus DASVAL01. Next base: position 18,865 of record DASVAL010000038.1, read on the forward strand.
CTGCACGCCCCTTCACGAAGAGACGAACGAAAGACGGGTTCACCTGGACTCAGGTCAGGCGCGACGACTTCGGCCGCCCCCCATGCCATCGATGAATGGGCGGTTCGACACGAAGCAGCGCGACGCGATCTGTCGCGGCCCGAGTGCCAGCCCAGGCCTGGTTGGATCAGGAGCTCTCGTCCAGGCCGAAGTAGCGCACGAACCCCCCGCTCGAGTCGTACACCGCCCAGTGCTCGCCGGCCAGATTGGGATCATTGACCCAGCCGTTCGGGCTCTGCCGCGAGTTGTAACCGTTCCCGGCGAAGCGGAACGTCGACGAACTCGACATGCGAGGGACCACTTCGTCGGCGTGGTACCACGCGATCGCGGCCTCCTTGTCGGGCTTTGCGTTCGAATCTGCGATCGGCCAACCGACGTCCGCGACGGCAGCATCCAGAGCGTCCTTGTAGTCGTCGTAGAAGGCAATCAATGCCGCGCCAGTTGGAGGCTGCGGAGTCCCGGTGTGGCTCGAGCACTTTGCTTTCACCTCGACCTCGACTGACGCCGCCATTGCCGCCGCGACCATCGACCACTTCCTCCGCTTCAGCGCTTGGGACTTGCCCTTACGGGAGGAGCCCTTCGCTTTGCCCTTCTTCCCGCCCTTCTTCCTGCCCTTTTTCTTGTTCTTGTCGTTCATGGGTTCTCCTTCGAAACGCAACTGGATCACTCTGGTCGGAGCGCGTCCTGCACGAGGAACGCGCGGTTCCATTCCTTGAGATGGACGTCGCGGAGCACGAGCGCCGCAATCCGCCCGAACAGGTCGACAACTTCCAGGTCGCCTGCCAGCGCCGTGTGACGCTTGCACACTTCCTCCCGGAAGTCGCGGCTCGGGACGTGGCATCGCTGCGTGTAGCTGGTGTCCACGCGCTTGCCGCCGTTCCAATAGACGTGGGCAAAGACGTCGGTTGCGACGACCAAGGCGCGAAACACGGGACGCCAGAACTTCTCCCACTTCGCCTGCGGATCCTTCACCTGTCCTTGCACCTGCCGCAGCTTGCACAGCAACACGAACTCGGCGAAGTGCAGGAATTGGACTCCGTCGGGAGCTCCGAACGTGCCGGTTGCGTCCGGGTGCCGTTCGTCGGCGAGGTCGCCCGCAGCAAAGCTCACGAACAGGTCCCGGAGCACAGTCTCCGGATCCTGGCCGGGGAACTTGCGCAGGTAGCTTGCGAGCACACCGCGAAGCAGCTTCTCCAACAGAACCGCGCTCGCGAAGATCTTCTGTTCGCTTTGGAGTTCGCGAACGAAGTGCAAGCCGTAGCTCGTGTTCCACGCCCGCATCTCGAGCCGACTGCGCAGGTGCGTGTTGACTTCGATGATGGCCTGCAGCCGTTTGGCGATCTTCGGGACACGCGTCGCCTGCTCAGCCAACAGCGGCGGTAGCGTCAGGACGTCGAGATCGAAGAAGAACCGCGCCTTGACCGGGTCGAAACCCGGCGGCGGTGCGGGACGCGGCCGCGGGCGGAGGTAGCGGTCCAGCCGCGCCCTGCGCGACTTCATCGCATTCGTGAAGGGTTTGGACGGCGGAGGCTCATCGAGCAGCCAGATGCGGCGGTGGACTGTCGCGGCGCCTTTCGCCATGCGAACTCTCAACTTCACGGCGCCTCCGCTCACGACCGGCGAAGCGAAGCTCACGACGGCGTTGCGGGCTGCGCCCCTGGCCCCTCCCGTCAATGTCGCCTTCAGCCCGCGGCCCTGAACGCCTTTCACGTCCACGTCGAACGTGAGCAGCAGTTGCCTGGCCGGCTTCTGCAGCGGGTTCTTCACCTGCAAGGCGCGAGACTCGAATCCGTCCTGTGTCATGTGATTCCTCATCGCTCAGCGCGACTTCGCGCAGCGGAAGCCGATGCGGTGACTCGCGTGACTCTTCTCGGGTCCGCACATCGATATGGTCGTCAGGTCGCCGCGGGGTGCCGGCCAGTTCGCGGCATACCACGCATCCCCGATCGCGATCCGCGTGTGGAACCGCGGCTGGAACACACCGCCGTGGATCTCCGGGGCCAGGCTCTCGGTCCACTCCGCCACGTTCCCGAGCATGTGGAACAGCCCGGACGACGTCGCTGCATCAGGATGACTCGCGACCGCCTGTGCCCGCCGGAGGTACGCGTCGATCTGCCGGTCTAGCGTCAGGGCGCTCTCGAGCGGTTGCCGCGTGTTGCCGCGATACTCCCCGGCGACGGCGTTCGGCCACGGAAAGCGCCGACCCTCCGGGCCACGCGCCGCGAAGGCCCATTCGGCGTGCGTCGGCAGCCGCTTGCCCAGCCACTCCGCGAAGGCTCGGGCCTCGAACCAGCTGATCATCGTCACCGGCAGTGAGTCCTCGGGCGAACCCTCGGCGACCTGCGACCAGTACGCGGGCGGATCGACCTGCGGATGCACCTTCAGGAACCTCCGGTAGTCCGCGTTGCTGACCTCGTAGCGGTCCAGCAGGAACGGCTCGATCGTCAACCTCCGATGATTGATGCCGGACAGCGGGCACTCTGCGTCGTGCAGCTCGAGCACCCCGCCGTCGATCGCTACCATGCCCGCAACACTCTGATCAACGGACCGCACGACGTGCTCGATCACCGTCTCGACGTCGCCGCGTGAGAAATAGCGGCTGAACTCGCGCACGCCCGCGCCGTCGACCGTCGCGACGAGCCGCAAGTAGCCGTAGGGCACTGCAAGCATGACCACCGGAAGGCTCCCGAGCTCGACCAACGCGTCGGCCTGGCCCGTCACCGGATCGAGCATGCGATAGCCGACCGTGCCCGCCATCGCACGCTCGGACTCGTCGCGCACGCGAACCGTCAGACGCGGAGCGAACGGATTCGCGGGCACCGCTTGCGCGAGCCCAGGGCGCGCGAAGATCAGCGCCGCGTTCTGCAGCCGCATGATGCCGCGCAGGATCCGCTCGTCGTCGGCCGAGAGCCATTGCTGCCCCGCTCCGGCAGCGGGATCGGCGCTCAGCGCCCGCCCTTCGCTGATCATGCGTTGCTCGAGCTCCAGGTAGGCTTGCCGCAGCGCCGCGAGGTGCGCCGCATCCTGCTCGGTGCCGACGTAGCCGGCGGCTTCGAGCGAGCGCAGCGCCTGGTAACCCGCGGCCAGCTGCGGGGTGGGCGCCATCTCCAGCGCGGCGGGATCCAGGCTCTCGAGCCCGGCCATGGTCTCGGCCAGTCGCTGGCGCGCGCTGTCATGTTTGACCCACCAGCCGACAGCGAGCCCGAACGCGACGAATGCGGCGACGGTCGCCAGAGCGAGCCGATGGCGGTAGACGCGGCCGGCGGCGCGGCGCCACCACGGCGGTGGGCGGAACACGATCCCTTCGTGTGCCAGGAAGCGCCGCAGGTCCTGCGCCATCTCGCCGGCGGTCCGGTATCGCGTAGAGAGACCCTTCGACATCGCGCCGTGGCAGATCGCGGCAAGGTCGGCGGGCACGCGGCGGTTCACGCGCTGCACGGGCTTCGCCTCCTCGCGCTGGATTCTCGCGCGAACCTCGTCCCGCGTCCGGCCGTCGAAGGGACGCTCCAGCGTCAAGAGTTCGTAGAGCACGACGCCGAGCGAGTAGACGTCCGTTCGATTGTCGATGACGCCGGCGTCGAGGACCCGCGCCTGTTCCGGGCTCATGTAGTAGGGCGTGCCGAGGATCGCCTCGCTCTGCGAGATCGACCCGAACCGGCTGTCCCTCGCGAGCCCGAAGTCGGCCACGAAGACGCGGCCCTCGCGATCGAGCAGCAGGTTCCTCGGCTTGACGTCGCGATGGATGATGCCCGCGGCGTGCGCGTGGTGCAGGGCCTCCGCCGCATCTGCGCACAGGGCCGCGACGGCGGGGATGTACTTCGATTGCGCGAACGGTGGCAGGATCGGGCGTGATCGCCCGTTCTCGGCCTGGCGCCGGATCTCCTCGGCGAGGTCGTGACCGGCGACGTATTCCATCGCGAAGAACCGCGAATGGTCCGTCCGCCCCTCCTCGTAGATCTTGACGATGTGCGGGTGCGTCAGCTTGCCCGCACTCTTGCTCTCGCGCTCGAAGCGCTCCAACTCCTGCGGCGACGTCGCCGTCTCCGCAACCACCTTGAGCGCGACTTCGCGACCGAAGACCTCGTCGTGGGCGAGCCACACGACCGCGCCCATTCCGCCCCTGCCGATCTCGCGGATCACCGTGTACTTCCCGATCCGGTGGCCGGCGGTCGCCGGCGGCTCGCTCGGCGGCCGGTCGAGCCACGCCACGGGCCGGGTGTGGGCCGCCAGCAGCGCCTCGACCTCGCGCCGGAGCGCCGGATCCGCGCACTCCGCGTCGAGGAACGCGGCGCGCTGGTCTTGCGGCAGGTCGAGGCAGCGCTCCAGCAGCCGCCGGACGTCTGGCCAGGTCGGCTCAGCCATTCGTGAGCTCCCGCACGAGCCAGGCGCGCCCGATCTCCCACTGCCGCACGACGGTGCGCGGCGAGACGTCCAGGATGCGCGCAGTGTCGGCGATCGAGTAGCCCGCGAAGAAGCGCATCTCGATGACCCGCACCAACTGCGGGTCGCGCCCGGCCAATCGGCGCAGCGCCTCGTCGAGAGCGAGCACGTTCTCGCCCTTGACCCGCAATGGCGTCGCCCCCTCCTCCAGCGGCACGAGGTGGTCGATGTGCCTGACTTCGTGCCGGAATCGATCGACCACGACCTGACGCATCGCGCGCGCTGCCGTCGCCAGGAAGTGCGCCCGCGTTGCCCAGTCGCAGCCCTCGCGACGAAAGAGCTTGAGGTAGACCTCGTGGACGAGACTCGTGGTGCCGAGCAGGTTCGAGTTGCCGGCGAGCACCCGCCGCGCAATCCGGCGCAGCTCTTCATAGACGACATCGAGCAATTGCTCGCGAGCGGCAAACTCGCCGCGCTTGAGGCGCTCGAGCAGTGCATCGACGTCCATGCCTTCCACACACTTCCTCGTGCGGTGTTCCTCGGGGCCAGGGGCTTCCACCCAGGGCGTCATTGGAGCATTGACGGCACACTCGATCACGTGGAGAGAAACGAAAAACAGCCGCGGATTGCGCCAGGCGCGCCGACACCGGAGAACGCGGCGCAGGGACGAGGGCCCAATGACGCACTTCCGCGCGCTCGAACGCAAGACGTCGGGTCCTTCGCACGGCCGCAAGTCCCGTGTCATCGGATGAGCGCGTGGGATTCGGCGGTGGCGCGCGCAGGGCTCGAAGCGCGGACCCCTACGCGCTCAGCACGAACTCGCGCCGCGTGATCCGCCAGCTCGCAGCGGCGAGGAACACGACGAGCACGACCGCGAGCGTGACCACCGCCGACCCGGCGCTCTCGAACCGGCTCAGCTCGAACCCCTCGACCTCGTGCCAGCTCTCCGATCCCGTCGTCCCCACGATGCTGCGCAGATAGTACTGCACCGTCAGCGCCTGGTTCCGACCGGGCAGGTTCGCCAGGAAGCCCTCGATCGCGAACGCGTAGCCGAGCCCGACGATCATCGGATGGCGGAAGAACACGCCGGCCGCCGCGAAGACCGCCGAGTAGACGGCACCACCGAGCACGGCGGCCTCGAGCAGCGGGACCACGATCCCCGCGTCGACCGGCGCCCCGCGCGCGGCCGACCGCGACGCGAAGAACGCCGTCAGCAGCGCGGCTGTGCCGAGCAGCGTCGAGACGAACAGCAGCGCCGCGAGCCACCTGCCGAGCAGCACCGACGCGCGCGGGATCGGCCGCGAGAACAGGTACGAGATCGTGCGGTCCTCGATCTCCTCGGTGACGACCGCCGATCCCGACACGAGCGCCACCAACGGAACGATCACCTGCAGCAGCAGCATCCAGCCGAGATGCGTCGCGATCTCGGCTCCGGGCGTCTCGTCGAACGCGGCGACGAGCCAGGCCAGGGCCGGCGTCGCCGCAGCGAGTGCCATGCAGGCGAGCGCGCGGCGGCTCCACCACACGCGCGAGAGCTGCGTGCGGAACAGGAGCCAGGTCGATCGAGCGAGTCCGGGCATGGTCACGAGACGAGGTATTCGAACACGGCTTCGAGGCCGGCGTCGGGGGTTTCGAGGCTCTTGATGCCGGCGCGCACGGCGGCGGCCGTCCGCGGCAACGCGGCGAGGAAACCCTCGAGGTCGTGGGTCTCGACGCCGAGCGACGCGCCGTCCGCACCGATGCGCAGCGACGCGACGCCGGGCAGGTCGAGCAGGGCGCGCGCGAGCGAGCGCGCGTCGCGGACCCGGATCTCGACCTTGCGCGGGTGGCGCGACAGCAGTGCTCGGATCTCGCGCACCTGACCCTGCGCGAGCACGCGGCCGCGGTGCAGCAGCAGCACGTTCTCGGTCAGCTCCTCGACCTCGTGCAGCACGTGGCTCGAGACGAGGATCGACGTTCCCTCGCGCGCGAGCTCGAGGAGCAGCTCGACGATGCCGCGCCGCGCGATCGGATCGAGACCCGCGAGCGGCTCGTCGGCGACGAGCAGCTTCGGCGCGTGCGCGATCGCTTGCGCGATCTTCGTGCGCTGCCGCATGCCGCGCGAGTAGCCTCGCGTCGGCCGGTGCATCGCGTCGGCGAGCCCCACGCGCTCGAGGGCAGCAGCCGCGCGCTCGCGCGCCTGCCTGGCCGAATCGCCCGAGAGCCGCAGCAGGAAGGCGACGAAGTCCCGTCCCGTCATCTCGTTGTAGAGCGCGTCCTGCTGCGGGCAGAAACCCGTCTCCGCGAAGTGCGCGCGATTGCCGAACGGATTCCGGCCGAGGACCTCGATCGCGCCGCGCGACGGCCGGATCTCGCCGGCGACGAGCTTCAGGAAGGTCGACTTGCCGGCACCGTTCGGGCCGAGCAGGCCGATGACACCCGGCTCGAGCTCGAGCGATACGTCGACGAGCCCGACGACGGGTCCGTACCAGCGCGCGAGGTCCCGGGCTGCGAGCAGCGGCGTCATGAGGAGGCTTCGAACCTCCGGACCCGCGCGCAGAGGATCCCCCACGCCGCGGCGGTGACGCCGCTGACTACCGCGAAGGACCAGCGCACGTCCCATTGCAGGTTCTCCATCGGCGGCCCGTCGAGCATCCAGCCGGCGATGCGCTGCAGGTTCCACTGCAGACTCAGCATCAGGAAACGGTTGTCGTCCTGCAGGTTCGCGAGCACGACCGAGACCACCGTGGTGATCATGAAGAACGCGAAGCTCGCGACGAGTGCGAAGGTCTTGCGCACGAACAGGCTCGAGATCGCGAGCATCACGCTGCCCCACGCGCCGGCCCAGAGCGCGCCGAACAGGATCGACCGCGGGATCAGCGAGCCTTCGTCGCGCAGGAACGCGAAATCCGGCGACGCGAACGCCGCGACGATGCAGATCACGAGCCCCGGCGCGACGACGGTGATCCCGCCGAAGAAGAACAGCACCAGGAACTTCGCGGCGAGGTAGCCGCCGCGCGACAGCGGCCGCGCGAAGTACAGGAGGTGCGCCCCGAGCCTGCGATCGTCGGCGATCAACCCCGCGCCGAACCACGCGATCACGAGCAGCGTGAAGAGGCTCATCGCGAGGTGGAACAGCGCGATCTGCTCGCGCACCTGGATGATCGTCTTCGCGAACCCGGCCGCGATCACGCTGGCCGGTGAGCGCCCGCCGAGTGCTTCCGGCGTCACGCCGGCTTCGAGCGAGAACCGCGCGTAGACGACGAACGAGAAGATGATCGTCGCGATCGCCGGCGGTCCGTAGAGGATCACGAGCGGCAGCTTGCGCTTCGTCGCCGCCGCGATCCCCGCGCGCGCGAGTGCCATGAAGCCGAACCGGCTCCCTCCGATCGTGCCGCGGAACGGCCGGTAGACCTGCGTGTCCGTGCGCGCCACTAGGCTCGCTCCTCGTTCGCGACGCCGGCCACGAACACCTGCTCGAGCGAGGAACGCACCTCCTCGACCGAGCGCAGCGAGGCTCCCGAGTCCGCGGCGAGCGCGAACAGCTCGTCCGCGTCGGCAGCCCGGCCGTCGAGGCGGACCGTGAGCCGTCCGTTGGCTTCCGGCGTGCAGGCGTAGCCCGACGCCGCGAGTGCCTGCTCGAACCGCGCACGATCGCCTCCGACCTCGACGCGCACGCGGACGCCGTCGGTGCGCGTGAGCTCCGCGATGCCGCCCGCGAGCGCGACCGCGCCCTGCTTCAGCACGACGACGTCGCGGCACGTGCGTTCGATGTCGGGCAGCAGGTGCGAGCACAAGAGCAGGCTCTTCTGCTGCACGTGGCCGAGGTCGTGGATCAGGTCGAGCATGTGCCGGCGACCCTTGGGATCGAGTCCGCTCGTCGGCTCGTCGAGCAACAACAGCCCCGGGTCGTGCACGAGCGCCTGCGCCAGTTTCACGCGCTGCTTCATGCCGGCCGAGTACTCGTCGGCCTGGCGGTAACGCGCCTCGTCGATGCCGACGTAGTCGAGCACCTCGTGCGCGCGCGACAGCGAGTCGGCTTTCGTGAGGCCCGTCAGCTGCCCGAGCGCCGAGACGATCTCGAGCCCCGTCAGGCCCGGGATCGAGCAGTCGTTCTCGGGCATGTAGCCGACCGAGCGGCGCAGCGCGAGGCGTCCGCTGGCGGTCGCCGGATCGTTGCCGGCGATCGAGGCGTGTCCGGCATCGGGCCGCAAGAGCCCGAGCAGCAGCTTGATCAACGTCGTCTTGCCGGCGCCGTTCGGCCCGAGCAGTCCCGTCGGCCCCGGCGCGAGCTCGAGCGACAGCGAACGCAGCGCGCGGACCGTTCCGTAGCTCTTCTCGAGTCCTCGGATGACCACGACGGAGTCGGAAATGCTCGAGGAGGCTTCGGCCACGCGTTCGACTTTACATTGCAAAGCCCCAGCGCGTCCAGTGCGAAGACCTACCGCGTCGACTCGATCGTCCACGTACGAGTGGTCTGGTTTCCCGCTGCCACGAGCACCTTGCCATCCGGCCGGAACGCGAGGCAGAACGTGCGCTCGGAGCCCGGATCGAGGGCATGCAGCCTCGCGAGGTGTTGCCGGCTCCAGATCACGATGGGCCCCGACAGCCCAGCCGATGCCAGGATCTTGCCGTCCGGCGACCACGAAACCGTGAAGACCTCCTTGCCCTCACCGTCCAGCAGCTTCTCGAGCCTGCCGGTCGCGACGTTCCAGATGCCGATCTGTCCATCGACGTAGCCGATGGCGAGCAGCGTTCCGTCCGGCGAGAACGCCGGCTGCTGCGTCATCGGGCGATCGAGGACGTGCACGACGTTGCCCGACTCGACGTCGAACACGTAGGTCTTGTCGTTGCGATTGCCGACGACGAGCCGCTTGCTGTCCGGGCTGAACACTGGCGTCAAGCCACCCTCGGCCCCTTGGACTCGGAACCGCCGTACGCTGGCACCATTCGCAACGCTCCACATCTCGACGCAGAGGCCGTATCCACCCGTCGCGATGTGCCGGCCGTCCGGTGACCAGGCCACCCTCGGCCTGTCGGGGACCGGGATGGTGACGCGGCGATCGGTCTTGCACTCGACGAGCATGACCTCGTCCGCCCCGTGGTTGTAGGCAAGGCTCTTCCCCTTGGGGTCGTACGCGAAGTACGAGGTGTGGTGGCCAAAGTGGTTGCCCGTCGGCTTCAGATCGGCATCGAGGATCCGCACGATGCCGCTGGGATCCTTCAGGGTTGCGAGCTGCTCACCGGACCACGCGACACTCCAGCTCTTCTCGCCGAGGTCCTTGCTCAACGTGAAGTGGATGGTGCGCCGTTCGCGACCGAGTTCCTCCGCGATCACGAACAGGTGCTCGGCGGCGCACACTTCAGCGGGAGCATGGATCGCGCGCCGCACGGCATCGAGCCCCGGCTTTCCGAGCTGGAGGATCGTCGAACGGGCGCGCGCCCGCTCGGCCGGCGACTCGCTGCCGAGTTGTTCGATCGCCCGAGCCACCGTCGCGCCTTCCTGCGCCGAGGCCTGGCCGGTCGAGAACAGGAGAACGGAGCTGAAGGCGTACGAGCTGGCTCGATGAACGCGCAAGGTGCCTCCTCGACATCACGCGACTGCAAGCAGTCTACCGCGGGGCACCACGTGCGTTCGGCAATCGCGCAGGTTCACCGCCGCATCGGCTGCAGCCGCCCATGGGTCAGCGACCGCCACGCCCACTCCGCGGGCCCGAAGCGGAAGCGCGCGAGCCAGGCGCGGCTCAGCACGACCTCGGCGCCGAACAGCAGCAGCGTGAGTCCCACGCCGACGAGCGGCCGCACGGACCCCAGGTGCAGCGCGTAGCCCGAGAACAAGAGGTCCAGCACGGCGATCTGCAGCAGGTAGTTCGTCAGCGCCATGCGCCCGGCCTGGCCGATCGGTCCGAGCCACTCGAGCCAGCGCGGCCAGCGCGCGAACAGCAGTAGCGCGCCGCCGACGTACGAGAACGTCAGCCACTGATCGCGCAGCAGACCCAGCACGCAGAACACCCGCGGCAGCCAGTTCGCGACAGCCCACGCGACGACGCCGAACACGATCGCGGCGGTGAGCATGCGGCTGTGCGCGCGCGGGTCGTCGAACACGCGGTGCCGCACGGCCAGCATCCCCGCGACGAACAGGATCAGCGTCGCGCCAGGCAGCCAGAAGAACGGCTGGCGATAGAACCACGCCATGTGGTCCAGCCGCGCGGCCAGGAGCAGCGAGTAGTCGGACTGTGCGGTTGCGGCCTCGAGCGCGCCGTTCACCTGTGCCGCGATCGCCTGCCGCGCCTGCTGCGCCGCGAGCGCGCCGTCGATGCCCGACGCGGACTCCGCCAGCCCGCGCAGCAGAGAGAACAGCGCCATCGACACGGCAGCGGCAACCGCGAGCGCGATCAGCGCGCGCGTGGACCACGAGCGGATCAACAGCAGCGGCACGGCCCACGCCGCGTAGCCGAGCAGCACGTTGAAGCCGAACAGTGCATGCGCAGCGAAGCCGAACAGCGCGAGCACGAGCAGCCGGCGCAGGTACGTGCGCGCGAACGGCGCGCCGCGCGCGGCCGCGCTCCGCAGCTGCAGCGCGAAGCCGGCGCCGAACAAGAGCGCGAACGTGCCGTGCGACTTCGCCTCGACGAGCCGCCACGTCGCCGTGCGAACGAGGCCGTCGACGCCCTCGTCGAGGTCCAGCGAATGCCCGTGGAAGTGCACGAGGATCATGCCGAGCAGCGCCAGCCCGCGCAGCACGTCGAGCACGTGCAGCCGTTCGCCGGTGTCGGTCGGTCGTGCGGCCGGCGGTGCCGCGGTGCCCGTTCCCAGCGAAGACGTCATGGCCGGCGGGCACTGTAGGGCCGCGCGCACGCCGCGCCCCCAACTCTCTACGCAACGCGTCAGCGCTTCAGCAGCCGGCGGGCGTGCTCGAGCGCGCGGTCGCCGTCGAGCCACCACTCGCGCATGATCTGGTTCGCGGCGATCGTCAAGACGCGATCACCCGGCAGCCGATGCGCCGAGACAAGCCCGACGGGGTCGATGTTCGGCAGCAGCCCGACGAGATTGCCATCGAGGTCGAGGATGCGCACCTGCTCGGCACTCGTCGCCAACAGGCGGTCGTTGCGCGCGAACGCGAGGTGCACGACGAGCGTCGTGAACGGCAGGACCGCCCGCGACCGCCAACCCGCGGCGTCGCGAACGAACATGTGCAGACCTCCCTCCGCGATGTCGACCGCCAGCGTGCGCTGGTCGGGCGAGAGCGCCATCTGGTCGATGCGCGCATCGGGCAACAGCACCTCATCAGCGATCTGCTCGAGCTTGCCGGCCACGAGACGGAACTGCATCACGCCGCGCACGGTGCCCGCAAGGATGCGCCACGTCGCTCCGTCCTCCTTGACCCAGACGAACGGCATACGTGGCTGGAAGCCTCGCCCGTCCTCGCGCACAGGAGTCACCTGGTCGATCGTGCGCCAGCCTTCCTCATCGCGGGCAACCACGCGCAGATTGTTACCCGCAGCCGACGCAGCCACCATGCCGCCGCCGGGAGCGGGACTCAGGTACCAGATCACGCGCAACCAGGTTTCCTCCTCCAACTTGCCACTCCGCTGGTTCGGGGCGGCTGCGCGCTCGAGCTCGCCTAGAGGCGACACGATGGCGAGACGGCGGTCGTCGGTCGCGGCATAGGCGCGTCCCTGGTCGTCGACGCACGCCCAGGCGCTGCGCGACGGGGCGCCGGGCAGCGGCATCTTCGCACTCCAGATGCGGGCCCCGGACCAATCGCGCAGGGCAGCGGCTCCGTCCATGCCGACCGACAACAGCTGCGAGCCGTCGGCCGAGAGCACCGGCTTGCAGCCCGTGGGCAGCCAGTGCGCGGGCAGGCCGACGTCGTCGCGCCAGATGCGGATCGTGTTGCGGTCGAAAGCGACGATGCGGCCATCCTGCAGGAACCGTTCGTTCTGGACGACGAAGCGCTGTGCGGGCATCTCGAACAGAGGCCGGCCATCGCGCGTGGTCAGGAAGCGCCGGTCCCGCACACCGATGAGCATGCGTTCCCCCGACGGGTCGAACGACGCGTTGAGCGCCGGCATCGAGCCATGGGCTGCCCACTCGGTCTGCAGAGAACCGACGCGATCGAACACGCGCACGAAGCCGTCCTCACAGGTCGTCACCACGGACTGCCCATCGGAGGAGAACTCGACCGAGTTGACCCGCCCGGGGTGCTCGCGCACGACGCGCTCGGCCCCGCCATGACAGTCCCAGAGCACGAGCCGCCGATCGTGTCCGCCCGTGGCGACCAGACCACCCGAGATGGCCAATGCCATGCACGGGCGCGTGTGCTCCGCGTGAAAACCGCACTCTGTGCCGTCGAGGTGGAACGCGCACACGTGGTGGTTGCGGAAGCCTGTGTGCGACTGCCAGAGGGCGCAGCCTGGTGCAACCACGAGCGTGTCGGCGTCGACGAACGCAAGGTGCCACGCCCAGGCGCCGATCGACACCCACCAGCGCGGCTTCTCCGGCGCGTCGAGATCCCACAGGTGCACGCGCGACTTCGTGTCGGCGAAGTTGTAGTCGCCAGTGCCGACCGCCAGCAGGTTCTGCTGCGGATGCCAGGCAACCGAGAGAGCCCGCTCCCTCGGGCCGACGGGCGGCGGGTGCGGCAGCTCGAGCCTGGCCCCGGTGACGAGATCGAAGACGACGGTCGGTCCGTCGTCGCCAGCGATCGCGAGGCGGCGCAGGTCTGGCGAGAGCGCGAGGTTCTGTCCGAGCCACGTCGAGTTCAGCGTGCCCACCTTTTCGGGCACGTCAGCACCGATACGCCAGCGCCAGACTTTCTTGGCCCGGTCGACCCACACGACGAGCGATCCATCGGGGGCAATGTCGAACAGGTGTTCGTGTTCGCCGATGATCGGCACGTCGACGTCGACGTGGCCGCCGTGCAACGCCATCTGCACCGCGGCAACCGCCCGCGGCGTCGGTGGCGACTCGATGCGCGCGGCGTCGTCGGCAGCGCGCAGGGCAGTTGCCGGGTTCGTGGTACGCAGCGGCATCGCCTCCACCGTGGCGAGCGCCGCCGACGCCCGGCGCAGCGCCATGTCCTTCTGCCACAGCGCCTCGTTGCGGTCGCTGAGCAGGTACACGACCACGGCGAGACTCGCCCCGAGCACGGCGAGCAAGGCCGCCACGTAGGGATAACGCTGGGACCAGCGCCGCACGCGCAGCCACGGGCCGGGCGACCGCGCGTGAATGGGGCGCCGCGTGCGCACGTTCTGCAAGTCGTCGGCGAACGCCTCCGCGGTGTGGTAGCGCCGAAGCGGATCGCGCTCGAGCGCGGTCGCGAGCACGATCTCGAGCTCGCGCGGCGCCTGCGGATTGTGGCGACCGAGCCGCGACACTTCGGCGGTCAGGATGCGCCGGTAGAGCGCTTCGAGCGTCGGCGCTTCGTGCGGAACGCGTCCTGTCAGTGCCTCGTACAACGTCGCC
>DASVAL010000045.1:0-16973 GCA_036376355.1 Planctomycetota bacterium
CGGGGTCGTCGGCGCGACACTGCTCCCAGATGCGGACCACGTAGCGCAGCAGCTGGAACACCGCGAAGCGGTACCGGCCCGACTTGTGCTCGAACAGGATGTAGAAGTAGCAGGTGCGTCCATTGACCTTGGCGCGGAACAGCAGGTCGGCCTGCTGGTCGCGCAGCTCTTCGTCGACGAAGCTCGCGTCGATGCGTTCGAGCGAGGACCAGTCGGTAGCCGCGATGACGTCCTCGCGCAACACGCTGCGCAGCAGCTCGGCGGCGCGTTGCGGATCGGCGAAGACGCCGCGGAACAGCGCGTCGTGTGGATTGTGGATCGGCTTCTTGTCGGTCACGTGGAAGGTCCTCCCACGTGCTGAGTGCACAGGTGGGGGCAACCATTCCGGATTCCCGAGCTCGCTGGCGCGGAACGTGGGCGCCCGAGGCCGGGTCGTGCGGCTACGGGCGCTTGCGCTTCTTCGCGCCGCCGGCCTTCTTGCCGCGACGCGCAGTGTTCTTGGTCTTTGCCTTCGCCGGCGGCCTGGCCGACGACGGTTGCGCCGACTGCGGCTCCGCGGACACCGGCTCTGCCGGCACCGGCTCCGCCGGTAGCGCCTCCGCGGGCACCAGCTCGGACGCTGCGGGGACGTTCCTTGTCGTGCGGGGCTTCTTCGACTTGGGCGGCGAGGGTGTTTTGGCAGCCGGGTCGTCGTCGAGCCACGCCGGCAGATCGTCGGACGTCGGCTTGCCGGGCATCGGCTCCGCGGGCTGCGACTCCGCCGCAACGGGGACGTTCCTTGTCGTGCGGGGCTTCTTCGACTTGGGCGGCGCGGGTGGCTCGGCAGCGGGCTCGTCGTCGAGCCACGCCGGCAGATCGTCCGGCACCGGCTTCGCGGGCGGCAGATCGTCGGACGCCGGCTCCGCCGGAACCGGCTCCTCGGCAACGGGGCCCTTCCTGGTCTTGCCGGGTTTCTTCGGCTTGGGCCGCGCAGGGCCCTTGGCATCCGCGTCCTCGTCGAGCCACGCCGGCAGATCGAGGGGAGTCGTCTCCCCGGCAACGGGAACCGTCCTGGTCTTGCGGCCCTCCTTCGACTTCGGCTGCGCGGGCGCTTTCGGGCGGTCGTCGTCGAGCCACGCCGGCAGTTCCAACGTCTCCGACGAGGCTGCCTGGCCCGCGTCGCGCGGCCGCGCCGGCGGTTCGACGAGCCTGGTCTTCCGTTTCTCGCGCGGCGCGGCCACGCTGACCGGATCGCGCAACCACTCGCTCGCGAACGTGCGCAGCACCGGCGCGGCGGAGGCGGCGAAGACCACCGTGTGGTACACGGGCGGCAGCGCCGCGAGCAGCTTGTCGAGCTCCTGGTCGAGCCCCATGTCGAGCAGCTGTTCGACGCCGTCGATCACGACGGTCTCGACTCCGCGCAGGAGCACCGCGCGCTCGCGGCGCAACGCGAGGAGCCGGCGGGGGTTCGCGACCATGATCTCGGCGCCCGTTCGCAGCAGGCGATCCTGCTGGTTCCAGCCGCTGCCGTCGGTGGCGACGATGTGCCGCACGGGCAGGAAGCGGCCGAGGTCCCCGAGGGCCATGCCGATGTTGTCGGCGGACTCCGGGTCGCTCGCGAGAACGAGCGCGCGCGGCTCCTTCGGCAGCGCCGTCACGGCCGGCACGGAGAGCTGTTGCAGCAGCGGCAGCGCGAAGGCCAGCGTGCGTTCGGCCCCGACCGGGGCGAGCCCCAGCAGATCCTGCTTCTCGAGCTGTGGCGGGATCACGCGTTCGTGGAACGGCGTTGGCTCCTGGATCCCGAGTTGTTCGAGGGCCCGGCAGAGGGGCTCGCTGAGCCCGAGTTCGGCGAACGTTGCCACGCGGCCGGGAAGATAGCGCCGCGGCCGCCGATGCGACCGCACGAATTCCGCGGCGCGTGCGGCCCGACAGGGCAGGTGGGTGCAGGTTGCCAGGCCTCGACGATCAGGCCGGCACGGTCCTCGCAACTCGGGGGAACGCGCCTACCATCTGCCCGATGACCGCAGCCCCGCACGCGCCGCGCAAGAAGATCCCGCTGCGGCGGCGGCTCCTGTTCGCGTTCGTGCCGCTCTGCGGGTTGCTGCTGGTCGCGGAGATCGCCGTGCGCCTCGGGCGGGCGCCGCTGCACTTCGAGAGCTTCCGGCGGCTGCGCACGGATCTGATGGCGCGCAACTACCCGGCCGAGCTGCACCCGACGCTCGGCTACGTGCCGCGCCCGAACTTCCAGAGCCGCGACAACCACTGGGGCACGCTGGTCTCGATCGACGCCGACGGCATGCGCCGCAACGGTCCGGGTCCTGCGCCGCGGGGCGACAAGGTCATCGCGACCGTCGGCGACTCGTTCACGTTCGGCGACCAGGTCGACGACGATGCGTCCTGGCCGGCGCAGCTCGAGCAGGCGCTCGGCCAGCCGGTCAAGAACGGCGGCGTGTTCGGCTACAGCCTCGCGCAGGCCGTGCTGCGCGCCGAGTCGATGCTCGAGCAGTTCCCGGTGAGCACGCTCGTCGTGAGCTTCCTGCCCGACGATCTCGTGCGCTGCGAGTACAGCAAGCGCTATACGCCCGTGCCGTGGTTCGACTTCGAAGGCGACGGCATCGTGCTGCGCAACGTGCCGCTCGACCACTCGGCGCCTGCGTCGCCCGAGAAGGAGTGGAAGGACCTGATCGGCTACAGCGCGCTGCTCGACGCCGTGCTCGCGAACACGTGCCGCGTCTGGTGGATCGAGCACGAGAAGCAGGTGCCCGTGCCGCACCTGGTCGGCAGGGGCTGGGAGATCGGCAAGGAGCTCGTCGAGCGCATTGCCGCCGCGTGCCGTGTGCGCGGCGTGCGCCTGCTGCTGCTGCTGCAGGGGGACGCGCCGACCCAGCAGGCTCTCGCGGTGTTGCGGCACGCCGAGGCGCACGGCGTGCAGACGCTCGACATGGCGAGCCGGTTCGCGGCGGCGAGCCGCCTCGAGCCGAAGCTGCACGATCGCTACTTCGCGGGCCACATGACGCGCGAGGGCAACGCCTGGGTCGCGCAAGAGATCGCGGCCACGCTGCGGGTGCCGCGCTGAACCCTTTGGGCGCGGCCGTTCAGGGCTTGTGCATCCAGCGGTCGACGAGGCGCAGCAGCAATGCGAACCAGCGCCGCTGCAGGCGCTCGTAGTTGGCGCCGAGGTACTGGCCCCACGCGGTCCACTTCGCGTAGCCGGTCGCCCACTGCTCGAGCTCGGTCCGGCGCTCGGCGGAGAGCCCGGGCTCCTCGGCGACCTGCCTGCGGAAGTGGGCACCGCCGTCGCGCACGGCGCGTCTGCAGTGCTCGAGGTCCGGGATCAGCACGAGGCCGAACAGCGCGAACAGGTTCTGGTGGTCGCAGTAGACGCGTTTGCCCTCCTGCTTCGGCGTCGTCTCGTGGCTGTGCAGGACGGCCGACTCGGGCACGAACGCGATGCAGCCGCCGCTCTCGACGACGCGCTTGCCGAACGTGATGTCCTCGCCGAACCGCCGCCACCCGAAGCGGTGCTTCTCCCAGCTCGTGCGCCGTACGCTGCTCGCGACGTTGTCGAAGGCCGACAGGCGCAGGCGCTGCATCGGCTCGAGGTCGGCGAACGTGACGCCGGCCGGCAGGCGCTGCAGCGACATCGTCCTGCGGTCGCCCATCCACTCCTCGATGCGGCGCCGCAGCAGCGGATTGCAGTCGGGCCGCGGGATCTGGCGGCACCAGGCCGCGTCGACGGCAGGATCCGCGTAGGCGTTCAGCAGCGCAGGCAGCCAGTTGCGATCGGCCGGCGTCGCATCCTGCGTCAGCAGCATCACGACGTCGCCCTTCGTCTCGGTGATGCCGAGGTCGCGCGTGGCGCCGTGATTGAACTCGCGCTGCGGGATCGTGCGCACGCGGAAGCCGTAGCGCTGCAGCAGTGCCGTGGTCCCGTCGGTCGAACCGCTGTCGATCGCGACGCGCTCGAGGGCTTCGGCCCCGGGCTGTGCCGCGACGGCGGCGAGCACTTCCTCGAGCAGCGGCCCGGCGTTCCAGGTCGGGATCACGAGGCTGGCGCGCATCTATGCGCCGCGCTCTTCCGGGCTCGCGAGCAGCTCTTCGTAGAGCGCCTGCAGGCGAGTCAGGTTGTCGTCGATGCTCGGCGGCTTCGGTGGCGCGAGGTCGAGCATGCGCGCGGGATCGGCCGCGATCGACTCGAGCAGGGCGCCGAGCTGGCGCGCGTCGCCGGCCGGGAACAGCATGCCACTCTTGCCCTCGACGACGATCTCTGACATGCCGCCGAGGTTGGAGGCCACGACGGGCACGCCGGCGAGCATGGCCTCGAGCACGGCGAACGGCGTGTTCTCGTACCAGAGCGACGGCACGACGAGCACGTCGAGCGCGGCCAGCACCGAGCCGAGCTGCGCAGGCTCGAACGGGCCGTGGAACGTGACGCGCTGGTCGACGATGCCGTCGACCAGCGCTTCCGAGAAGCCCGGCTGCGAATCGCGGCTGCCATGCAGGTGCAGGCGCAGCTGGGGCGTCGCGGCGTAGTGCAGCGCGTCGAGCAGCACGTGCACGCCCTTGTGGCGCGAGATCGAGCCGATGTAGCCGACGTCGAGGTGCGGCACTCCCGGCGCGGGCTTGCGCGGCGGCATCTGCGCGAACCGCTCCGGGTCGAGCCCGTACGCGAGGTGCATGACCTTCCCGGCCGGCAGCCCGTGGCGTTCGTAGATCGCGGCGAGGAACGACGAAGGGGCGATGACGCGGTCGGCCCGGGCCAGCAGCGACATCAGGTGCTCCTTGCGACCGATCAGCGCATGGCCCTGGCGCACGGCCGACGCGTTGTGATCGCCAGCCGGCGTCTTCAAGTGACCGATGCTGCGCACGAGCGGCTCCGCGCGCCGCTCGGCGAGCGCTGCGTGCAGGCTCGGATCGAGGCACGGGATGCAGCCTGCTCCGCCCTCGGGCGGGCCGTCGCACAGGCTGCCGTCGCGGCGCCACAGCAGGTAGTTCGGGCAGATCCACCAGAAGTCCATCAGGTGCACGACGAGCGGCAGGCCGCGCAGCAGCGGCTCCTCGATCGTCCCGCTGCCGATGTTGCGCGCGTGGAACAGGTGCACCAGGTCGAACCCGACTTCGTCGAGGAAGCGCCCGAGCATCTGCCCGGCGAGCGGGTTCTCGTAGTCGCGCAGCTCGGGGTTCGGCGACTGCCGGTGGTGCAACGCGATGCGGCGCACGGGCACGCCGTCGTGCACTTCGTCGCGCTCGAGGAAGAGCCGGTCCGGGCTGTCGAACTGCAGCAGTGGTTCGTAGGCGAGCACGCGCGCATCGAGGCCGCGCGCGCGCAACCCGCGCGCCAGCGCGCGAACGTACTGCTCGGTGCCCGTGAAGTGGCGCGGCAGGTACTGGTGCACGACCAGGAGGATCCTCACGGTGTGCGTCTCACCCGCTCGAGCAGGGCGCGCTCGTGGTCGAACAGCGCACGCGGGAACAGCCGCCGCTTGCCGACCTCGTCGAGCAGCGCGGCGATCCACCGTTCGCGCTCGCCGATCGTGCCGAGCGCGGCGTCGAGCCGCTGGCCGAGCGAGTCGAGCCTGGCCAGCAGCGCTGCCGCATCCGTGGCGCCGGCAGACTGCAGCGTGCTGGAGAATCGCTGCGAGTCTTCGTGCAGCTGCGTCAGTCGCTCGCGCAGCGTGCCGGGATCCGCAGCGTCGGTCAGCCCGGCGATGCGGGCCATGCGGGTGAACTGGTTGCGCAGGTCGCGGGTTTCCCGCTCCTTCTCGTCATGGGCCCGCGAGGTTGCCTGCAGCTGCGACTGCAAGCGCGCGAGCTCCGTGCGCGTCTGCTCGAGCTGCTGCTGCGAGGCCGACAGTTCCGCGCGCTCCCGTTCGAGCCACTGCTGTGAGCCCGCGAGCTCGGAGCGCACCTGTGCGAGCTGCTGCTGCGACCGCGCGAGCTCCGAGCGGGTCTCGTCGAGCTGATCCGCGAGCTTCGCCGTGACCTGCTGCCGCGCCTCGTGCGACTGCCTGACGTCCTGCTGTGCATCGACGAGCCACCGCTGCACCTGATCGAGCTGCGCCTGCGCCGCGCTGCGCGCGCCCTCGGACTGTTCGGCCCGCGCCATGTGGGCATGGCGATCGGCATCGAGATCCTGCAGCTCGGCGCGGAGCTGCTGCGCCGTCGACGCGGCGGCCGCAGCGAGCCGGGCGCACAACGCGATGTCGCCGGCCAGCGACGCCAGGGCCGTCACCGGGGTCTCGGCCTCGCGCTTCGCTTCGCAGGCGCGCAGCGCCGCCGAGATCTCTTCCCCGCCGGCGGGCAGGTCCGCGGCCGCGAACGCGCGCAGCAGCGCAGTTCGCGCCGCCGTCACGTTGCGCGCGACTTCGATCGACGGCATTGCCGTCGCGACGAGGTCGACGCAGATCTGGTCGAGCACCGCACGCTGGTCGGCGAGCCCCTCGCCGAGCGGAAGCAGCGCCAGCAGCTGCGACAGGAATCCGCGCACCTCGTTGCCGAGCGTCCACAGCAGCGGTGTCTCGGCCAGCGCCTTGCCGAGCATGGCGGGCCGATGCGCTGCGAGAAGCAGCAGGCGCATGCGCTCGTCGGTCGGCGACTCGATCGAGGCCTCCTGCTCATCCGCGGCCACGGCGAGTCCAGGCACGCCGAAGACCTCGAAGTTCTGCCGCCGCGCGCGCAGCGTGTAGTCGAGCAGCGTCGCGGGCCCGGCCAGGCTCTCGTCGAACAGGCCGATGCGCTCGAACACGGCGCGCCTGACGACGAACGCCTGCGCGGCCGCCCACGGGACCGGCGCGAGGGCGTCGCTGTCGCCGGTTGCGGGGCGGGCGCGCAGCCGCAGCAGGTCGTCGCTCTCCTCGCATCCGACTTCGACCGACTCGTCGCGCTCGATGCGCGGACACAGCACGGCTGCGTTCGGAGGCACGGCGTCCGGAAACGACGGTGGGTCCAGCAACCGCGCGCCGGGGCCGAGCAGCAGCACGCACTCCGCGGACGTGGTCGCCATCGCGAGGTTCCAGCACTGCGCTTCCGTGTGCGCGTCGCGATGCACGATGGTCTGCAGGCGACCGGCATCGACGTCAGGCAGCACGGCGCCAGGCAGGCCGACCCACGCAACCGGCACGTCGCCGCACAGCACGCTGCTTTCTGCGGCTTCGGCGAACGCATCGCTGCCCCAGAACACGACCGCGAGCGGCACGCGCTGCGCCGCCGCGGGCGGCGTCTCCGCGGCCACGCACCCGCCGGCGTGACGCAGCCGATCGCGCGCATCGGCCAGCGCCCGTTCGAGATCGCCGATGCGTTGCGCGAGCTGGTCGCGATCCTCGTTGCGCCGCCGGCTCTCGGCCAGCTCCTCGAGGAACCCGAGCGCCTGCTGCGTCAGGTCGCGCAGCTGCCGTTCGCGATCGGCGAGGTCGCGCACGAGGTCGACTGCCGGGCGAGCGCCGGCAACGGCATCGGTGGGGGGCTTGGAACCCTTCTTGGTCATGTGCCTTCCGGGTCGGACCGCAATGGCTGCAGCGCTCGCAGGTTCACGACTTGTAGCGACGGCTGATACCGTCGCAGATCTTCTTGATGCGGCGCCTGAGGGACCAGCGCGGCCGCTTGACCAGTGCCGGGTCCGCGTTCGTCGGAACCGGTGGTGGTGGAGGCGGCGCCGGCGCGGGCTGCTGCCCGAGCTCGCGCAAACGCGCATCGAGCTTGATGGCGTGCGCGTTCACCGTGTTCAGCTGGGCTTCGGCGTTCAGGCACCGCTGTTGCCACGCCGCGAGCTCGCGGTCGAGATCGTTGAACTTGTAGCGCGCTGCGATCGCGAGGCTCTCGCGGACGCCCGGATCGAGCGGCTTCCGCGGGCTCGCGCCGGACTTCGCCGTGGCGATCGCCTTCTCGTAGCACGCGAACGTCAGCTCGGCCGTGCGCCGCCACGAGTACGAACGTTCGACGGCCGCGCCGCGCTCGATCAGCGCCTGGACCTCCGGACCTCCCTCGAGGCACTGGCGCAGGTATTGCTCGAGCTCCTTGTCGTCGCCGGGGCGGTGCAGCCACGCGCCGTCGCGGCAGACCTCGGGGATCGACATCGCGGCCGCCGCGACGACGGGCGTGCGCAGCGCCATCGCCTCGATCGGCGGAATGCCGAAGCCCTCTTCGAGCGACGGGTACGCGAGTGCGCGGCAACCCTGCAGCAGCGCCTTGATGTCCAAGTCGTCGAGACCCTGCACCCACTTGACGCGCTCGCCGAGCCCGAGAGCCGCGATCAGCTCGTCGCTCGTCTCGCCGGGGTTCCGCCAGACCTTCGTGCCGGCGATGCAGAGCCGCACCTGCGACGGCAGGCGCGCGAGCGCGCGCAGAAGCGTGGCGTGGTCCTTGTGCGGATAGTCCTTGCCGACCGCGAGCAGGAAGTCGCCGCGGAACCCGATGCCCTCGCAGCGGCGCCGCACTTCGTCGGGCGGCAGCGGCCGGTGGAAGTCCGGATCGACGGCCAGCGGTGCCACGTCGGCGATGCTCGGGTCGCCGTGCAGGTCGCGCTCGATCTCGCCGATCACCGAGCGGCTGTGCACGAGCAGGCGGTCGCAGTTGCGGATCAGCCGCTCGATGAAGTCGTTGTACCAGACCCAGTGCTCGCGGTCCGGGAAGTACTCGGGGTGCCGGTTCAGGATCGCATCGTGCACTTCGACGACCGACGCGGGTGCGAGCAGCGGCAGGAACAGGTCTCTAGGCGTCGTGTCCGGAAACCACGTCATGTGGTAGACGTCGGGCCGCTGCTGCGGATCGGTCAGGACCTTGACGATGTCCTCGGTCGTCCAGACCTCGCAGCGCTCGACGGCCTCGGGCAGCCGCTTCGCGGGGTTCGTGTGCCGCTGCACGACGACGCGCACGCGCTTGACCTGCGGCAGCTGGTGCAGCTCCCGCAGCACGTTGAGCTGGACCCGCTCGAGGCCCGACATCGGGCGATTCAGCATGCGGGCGTCGAACAGGATGTCCATCAGGCGGGAGGTGGGCCGCGGGGGCCAGACGAGTGGCGCAGAATCCTAACGACGTGCGCGGCGTCGATACAGGCAGCGTTCGCTTGCAGGGCGCGGCAGCGCGCGCGTTTTCAGACGAACTCGGCGCGGAAGACCCTGGCGCCCAGTTCCCGCCGATCGCCGCCCTTCATCGCGGGCGGCAGCACGTGGTTCACGTCGAGCCGTACCTGCACGCGCCGGCCGCGCGGCAGGTGTCCGGGCAGCGCGAACGTGAACGCGCGCGGTCCGTGGCCGAGCAGCCCGGTACCGACCACGGCGCCGGCCACGCTCGCGACGAGCGTCGTGGTCTCCTCGGGCAACGGCGACGCCGCGACCACACGCAGCGCCGACCGCTCGGCGCCGAGCCAGAGCTGCAACCGGCCCGTGCGCTGCATCCAGCGGAACGCGCCGTCGGCCGGGCGCTCGACGTCGTAGAAGCCCTCGTCGATGCCGCGCTCGTCCTCGCCCATCACGACGCCCGAGCACTCGAGCCCTTCGTCGGCGACGACGCGCGCGAGGATCGCGAGCGTCTCGCGCGCCGTGCGGTCCCAGCTGAAGCGGCCGGCCTGCGCGAGCCCGTCTGCGCGCATGCGTTCCTGCAGCTTCGTGTCCTCGAGCACCTGCTGCAGCAACCGCGACAGCGCCGTGCGATCGTGCGGATCGCCGACGTAGCGCACGGCCTCGCCACCGACCTCGGGCAGCGACGACACGCGGCTCGTGACCACGGGCGCACCGCAGCTCATCGCTTCGATGACCGGCAGGCCGAACCCCTCGTAGAGTGACGGGTAGCAGAACACTGCACAGCTGTTGTAGAGCTCGAGCAGCTCCTGGTCCGAGACGAAGCCGAGCAGGTGCACGCTGTCGCGCAGGCCGCCGCGTTCGACGGCATCGTGCACGGACGAGTTCTTCCAGCCCGAGCCGCCCGCGATCGCGAGCGAGGCCCGCGACCGTGTGCGCTGCTTCAGGTCCGCGAACGCATCGACGAGCGTGGCCAGGTTCTTGCGCGGTTCGACCGAGCCGACGTAGAGCACGAACGGGTCTTTGCCGAGACGGTCCCGGAACCGCGCCGGCACGACCGCCTCCGGAAGCCTGCGGAACATCGGATCGGCGGCCTCGTGCACGACGTCGATCCGATCGGCCGGCACGCCCATCGCGCGCACGATCTCGGCCTTCGAGAAGTGCGACACCGTCAGGAAGCGGTGCGCGAGCCGCCTCGACCGGTCGAACTGCTCTTCGCAGTAGACGCGGTTCGCCTCGGTCGAGAACTCGGGGTGCACGCGGAACGACACGTCGTGCCAGACGCAGACGAGCCGCGGGAACCAGCGGTCCGGTGCGTTGTGGAACGGGCTCAGGTAGACGTCCGGTGCTGGCCCGAGCAGGCGCTTGCGGTCGCCCTTGCGCCAGCAGCGCTCGAGCAGGGCGCGCGGCATCCGGCCGCAGACGGCACGGAAGTTCGGCGCGCGAGGCACGACCGCGTCGCCGTAGTTCGGCGGGAACGAGTGCCAGGTGATGCGATAGAGCCAGAACTCGTTGCGCTGGTCGACCCGCGCCATCGCCTCGACGAGCGACCGCGTGTAGGACGGCAGTCCCGTCTTGCTGTCCGCGGTCATGGAGACGTCGATGCCGATGCGCATCGCGGGATCAGACGCGACGCACGATGGACGCGCAACGACGCGCAGTTCGCGACATCGGTGCCAACTGGACTCCCTTCGCGGCTGCGGCACAATCGCGCCGATGCCGCCACTGGCTCTCGTCGTCTGCCCGTTGCCTGTCGAACGCGCGGCGGCGCGCACCGCGCAATCCGTGCTGGCCGACTTCGGCCGCGACGACGTCGTGCTGTTCTGCCCCGAGCCGTTCCAGGCGCCGGCTGCCTGGGAGCGCTCGCATCGCCTGCTGCCGCTCGCGGACCTGCCGTTCGAGCGCGCGCGCGGCGCCGTCTCGGCTCCGGTCTATCTCGTCGACGACGGGCCCGGTGAGCGCCTGCTGAAGCGCTACGCCGCGAGCGTGCCCGGCGTCGAGGTCCACGCCCGTTCGCTGCCGACCTCGCGTGCATTGCGCCGCGCGGCGGCCGGCGTGCAGGAGTCGCCGGTGCGACCCGTCGCGGGCGGTCCGAGGGTCGAGGCCATGGTGCTCGCCTACAAGAGCAAGGACTACATCTCGCCGTGCCTGCAGTCGCTGCTCGACCAGGACTGGCCCGATCTCTCGATCACGGTGCTCGACAACAACTCGGGCGACGGCACCGCGGACTTCGTGCGCCAGCACTTCCCGTCGATCGAGGTGCTCGAGTCGAAGACGAACCTCGGCTTCGCGGCCGGGCACAACCTGCTCTTCGAACGGTCGCGCGCCGACTACACGGCGCTGCTGAACCACGACGCAGTCGCGCGCCGCAACTGGGTCTCCGAGCTCGTGGCCGCCGCGGAAGCGCTGCCGGACGGCGCCTGCTTCGGCGCCAAGATGCTGATGCGCCGCTGTCCGACGATCCTGAACAGCACGGGCATCGTCATGAACGAGAGCGGCTTCGCGGCCGACCGCGACATCGGGCTGCCGGACCGCAGTCCGTCCGACCAGCCCGAACGCGTGTTCGCGGTCTGCGGCGGCGCCTTGATGATGCGCAACGACGTGCTGCGCCGGATCGGCGGCTTCGACCCGACGTTCTTCATGTACGTCGAGGACGTCGACTGGTGCTGGCGCGCGCGCCTCGCCGGTCACGAGATCTACTACGTGCCGAGCGCCGTCTGCGTGCACGACTGGCACGGCGACCTCGCGGCCAAGGGACGGACCAAGGTCGTCGAAGCCGAAGCCGACGCCGAGCGCGAGGGCCGCCGGCGCTTCATGGTCGAGAGGAACCGGCTGCAGGCCGTCTACAAGAACTACGAGTGGGGCCGCCTGCGCCGCATCTGGCGCGGTCTGCGCGCCTACGACCGCGGCCGCCGCAAGGCCCTGGCCCAGCACGTCGCGAACGGCGGCGGACCGATGGCGCAACGTGTGCTGCAGGCCGTGAAGCAGGCGCACGCCTATTGCCGTTCCCACCGCTTCGGCATGTGGCTGCGGCGCTGGCGCACGCAGCGGCTGCGCCGCGTCGGCGACGACGCGTACACGGCGCTCATCGTGCCGGGCCTGCACGAGCCCTCGGCCGTCGGCGACCTGCACGCGATCGTCGACCGCTACTGTGCGAAGGCCCGCGCCGAGATCCTGATGGGGACCGCGGACAGCGGCAGCCTCGGCCCCGGCTGGCACCACGCGGAACCGAAAGCGCACGGCCACGCCGGCCTGCGCTGGTCGATGCGCGAGTGCTGGTTCTACCTGCAGGGCAGCGCGCCGTGGACGGCCGTGCACATGACGCTCGCGCCGCAACCGCGCGACACTTGGGCCGAGCTCTGGCTCGACGGCGTGCTGCTGCAGCGACTGGACGTGCCGAAGGACACGCCGAACGAGCTGCGCTGGACGACGCCGTCCGTGCCCGCCGAGCGCCTCGTCGAATGCAGGATCGAGTGCGGCACGTTCGTGCCGATGAAGGAAGGTCTCGGGCAGGACCCGCGCGAGCTCGGCCTCCACGTCGCCAGCATCCGCACGGCGTAGCGCTGCAGGCCTACAGGGGAGTCACTATCCGGCCCGCTGCGCCACACTCACGACTGCGCCGCATCCTGATCGCGACGAACGTGAGCCCAGCGCCCCAACCGAGCTCGCCAGTTCCGAACACCACGAGCCGCCTCGCGGGCGGGGCCGCTCAGAACGTACCAACACTCACCGACAGCGCGTTCGTGAGGTCGTACGCGGACCCCGTGAACGTCGCGGCCTGGAAGACCCACGTCGTCAGCGGGATGTTGCCGGTGCCGAGGATCGTGGTGCGGAACTCGCCGTTGTTGTCGAGCGTGAACAGCGTGATCAGCGCGGCGAGCGGCTCGAGCGGGACCAGATACTCGGTCGGCGTGATGAGGTACGGGTTCGGCGCGAAGCCGATCGCGATCAGGCACGGCCCGTTCGGCGGCCCGCCGCGCAGCTGGAACGTGCCGCGCGAGAAGTTCGTCGAGAGCTGGTCGCCGCACATCTGCATCGTGAACGTGCCCGCGCCGGCGAAGCCGAGGTTCGGCTGGCAGTGCTCACACTCGTCGGGGACCCAGTTCTGGTTCGCGTCGCCGCTCGTGTTGTTCACGACGTCGAGCAGGTCGTTCGTGTTGTTGCTGTTGCAGTCCTCCTCGTAGACCTGGACGAAGGCGTTGAAGTCGGTCTGGTCGACCCAGCCGTCCTGGTTGAAGTCGAAGACCGCTTCGGGGCTGTTCGGCGTGTAGGGGCCGCCGTTCTTCGCGACGAGGAATGCGGCGAGGTCGGGCCGGCCGCGCAGGTTGTCGCCGTCCCAGTCGAACTCGGCGCGGCCGAGCGAGTCGAGGAACGCGACGACCTTCAGCTGATCGGCAGGTGGCAGCGCGAGGAACGCTTGCGCCGACGGCTGGGCTTCGCTGCCGAACGCGTTGTGCAGCGAGACCACGCCGTTCGGGCCGAGGATGCGCGACTGCAGCGTGCCGCCCGCGACGCGGCCGTCGTGCCAGAGCGGATCGCGCGAGCGCACGCCCCAGAGCGGCGGCGTGCGCAGCTCCTGGATGTCGGCCTGGCCGTCCGCGATGAAATCGGCCGTGGTGCCCATGTCGTGCAGCAGGAAGTCCGAGTAGGGCCTGATCGGCTTGTTCGAGATCGCGGCTTCGAGCAGAGGATCGGTGCGCGTCGTGTAGGCCGCGACGTGGCAGTGGGCGCATCCGACGCTGTTGAAGATGGCCTCGCCGGTCATGCCCGAGCGCGGCGTCTGCGGCGGCGCGGCCAGGAAGCGCTGGAAGTCCGTGATGCGATCGATGAAGTGCTGCCCCTGCGGGTCGGGCCCGTCCTCGGGATCCGGCACGGGGTCGTACTGGGCCAGCAGGATCTGGTTGCCGTTCGGCGCGTTCTCGGTCGGAACGAGCCGGTTCGTGATGCCGAGCTCGTTCAGCGTCGCGTCGCCCGAGAACGTCAGCACGGTCGCGACCTGCGCCTTCCAGCCGAAGCGGCCGACGCGCTGCGGCCCGGTCGGCGTCTCGAGCGGCGTGACCATGTGCACGCGGCCGCTGACCTGGGCGCTCGGCGGATTCGTCGCGTGGTACGCGATGTCGGCGTCGGCGATGGCCTCGATCAGGCCGATGCCGAGCGTGGACGGCGTGACGCGGTTCGCGGTCACGTTCGCTGCGGGGGGGATCACCTCCTGGCACAGCACGTTGATCGTCTGGGCCTGCAGCAGCGTGCCGCCGAGCGACGTCATCGGGTCGAAGCCGGTCTTCGGGTCGTAGAAGCCGAAGCGGAACACCTCGATGCTGCCCGGGCCGCCGACCGGGTTGTTGTGGCAGCTCGAGCACGCACTCTGGTTGAAGATCGGACCGAGACCCTCGGGCACGCTGAACTGCCGCGAGAAGTCGACGCGCCCGGCCTGGAATCGAGCTTGCTGAGCCGCCGTCAGGCCGGCGAGCGGTGCACCCATCTTGGGTTGCGGTGACTGGGCGGCGAGCGACGGCGCGAGCAGCGCCGCCAACAGACAACGAACATCGAAGGTGCTCATGGTGTTCCCAGGGTGTCAAAGGCCTCGCTCGAGGCGGGCGGCGCGCGGCAATCGCGCAGACGAGGCAGTCGATCGAGAGCAGTCGGGCAAGCAGACAAAGGCCGCAGCCGGGGGCAGGCTACGGCCGCGGGAGTCTAGCAGAGGCGCGCCAATCAGGGCTTGAACAGTCAGGGCTTGAACTGGATGCGCAGGCCGTTCGCGAAGCCGATGCCCGATGGCTGGCCGGCGTCGAGGTAGATCGCTTGAGCGTACAGCGCCCAGTTGCCGAAGCCGCCCGGGAAGCCGGGCAGCACGAGATTGCCGCCGGCATCGGTGCTGAAGCCGATGATGATCGCGGGCGCGCCGTTGATCAGCGTGCCGCCGTTGTACGGCGTCGGCACGAGGAAGAAGTCGGCGACGAGCAGGGCGCCGGCGAACGGTGGCGTGCCGAGGATCGACATGGTCGCGAACGTTCCGGCCGACAGATCGCCGCCGCACAGCGAGAACGTCGCGGTGCCGGGGCCCTGCAGCCCGATGCTCGCCTGGCAGAGCGTGCACGTGAACTTCTCGGCGCGGAAGACGTCGATCGCGGCCTCGGTCGTCGTGTTGGCCGGGTTGTCCGAGGTCCGGAAGCGCACGCGCACCGTCGCACTCGGCACGATGAAGTCGCTGACGCGGAACGTGTGGTTGATCCACTGGTTGTCGCCGGGGCCCGTGACGGTCTCGACGGTCGTCCAGTTCACGTTGTCGGGCGAGACCGAGACCAGCAGGTTGTCGTTGCCGGTCGTGTTGCTGCGGTAGAACCACCGCTTGTACGAGATGATCCCATCGGTGCCGCTGAAGTCGAGCGGCGGCGAGATCAGGTCGGTTGGCCCGCCGTCGACGTCGGCGGCGGTGGCCGAGCCACCGACCGCGCCGTTCTGCGTCACGTAGCAGCGCGTCGCCGCGGTGCTGGCCTCGCCGTCCTCGTTCGGTGCCGCAAACGCGCCGAGCACCGTCGTCCCGTTCGGCACCGCGACCTGCCACACGCCGCCGGTCAGCGACGGGTCGCTGACGACCGTCCATCCGGTCGGCGCGCCTTCGAAGTTGTCCTCGAACAGCGTCGCGGTGCCGACCGCGGCCAGCGCTTCGTAGGCGCCGGTCGGAGCGGTCGGCGGATCGAGGAACGGCGCCTGCGTCGTGCTCTCGACCTTCACGTAGAAGCGCAGCTCGTCGGAGCAGTTCGGCAGATTGGGCAGCGTGACGCGGTAGAGGCCCGGACCGATGTCGGCCATCGGCGTCTCGACGAACGCAGCGCCGTTGACCGACGAGTACAGCTTGCCGGTGCCCGGCGCCGGTACGACGCCGCCGATGCCCGCGGCCTGCACGTCGAGGCGGCGGATCGCGCCGGGCGAGATCATCGTCGGCAGGCCGCCTGGATACGTGAACGCGATGCCCGTCGGCGGCTGGTTGATCCAGACCTGCGTGCCGGTGCAGCGGCCGACGACCATGTCGTTCCAGCCGTCGCCGTTGATGTCGAACACCGCGACGTCGAACGTGCCCTGCAGCATCGCGGTCGGGATGTTGCAGACGGTGCCGGCGATCTGCTCTTCCTGCATCGTGACGTTCGGCGCGTTGCCGAGGTTGCGGAAGATGTGGCAGCGGCGGCTGCAGCCCGAGATGTCGACGTCGACGTCCGCGATGATCGCGTCCCTCCAGCCGTCGTTGTTGAGGTCGGCGATGATGTTGTTGCCGCCGAAGCCGTCGTCGCCGCCGCCTCCAGAGTAGGTGAACGCCTGGACCGGCCCGAACGTCGCCTGGCCGCCGACGACGCCAGCGTGCAGCTGGTACCGGTCCTGACCGTCGTCGCTGACGATCATGTCGGGCAGGTTGTCGTTGTTGAGGTCGCCGACGTGGAAGTGGTACGGCGCGAGGTTCTGGTAGGCGAGCTGGTAGTTCGCGAAGAAGCCCGGCGTCGGGCCGTTGTTGTAGCTGATCGAGATCGCCTGCGGCGCGTTCAGCGCGTCGTCCTTCAGGATGTCGACGAACCCGTCGGAGTTCATGTCGACCATCGCGACCTTCATGCCGAACGACGACTCGAGCATCTGGAAGGTCATGCGCTGCGACGAGACGTCGGTGAAGTAGCCGAGCCCGTCGTTGATAAGCAGCCGGTCGTCGACGTCGATCGAGCGCGACCCGCCCTGCTGGTAGTCCCCGAAGTAGAGGTCCATGTCGCCGTCGTGGTCGATGTCGCCAGCGGCCACGGAGCAGAAGCGATGCTCGCCGTTCCAGCTCGCGCCGGGCTGCATGTCGTTGATGCGCAGCGGATCGTCGTAGAGGAAGCCGAGCCAGGTGCCGAGCGGGTCGTCGCCGCGGTTGATGTAGACGCGCGGCACGCGGATGTACTGGGGGTCGGTCGCCGTGAGCGTGGTCGCCGTCACGAGGTCGAGCCAGCCGTCGCC
>DASVAL010000047.1:0-10232 GCA_036376355.1 Planctomycetota bacterium
GTGCCCGAGGGCAAGGACGACACCGAGAACGTCGAGGTCAAGCGCTGGGGTGCCGTGCGCGAGTTCGACTTCGAGCCCAGGGCGCACTACGAGATCGGCGAGGCGCAGGGCTGGCTCGACTTCACGCGCGCCGCGGCCATGGCGGGCACGCGCAACTACATGCTGTTCGGCGAGCTCGCGATCCTGCAGGACGCCGTGCTGCGCTGCGCGGTCGACCTGCTCGTGCAGCGCGGCTTCACGGCCGTCGACCCGCCGCTGCTCGTGCGCGACGAGGCGATGTTCGGCACCGGCTTCTTCCCGGGCGGCGAGGAGCAGACCTACCGCTGCGACAAGGACGGCCTGAACCTGATCGGCACCAGCGAGGTCCCCGTGACGTCGCTGCACGGCGGCGAGATGCTCGCCGAGGACCAGCTGCCGAAGAAGTACGTCGCGCGATCGGCGTGCTTCCGGCGCGAAGCGGGCACCCACGGCAAGGACACGCGCGGGCTCTACCGCGTGCACCAGTTCCACAAGGTCGAGCAGGTGATCGTCGACGTCGCCGACAAGGCGCGCTCGATCCAGCACCATCAGGACATCGTCGTGAACGCCGAGGACCTGCTCGCCGCGTTCGAGCTGCCGTACCGGATCGTCGCGGTCTGCGGCGGCGACCTCGGGGTGCCGCAGGCGATGAAGTACGACATCGAGACGTGGATGCCGTCGCGCAAGAACTACTGCGAGACCCACTCCGCGTCGCGCTTCTACGACTACCAGGCGAGGAGGCTCGGCCTGCGTTACCGGCCGAAGGACGGCGGCAAGGTGCAGTTCTGCCACACGCTGAACAACACCGTCATCGCGAGCCCGCGTGTGCTGATCCCGCTGCTCGAGAACCACCAGCAGCGCGACGGCACCGTGCGGGTGCCGAAGATCCTGCAGCCTGCGTTCGGCGGGCGCACCGTGATCGGCAAGCCCGTCTGGTGACCTCGCTCAGCGGAACAGACCGCCGCCGCCACCGCCGCCGCTGCCCCCGAGGCCGCTCAAGAACCGGCCGAGGTCGAAGCCGGGCGGGAGGCCACCCGCGCTTCCGCCGCCCGGCGCGGTACCGGGGCCACCACCAGGACGCCTCGAGGTCGTCGTCTGCCCGCCCGGCTGGGGCGTATTGCGGCCTGCCATGAAGGGGCTCTCGCCGCGGCCCGCACCGAACGTCGTCTCGGTGGTGGCCTTCCTGCCGCCCGGCCCGGGCCCGGGCCCGCCGCCCTCGCCACCGCTGCCGGCCGGACCGGCGCCGCCGGCTTCGGCCACAGGCTCGGGCGGGAGCAACGGCACGCGGGCCGTGCCTGCCTGCAGGATCTTGTCGAGGCGATGGTCGAACACGAAGTGGCGCACGTAGCTCTTCTCGGCGCCCTCGAAGTCCTCGATCTCGACGTCGTTGACGACGTTGCGATTGCTTCGGCGGCGCTCGATCGTGAACTCGATCTTGAGGCGCTTTGGCAGCATGTCGTCGACGCTGCTGTCCCACTCGAGCCTCTCCTCGGCCTCGTAGCCGAGCGAGTCGTAGTAGGTGACCTTGAAGCTCTTGACGCGGTCGTGCACGAGCTGGAACGAACCCTGCGTCGTGAGCTCCTGGTCGACCATCGGATCCTCGCGGCGCCACATCTCGAACACGTCGCGGTAGTTCTTGTTCTGCTTGAACCAGTAGCCGACCTCGCAGATCGTCGGCTTGCGCGGCACGTCCTGCAGATCGAGCACGTAGCCCGCGGCGTCCGTCGTCGTCAGGAAGTCCATGCGATCCGCGTCGCGGCCGTTCACGTCCATGTCGCGGCCGCGGAAGACGGCGTTGTTGTGCACGTTGTAGGTCCAGAGGCCGCGCAGGTCGCGTTCGATCAGGTTCAGGATGCGCGGGCCGGCCTCGGTCGACTCGGTCAGGTCGTCGACGACGTCGCGTGCGTTCAGCAGCACGTGGAACGTCGAGCCGACCGTGACCATGACCGTGGCCGTGATGCCGATGGCCAGCAGCACTTCGATCAGTGTGAAGCCAGACTGTTTGGTTCGCATGGGGTTCACCTGCCACTCGGTGCGTTGCCTGCCGCGCCACTGCCACCACTGCCGCTCGATCCACTGCCACCCGGTAGTGCACCGGAGGTGGCGCCTTCCGGCGTCTGCCCCTTGGACGCGGCCACGGCCTCGGCTTGCTTCGGCGTCAGCCCCGACAGGGCCAGCGTCGAAATCCGCGCCTTGATCAGCAGCGCGTCCTTCTGGTTCTCGTACTCGGGAGGCATCTTCGGGAAGTAGACCACGACGGCGACTTCCTCGAAATCATCGGCGCTCGGCGCCTTCTCCGCGAGCTTCCGCTGGTAGTCCTCCTCGTCCAGCTTCTCCTTGTACTCCATGGCACTGAGCCCTTGCTCGCTGGCGCGCCGGTAGTTCTCGCGGTCGCGCTGCCACTCGAGGCGGTCGCTGGCGGCCTCGCTCTCGCCTGCCTGGTTCGTCGCCACGTCGGCCTCGAGCTCCGTGACGGCGGACTCACCGACCACGATCTTGAACGAGAAGCCCTTGTACTTCTCGAACTCGACCTCCGTTCCGGACTCGGGCGGGATCTCGCGCGCACCGGCCTGCAGCTCGGACATCTTCTCCTCGGCGAGCTCGCGCGCGAGGCGGCAGTTGCGCGCCTGCGTTGCGTCGATCAGCGCCGTGGTCCGGATGCCGATGTAGCTGATCACGATGCCGGCGACGAGCGCCAGCGCGAGCAGCGCCTCGATCAGCGTGAAACCGGCTTGCTGTCGCGCTTGCATCAGCTGCGTCTCCATCAGAAGGCCGCCTCGTTGATTTCCACGAGTTCGGCGACCTCGCCCTTCTCGGACTTCTCGATCTCGACGCGGCCCGTCAGGCCGTGGATCGCCAGCGACCAGACCATGTTCGCGTCGCCCTGGAGCTTCAGCACGATCAGCTGGTCGGCCGTGAAGCCGTACTCGTCGAAGACGAGCCGGTAGACGCCGTGGTGCGCGCGGCCCTTCTTCGCGTCGCCGGCGCCCTCGAACACGACGTCCTTCTCGAGCGGGATCCAGTCCTCGGGCCGCTCCTCGAGCGTCCACTCGTCCTGGTCGCGCGTGAGCTTCTGCTCGGGTGGGTAGACGATGCGCCAGCGCGCGCGGTCGAGATCGAACTCCATGACCATGCGCTTGCCCGTGATGCGCGCCTCCGAGCGCACCGAATCGAGCTCGCGCAGGATCCGCTTGCCGCTGCCATCGAGCCGCGCTTCGGGGATGAACGCGCTGATGTTCGGCACCACGATCGCGAACACGAGCGCCATCACGGTCAACGTGACGAGCACCTCCATCAGCGTGAACCCGGCTGGGCCCGGTGCCAATGAAGTGTTCCGCGAGGAGGCCATGCAGCTCACCTGTCCCTCTTCGGCTCGCTCGAGATGTCGTCTGCTGTCTTCTCGCTGCCGTCGGGTCCCGTGCTGATCACCGCGAACTCGCCGGCCTCGTTGCCGCGGCGCAGGATGTAGTCGTGGTCCCAGGAGTCCTTGGGCAGTTCCTCGAGCTCGCTGCACCCGCGTTCGACCTTGGTGGTGAGCGCGTCGAGAGAAGCCGGCAGCTTGCCGTTCCTCATGCGATAGAGGCGAACGGCCTCGGCGATCGAGAGCACATCGGCCCTCACCTTGGCCTCGCGCGCCTCGGTGCCGGAGCTGACTCTGCCCCCGAGCAGCAGGGTCGCGAGGCCGAGGACGCAGGCGAGGACCAGGACCCCGACGGGGGCGAACCCCAATGGTCTCGGCGGCGCGGCATTCATGCGCTCACTTTTCCTTCTTGCCCTTGCTCGAGATGTCGTCGTCGGTGTTCTCGCTGCCGTCCGGCCCCATGCTGATCACCTCGAACTCGGTGGGCCGGTCGCCCTCGCGCAGGATGTAGTCGTTGTTCCACGGATCCTTCGGCAGCTCCTCGAGCATGCTGCGGCCCTTCTCGTCCTTCGTCGCGAGCTCTTCGAGCGAGGGCAGCTTGCCGTTCTTGCTGCGATAGAGGCGGACGGCATCGGCGATCGTGCGCACGTCGGCCAGGGCCTTCGTCTCGCGCGCTTCGTCGCCGGCGCCCATCACGTTCTGGACGACCAGGGTCGCGAGCAGGCCGAGGATCACGACCACGACCATGATCTCGACGAGGGTGAAGCCGGCTTGGGCGGGGCGGACTCGAGTGCGCTTGGAGAATACGTTCATGGGATCGGTCACGGAATGCTGGGCAAAGTGTAGCGGATCGACCGGGCTACGAACGCTACAGACGCCCGGAACCCCGCGAACCTTCCCGGCCATCCTGACCGCGGTGGCATCGATTGGCCAGCCTGAGGATGATGCGCCGCCCCATGCGATTCCTACCGAGCCTCGTCGCGGCAACTGCTGCGGTCCTCTCCTTGCCATCGCAGCAGGTCCTCACCCCAGAAGGACTGGTGGCCCTGCAGCGGATCTCCGAACTGGCCTTGAGCCCCGATGGCCAGCACCTCCTGTTCACGGTCCGCACCGTCGACCTGCCCGGCAATCGCAGCGTCGCCAAGGTCTTCCACCTGCCGCTGGCCGGCCCCGGAACGCCGTCGCCGGTGGCCGAGGGCTCGCAGCCGGTCTGGCTGCCGGGCAGCAAGGAGTTCGCGTTCGCGACGAAGACCGGCATCACGCGCCAGGCGCTGGCCGGCGGTGCCACCGTGCAGGTCCCCGTCGAGGGCTCTGTGCAGAACCTGCGCTGGGCGCCGCTCGGCGAGGACTTCAGCTACACCCGCGCGGTCAAGATCGACGCGCAGGTTGTCGAGGCGCACGCCGACCTGCCGAAGGCGAAAGCGCGCGCCTACGACGACCTCATGGTGCGCCACTGGGACAGCTGGGCCGACGGCACCTACAGCCACCTGTTCGTGCAGGCCGGCACGGCCGGCGGCAAAGCACGCGACCTGCTGCCGGGCGAACGTGTGCACACGCCGCTGCCGCCGTTCGGCGGCGGTGAGCAGTATGCGTGGTCGCCCGACGGCAACGAGCTCTGCTACACCGCGCGCCGCGTTCCCGACCCCGAAGCGAGCACCGACAGCAGCCTCTGGGTCGTGGCGAAGGGCGGCGGCGAGCACCGCTGTCTCACGGCGTCGATGCCCGGCTACGACCAGGATCCGGTCTGGTCGCCGGACGGAAGCTCGATCGCGTTCGTGAGCATGCAGCGCGCCGGCTTCGAGGCGGACCGCCTGCGCCTGATGATCCACGACAGGAAGAGCGGCACGAACACCGAGCTGCTGCCCGGCTTCGACGCCTCGGTGCACGAGCTGCGCTGGACCGCGGCCGGCAAGCGGCTGTTCTTCACGATCGAGACCGAAGGCACGACGCAGCTCTACATGACGACGCTCAGCGAGCCGAAGGCGATGCCGGTCACGAAGGGCCGCCACGCGCTGAGTGGTCTCCAGGTCGCGCCCGACGGCCGCACGGTCTACGCGCTGCGCACGACGATGGAGCGCCCCGCCGAGGTCGTCGCCGTCGACGTGCCGACCGGCGCGATCAAGGCGCTGACCGATGTGAACGGCGCCGCCTACAGCTCGCTGCAGCTGCCGAGCATCGACGCCGAGTGGTTCGACGCGACCGACGGCAAGAAGGTGCACGCGTGGATCGTCAAGCCGCCGGGCTTCGATGCGAAGAAGAAGTACCCGTTCGTGCTCTACTGCCAGGGCGGGCCGCAATCGATGATCGGGCAGGCCTTCTCGTTCCGCTGGAACTTCCACCTGATGGCCGCGAAGGGCTACGTGATCGCGGCGGTCAATCGGCGCGGCCTGCCGGGCTTCGGCCAGGCGTGGAACGACCAGATCTCGCGCGACTGGGGCGGCCAGGCGATGGCCGACCTGCTCTCGGTGTGCGACGCGATGCAGGGCCGCGCGTACGTCGACCGCGAACGCAGCGCGGCCGTCGGCGCGTCGTTCGGCGGCTACACGGTCTACTGGCTCATGGGAAATGGCGGCGATCGCTTCGCGTGCATGATCTCGCACTGCGGCGTGTTCAACCTCGAGAGCATGTATCTCGCGACCGAGGAACTGTTCTTCGTGAACTGGGACCTCGGCGGTCCGTACTGGGCGTCGGAGGAGATCGCGGCGGGGTACCGCAGGTTCTCGCCGCATCGGTACGTGAAGAACTGGAAGACGCCGCTGCTCGTGATCCACGGCGAGCAGGACTACCGCGTGCCGTACGACCAGGGTTTGCAGGCGTTCACGGCGGCGCAGCTGCAGGGCGTGAAGAGTCGACTGCTGATGTTCCCCGACGAGGGGCACTGGGTGCTGCAGCCGCAGAACGGCGTGTTGTGGCAGCGCGAGTTCTTCGCCTGGCTCGACCGCTTCTGCGGCGAGAAGGGCAAGTGAAACGGCAGGGGACGAGCTCGGTTGCCCTGCTGCTCGCTGCGTGCGCGAGCGGGCCTGGCTTCGAGGTCGACGTCCAGCAGGCACTCGCGGAGGCGCGCAGCGGAGGCGAGGATCTCGTCGTCTACTTCGCGCTGCCGGGGCGCGAAGCGAGCGACCGCATGCAGCGCAGTCTGTGCGATCCCGCGATCGCGGCCGCGCTGCACGACGGCGGCTTTCGCGCGGCGGTCGCGGAGGGATCGCTGGGTGCGGGCCTCTACTCGAAGTGGGTACTCGGCGGCAGCGAGGGCATGGGCATCGCGGTGCTCGACGGCGCGGGGCAGGTCTACGCAGCGCGGCCAGGGCCGCAGGATCCGCCCGAGCTCGCGGCGTTCCTGCGCCAATGCGCGGCCTCACGCGCCGAACTCGCGGCGCTGCGTGCAACGGCGGCGAGTCCGCATGCCGGGCCGGTCGAAAGGTACCGGCTCGGGTATCTGCTGCTGCAGCTCGGCTGCCGCACCGCATGCGAGCCGCTCTTGCTCGACGCCGCGAACGCCGGCGTCGCCGACGCGCGGCACAACCTCGCGCGGCTCTACGCGCTCGACGGCAACGTGACGGAAGCGCGGCGCTGGCTCGCCGAGGCGCCGAAGACGCCTGCCGCGAAGGTCACCGAAGGCTACGTGCTGTTCAAGGAGAGGAAGCACGCGGAGGCGGTGGGGGTGTTCGAAGCCGCGCTGCGGACCGGCGGGCTCGCGCTGGACCGGCAGCGCGCGCTCTTGTATCTCGGCAAGGCGCTGCACGAGAACAAGCAGGACGACCGCGCCGTGCCGCTGCTGCAGGCACTCGCCGCCGAGGGCACGGGCAGCACGTTCGAAGCCGCAGCACTCCACACGCTGGGCCACATCGAGAAGCCGGATCACGGGCACTCGCACTGAGCGGCTCGGCGGGGCCGGGATTCTCCGGAGCCGGCGGGCACACACGGCGAGGCGGCGGTGTCTATCCTGCCATGCCCGCACCGCAGGATGCTCGCATGCACGAACTGCTCGCCGAAGGTGACTTCGTCCGCTCGCTCGCGCGCCAGTTGATCGGCAGCGCGGACGCCGGCGATCTGGCGCAAGCCGGCCCGCTGCTACCTGCCTAGGTGACGCGCGACGGCCAGGCGATCGTCGTCGACGTCGACGATGGAGCCCTTGGCAAGCTGATGGACGCGCTGTTACAGCGGCGGTGATTGCCGGTGCGGCGGGTTCGCAGCCAGCCGCGTCTCTCGATCAGCGGCCGCCGCCCTCGCGGCCACCGAGTCGCTGCGCGTTCTCGGCACGCTGCGGCAGCTGCATCTTCGCGAGCATCTCCTTCTCCTTGGCCTTGACCTTCTCTTCCTCGGCCTCGATCTCCCTGAGGTCCTTGTCGGCTTCGGCGCGCTTGGCCTTGTCCGAGCCCGCCTTGGCGTAGCGGTCCTTCGAGATCTTCTTCCGGCCCAGCAGGTTCTCGAGGTCGCGCACGAGGCCGCCGTACTCCTTCGCGAACGTGGCCAGGGCCGGCTTGAGCGCACCCTGCGCCACTTTCTCGAGCTGCTTGCTGAGCGCGTTGGCGGCGACCTTGTAGCCGTTCATCGAGACGATGTCCCCGGCCTTGCCCGTCTTGTCGAACGCGATGAACAGCGGCGCCTGGTCGCCGTACTTGGTCTTGAGCGCGGGCTCCTTCGAGAGGTCGATGCGGCCGCAGTGGAAACAACGCAGCTCGATGCCGAGCTCGTCGCTGGCGAACAGCATGCGCTCGAAGTTCTCGCGCGTGTCCTGCTCGT
This sequence comes from Planctomycetota bacterium, assembly GCA_036376355.1. GTDB lineage: Bacteria > Planctomycetota > UBA1135 > UBA1135 > UBA2386 > DASVAL01. The sequence continues at coordinate 8,123 of DASVAL010000047.1, forward strand.
CGGTGCCGATGTGCAGGTAGAGCACCGACAGCTGCTCCTTCGCGACCGCGGCGCGCACGAACTCGGTCGTGGCCAGGTCGATCTTGTCGCCGTCGGCGGTCGGGCCGCTGATGTCGGAGAAGAAGGCGCCGACGCGGTTCTGGATCTCCTCGGGGCGCTGGCGTCGACCTCCGCCACCACCACCCTGAGCCGAGACGGGCAGGGTCAGTAGGGCAGCGAGACCGAACGAAGCCACGAGAGCGAACCTGTTCATGCTGGACTCCAACGAGACGCGGGGGCAGCCGCGAGGGCAGCGGGGATCATTGCAGGTCCGGTTCCGCGGCGTTCGTCGCGGGCTGCACCACTTTGGTACCATGCGTTTGGCCGCGAACGTGTTGGCGCGCTACAACCCGCGGTTCCGGTTCGGACCGCTACCACCATGCGCACCCTCGCCGTCCTCGTCTCGTCCTGCCTTCCGATGTTCGCCCAGCAAGAGCCGCAGAAACCAGGGTCGGGGGCCGCGGACGCGGCCGCGTCCGGACCCGTGGTTCTCGGCGAAGGGCAGCACACCTATCACTGGGTGCGCGGTTGGGGCCGCAGCGCCGATGCGAAGGACCTCGGCAACACGCACGGCTGCCTCGTCGTCGACAAGGACGGCAACGTCCTCGCGAACACCGACACCGAGAGCGCGGTCGTCGTGTACTCGGCGGCCGGCGAGATCCTGCGCACGTGGGGCAAGGAGTTCCGCGGCGGGCTGCACGGCATGTGCCTTCGCGTCGAAGACGGCAAGGAGGTGCTCTACCTCGCGCACACGCGCCGCCACGAGCTCGTGAAGACGGAGATGGACGGCACCGTCCTGTGGACGATCGGCTGGCCGCAGGCTTCGGGCATCTACGAGAAGGAAGAGCAGTTCAATCCGACCGCGGTCGCAGTGGGACCCGACGGCCAGATCTTCCTCGCGGACGGCTACGGCAAGTCGTGGGTGCACTTGTTCGACAAGGACCGCAACTACGTGAAGTCGTTCGGCGGGCCCGGCACCGAGCCCGGCAAGATGAAGACGCCGCACGGCCTATGGCTCGACGCGCGCGGCAAGGAGCCGCTCTTGCTCGTGTGCGATCGCGAGAACCACCGGCTGCAGTGGTTCACGATGGACGGCACGTTCGTGCGCCTGATGGACAAGGATCTGCGGCGGCCGTGCAACGTGGCGCCGCTGCTCGACGGCGGGCTCGCGATCGCCGACCTCGCGGGTCGCGTCACGCTGCTCGACAAGGACGACAAGCTCGTCGTGCATCTCGGCGACAACCCCGATCCGAAGCTGCGCGCGCAGAACGGAGTGCCGCGCGACAAGTGGCAGGACGGCGCGTTCCTGTCGCCGCACGGCATCTGCGTCGACACGCAGGGCAGCATCTACGTGCTGGACTGGAACTCGCTCGGACGCGTGTCGAAGCTCGTGAAGGCGCCGCCGTCCGCGAAGAAGGGATAGCGGCCACTACTGCCTGCGCGGAGAGAGCGGGCGCGACCCGGCGCTGCCGGTGACCTGCGCAGGCAGCCCGGTCAGCGTGATCGTGCCGTGTTGTCCGGTCACCCAGAGCTCGGCGCCAGAACGCCGCGCGATGCGGCCGAGCACCGTGTCGCCGTCGGCCGTTGCCGCGGAAGCGAAGCACGCTCGCGGCCGCACGCACTGCAGCAGGGCAGGCAGCATCGCGTTCGGCCGGCCGTGGTGGGGCAGCACGAGCACGTCGCTCTGCGTCGCGAGCCCCTCGGCGATCGCGGTCGCGACGCCGAGCTCTTCGGCGTCGCCGGTCAGCAGCACGCGCGCCCCTTCCATCTGCACGCTCGTCCACAGGCTCTGGTCGTTGTCGCTCGCTCCTTCGGGCACCGACGGCATCGCGAGCCGCAGGTGCGGCGCCGGCTCGAGGCGCTCGCCGCCGGCCAGCACGTGAACGCGCGTGCCGTGCGCCGCGAGCAGCGAAGCGAGCTCCGAAGCGCGCATGCGGCCCGGCAGGATCGCTGTGTCGATCGACAGGCGGCGCAGCAGGGCCGGCACGCCGTTGTGATGGTCCTGGTCCGCGTGCGTCACGACCAGCAGGTCGAGGTGGCGTTCTTCGAGCGCCTCGGCGAGCCGCTGTGC
>DASVAL010000048.1:0-105684 GCA_036376355.1 Planctomycetota bacterium
ACGGCACGATGGCCGGTCGCGCGCTCGTGCGCGAAACGACGGCGGCGAAGAACCAGAGCGACCCGCGCTGGGCGCCGAAGATGTCGCCGCTCGACCAGGCGGCGCGCCTGCACGACGAGAAGGCGACCGAGGCGTCGCTCAACAAGTCGCTGTGGGTCGAGCGCTTCGAGACCCGCCGCCAGGATCCGGAGGTCAAGAAGTCGCCCTACCAGTGGGCCATGGTGATCGACCTCAACGCCTGCACCGGCTGCAGCGCGTGCATCGCGGCCTGCGTCGCCGAGAACAACGTCCCGATGGTCGGCAAGATCCAGGTCTCGCGCAACCGCGAGATGTTCTGGATCCGCGCGGATCGCTACTTCACGTCCGTCTCCGACACGAAGGCCAGGAAGGACATCACGCACGGCGACAAGCTCACGATCGTCGGCGAAGGCAAGGTGCCGCAGGGCGCCGAGGACCCGCAGGTCGCGAACATGCCGGTGCCGTGCATGCAGTGCGAGAACGCGCCGTGCGAGTCGGTCTGCCCGGTCGCCGCGACGACGCACAGCCCCGACGGGCTCAACGACATGGTCTACAACCGCTGCATCGGCACGCGCTACTGCAGCAACAACTGCCCGTACAAGGTGCGACGGTTCAACTACCTCGACTTCACGGGCAGCACGTCCGACACGAAGCGCCTCGCGTTCAATCCGGACGTCACCGTGCGCAGCCGCGGCGTGATGGAGAAGTGCACCTACTGCGTGCAGCGCATCAACGGCGGCCGCATCCAGGCCAAACTGTCCGGCAAGAAGGTCGGCGACGGCGCGAACGACGTGCACGTCACGACCGCTTGCGCACAGGCCTGCCCGACCCAGGCGATCGTCTTCGGCAACATGCTCGAGAAGACGAGCGCCGTCAGCGTTCAGCGCGATCTCCCTCTCAACTACGGCGTGCTGACCGAGCTCAATACGAAGCCGCGCACGACCTACCTCGGTCGCGTCCGCAACCCCAACCCCGAACTCCAAACCGGCTGATCCCGATGACCGCGACTGCAATCACCGTTGTCGACGAGCCGGAGAACCCGCTGCGCCGGGCGCCGCTCATCGAGGGCAAGAACGACTTCGCGTCGGTCACCAACATCATCGCGGGCGTCGCCGAGAAGAAGACACCGCGCGGCTGGTACCTGATGTTCGGGATCAGTGTCGCGCTGTTCCTGAACCTGTTCGCGATGATCGGCTACCTCGTGTTCACGGGGGTCGGCGTCTGGGGCAACAACGTGCCCGTCGCCTGGGGCTGGCCGATCGTGAACTTCGTGTTCTGGATCGGCATCGGCCACGCCGGCACGCTGATCAGCGCGATCCTGTTCCTGTTCCGGCAGAAGTGGCGCACGTCGATCAACCGCGCGTCCGAGGCCATGACGATCTTCGCGGTCATGGCAGCCGGCATCTTCCCGGCGATCCACGTCGGCCGCCTCTGGGTCATCTACTGGGTGTTCCCGGTGCCGAACCAGATGGCGCTGTGGCCGAACTTCAAGAGCCCGCTGCTCTGGGACGTGTTCGCGGTCAGCACCTACTTCACAGTCTCGGCGCTGTTCTGGTACGTCGGCCTCGTGCCGGACCTCGCGACGTTCCGCGACCGCGCGATGCGGGCCGGCCGCACGGTCGCGTCGCGCATCTACGGCGCGTTCGCGCTCGGCTGGCACGGCAGCAACCGCCACTGGCTGCACTACGAGAAAGCCTACCTGATCCTCGCGGCGCTGAGCACGCCGCTCGTGCTGTCGGTGCACTCGATCGTGTCCTTCGACTTCGCCGTGTCGCAGGTGCCCGGCTGGCACACGACGATCTTCCCGCCGTACTTCGTCGCGGGCGCGATCTTCTCGGGGTTCGGCATGGTGCTGACCCTGATGATCCCGGCCCGGCAGTGGCTCGGCCTGCACGAGCTGATCACGCTGAACCACCTCGACAACATCGCGAAGATCCTGCTGCTGACCGGCATGATGGTCGGCTACGGCTACGGGATGGAGTTCTTCATCGCGTGGTACAGCGGCTCCGAGTACGAGCAGTTCTGCTTCATCAACCGCGCGACGGGGCCCTACTGGTGGGCCTACTGGATCATGCTGACCTGCAACGTGGTCAGCCCGCAGCTCTTCTGGTTCCGCGCCCTGCGCCGCAACCCGATGGTGCTGTTCGTGATCTCGATCGTCGTCAACATCGGCATGTGGTTCGAGCGCTTCGTGATCGTCGTCACGTCGCTGAACCGCGAGTTCATGCCGTCGAGCTGGGGCTACTTCACGCCGACGCTCATCGACATCCTGACCTACGCCGGCAGCTTCGGCCTCTTCTTCACGTTCTTCCTGCTGTTCTGCCGCTTCCTGCCGATCCTCGCGATCAGCGAAGTGAAGGGCGTGATGCCGCAGGCTAACCCGCACCACGGCCACGACGCGCACGGTGGCGGGCACGCCCATGCGGTGCACGACGCGGCCCACACGCCGGCAGGCCAGGGCGCCCACTAACCCCACCCGGAAACTCACCCATGTCCAAGACCACGAAGTGGGGCATCATCGCCGAGTTCGAGTCGGCAGCCGCGATCTTCAAGGCCGCCGAGAAGACGACCGCGCAGGGCTACACGCGCGTCGACGCACACACGCCGTTCCCCGTGCACGGACTCAACGGTGCCTTGCGGCAGGGACCGAGCCCGCTCGGCTGGATCGTCGTCTGCTGCGGCTTCACGGGCATCTGCCTCGCCCAGCTCATGATGTGGTGGATGAACGGCCACGACTACCCGATCTGGGTCTCCGGCAAGGAGCCCTACGCGTGGCCGCCGACGATCCCGATCACGTTCGAGTGCATGGTGTTGTTGTCGGCGTTCGGCGCCGTGTTCGGCATGTTCGGGCTCAACCGCCTGCCGCGGCTGCATCACCCGCTCTTCAGCCACAGCACGATCTGGCGTGCGTCGGACGATCGCTTCTTCCTGTCGATCGAGGCGACGGATCCGAAGTTCGACAGCCAGCAGACCAAACACTTCCTCGAAAGTCTCGGCGGCAAGCACGTCGAGATCGTGGAGGGCTGATCGCAATGGGCAAGTTCCTCGAGACATCCCTGGTTCTCGCAACGCTCGCGATCGGGCTGACCAGTTGCATGCGCGGCGGCACCTCGCACGCGCCTCCCGTGCACCTCGTGCTCGACATGGACTTCCAGCCGAAGGTGCGCGCGCAGTCCAAGACGACGTTCGGCAGCTGGGAAGACCACCGCGGCATGCGGCTGCCGGTCGCCAACAGCTTCGGCAAGACGCTCGTCGTGCCCCACGGCAAGGCGCCGGACCCGAAGCTCGCGAACCGCGATGCGAGCAACCAGTTCGTCAAGCAGAACCCGCTGGCGCTCGACACGAAGATGGTCCACCTCGGCCGCGAGGTCTCCGTGCTCGAGCGCGGCCGCGACCGCTACAACATCTACTGCGCCGTCTGCCACGGCTACACGGGCCAGGGCGGCAACGACCCGAAGCAAGGCCACGGCATGGTCGGCCGGCGGTGGCCGGTCGTGGTCCCGAACTTCCACTTCGTCGAAGGCAAGGACAACCGGGTCGCGACGATGCCCGACGGCGAGGTCTTCGAGGCGATCAGCACCGGCAACTTCAAGACGATGCCCGGCTACGCCGCCCGCATCTCCGTCGAGGACCGCTGGGCCATCGTGCACTACGTGCGCGCCCTGCAGTCGCTGAGCAAGCAGTGAGCAGAGCACTGAGCAACCCCTGAGCCAGTAACCCCGAGCAGAACGACTGAGCAAACCAGCGCCATGACCGCATCCGCACACATGACAGCGCCGAGCCTCCAACAACTGGCGCCGCACGTCGCCGCCAGGATCAAGGACGGTGACCTCGCCTCGGTCCAGATGGGTTTGCTCGGCGTCGGCGTCGTGCTGCTCGGCGCCGCCTGGGGCACCGGCGGTGAGCACTTCTACTTCTCATACCTCGTCGGCTACATGGGCGTGCTCGGCATCTGCCTCGGCGCGCTCTTCTTCGTGATGATCCAGCACATCACGCGCGCCGGCTGGAGCCCGACCGTGCGCCGCATTGCCGAGAACACGATGTGGGCGCTGCCGCTCATGCTGCTGCTGTTCGTGCCGATCTTCGTCGGCATCGACAAGCTCTACGCGCACTGGGTTCACGCCAACCCCAACGACCTCGTGCTCGAGGGCAAGTCCGGCTGGCTCAACAAGAACTTCTTCCTGGTCCGCGTCGTCGCCTACTTCGGGATCTGGATCGGGCTCGCCTGGTTCTTCCGCAGCAACTCGATCAAGCAGGACGAGACCGGCGATCCGGCGATCAGCCTCAAGCTCTCGCGCCGTGCAGCCCCGGGCCTGCTGCTGTTCGCGCTCTCGACCACGTTCGCGGCCTTCGACTGGATCATGTCGATGGACCCGCACTGGTTCAGCACGATCTTCGGCGTCACCTACTTCGCGGGCGCCGCGATGGCGTCCCTCGCCTTCACGATCCTGTTCGCGAAGTGGCTCGGCAGGCGCGGCTACCTGAAGAACGCGATCACGGTCGAGCACTACCACGACCTCGGCAAGCTGATGTTCGTCTACATGGTCTTCTGGACCTACACGAACTTCAGCCAGTACATGCTGCAGTGGTACGCGAACATGCCCGAGGAGACGCACTGGTTCCTCGTGCGCACGGTGAACGGCTGGGGCGCGATCGGCACGATCCTGATCGTCGGCCACTTCTTCATCCCGTTCGCGTTCCTGATGTCGCGCCACGTGAAGCGCCACGGCATGGCACTGTCCGCGGGTGCGATCTTCCTCCTGGTCATCCACTGCATCGACATGCAGTTCCTGATCCTGCCGAACGCGTCGCACGGACAGGAGGAGGGCCAGGCGGCGAAGGAGTTGCTGGCCGGCTCCGCGGGCTTCTCGGAGCAGCTCGGCGACTATCTGCACCACGTGCACTGGACCGATTTCGGCTGCTTCCTCGGCATCCTGTCGCTGGTCGCCGGCCTCACGCTGATGAACATGCGCAAGGCCAACCTCGTTCCGATCCGCGATCCGCGGCTCTCCGAGTCGCTGCACTTCCTGAATCACTGACCGAACCACTGACTCACCACCGAGCCACCAGAGCTGACCACATGGCACACGGCACGCAGTCTCACGGCACGCAGCCACAAGGTGCTTCCGGCGGCAAGGGCGCCGGGCATTCCCCTGTCGCAAGCGATCCCGAGCACGACATCGATGCGCGGTCCGCGGCGATCTGGTTCGCCGTCGGCACGCTCGCCGTATTCTTTCTGCTCTGGATCATGGTGCCGATATTCGTCCGAGTTCAGGAAGCCCACCGCGCCGAGCAGAAGGCCTACGGCAACATGACACCGCCGGTCGCCGAGCTCGAGTCCGTGGTCGAGGCCGAGATGCAGTTCCTGAAGGGCCAGAACCCGTCCAAGATGACCATCGAGCAAGCCCTGAAGAAGATGGCCGGCAAGTAACCGCGTCGTGATCAAGCACCTCCTCCTCACTGCCTGCTGGATTGCCTGCTGCACGAGCGCCGCGCTGGCGCAGGGTGCCGGCATGCCACCGACGAGCTCGCTCGAGATGCGCGAGGAGGCAGCTTCGCAACTGGACCGCATCGGCGCCGTCGTCGATCCGAGCCTCACGTTCACGGACGAACGCGGCTACCCGTACCAGCTGCGGCAGCTGTTCCCCGGCAAGCAGCCTGTCGTGCTGCTGCTCGGCTACTACCGCTGCCCCGCGATGTGCGGCCAGGTCATGCAGGCCGCCTTCCGCGCACTGAGCGACGTGACGCTGCAGCCCGGCACCGACTACCGCGTGCTCAGCGTCTCGATCGACCCGAAGGAGACCGCCGAGATGGCGCTCTCGCGCAAGCAGTCGTTCCTGCCGAAGCTCGCGAAGGCCGGCAGCGACGACGCGTGGCGGCTTCTCGTCGGCGACGAAGCGAACATCAAGCAGCTGACCGAGGCCGTCGGCTTCCGCTACTACTACTCGGTGCACACCAACGAGTACGCGCACCCGCCGTCGCTGATCTTCCTGACGCCGCAGGGCAAGGTGAGCCGCATCATCCAGAACACGGCCTTCGACGCCGGCGACGTGCGCCTCGCGATCGTCGAGGCCAGCGAAGGCAAGCTCGGCTCGTTCTGGGACAAGGTGCAGCTCAACTGCCTCACGTTCGACTCCCGCACGAACACCTATTCACTCGCCGCGATGACGCTGATGCGCATCGGCGGCGCAATCACCGTCGTCGCGATCGCCGCGATGATCATCGTGATGCTGCGCAAGGAGCGCCGGCGTCCAACCCCAGCGATCGCATGACGCACGCCGTCAGCCAAGGACAACCGTGTTCGCCCAACTGATCCAGGACCCTCAGAAGATCGGCTACATCGAGAACCCCGTGAAGCCGGCGGCGATCGACACGTGGGGCCAGCTCGAGAAGCTCGCCAGCACGTTCGACCACGTCGACGGGCTGTTCTACTTCACGTACGCGGTCTGCATCTTCTGCTTCGTGTTGATCACGGGCGTGTTGCTGTTCGCCTGCGTCAAGTACCGCCGCAAGACCTACGACCAGCCCGCGGCCTCGAACGTGACGCACAACACGCCGCTCGAGGTCCTCTGGACCGTGGTCCCGCTGATCGTCGTCATGGTGATGTTCGCCTGGGGCTTCAAGGGCAGCCTCGACATGACGATCATCCCGGCCGAAGCCAGCCGCAACATGTACAAGGCGACGGCCCGACAGTGGAGCTGGACGTTCACCTATCCGAACAACCCCTCGCAGAGCATCAACGAGCTCTGGCTCGAGGTGAACAAGCCAGCCGGGTTCCTGCTCGAGTCGATGGACGTGCTGCACGCGTTCTTCATGCCGGCGATGCGCGTCAAGCGCGACATCATCCCGGGCCGCTACCAGACGCTCTGGTTCACGCCGACCGAGGTCGGCGACTACCACCTGTTCTGCGCCGAGTACTGCGGCCAGGACCACTCGCGCATGTACTCGCAGGTCCACGTCGTGACCGCCGAGGAGTTCGCGAAGAAGCCTTGGGACACGTGGCCCGAGAACCCGACGCCAGCCGAAGCCGCCGCCGGCGGCGAGAAGATCTACAAGGCGATCTGCTCGAGCTGCCACTCGCTCGAGCTGCCGCTGCCGACGGGTCCCACCTGGAAGGGACTCTTCGTCGAGGGACCGGATGGCACGATCGTCGGCGGCAAGCGCAAAGTGAAAGTGCTGGCCACGGGTCAGGTGGAGGAGATCACGGTCGACGAGGCCTACATCACCGAGTCGATCATGAAGCCCGACGCCAGGCGGGCCGCCGGATACGAGAACACCGCGATGGCGCCGCAGCAGCTCGACGAGAAGCGGATCAAGGGCATCATCGAGTTCATGAAGCAGCTGGCGAAGAAGAAGTGAGGCAACCATGACGACAAACCTTCCCGCCATCGACAGGCCGCTGATCGAACCAGCGCGCAAGACCTTCTGGAACGTCTCGACCGGCTTCATGTCCTGGGCCGGCACGCTCGACCACAAGCGCATCGGGATCATGTACCTGGTCGGCGTGACGCTGGCCTTCCTGAGCGGCGGCCTCTTCGCGCTGCTCGTGCGCCTGCACCTCTGGGAACCGCACGGCCTCCTGTTCGAGAACGATGCCTACAACGAGGTCTTCACGCTGCACGGCGCGTTCATGGTGTTCCTGTTCATCATCCCGGCGATCCCTGCATCGCTCGGGAACCTCGTGCTGCCGCTGCAACTCGGCGCGAAGGACGTGGCGCTGCCGCGGCTGAACCTGCTGAGCTTCTACCTGTGGCTCGCCGGTGCCTTGCTCACCGTGGTCTCGATCGTGCTCGGCGGCTTCGACACGGGCTGGACCTTCTACGCGCCCTACAGCCTCTACACCGACAAGGCAGTCATCTCGATCGGGCTCGGCATCTTCCTGCTCGGCTTCAGCTCGATCTTCACGGGACTGAACTTCATCGTCACGACGCACAAGCTGCGCGCGCCGGGTCTGACCTGGTTCCGCATGCCGCTGTTCGTCTGGGCGCTGTACGCGACGGCGATCCTGCAGGTGCTCGCGACCCCGGTGCTCGGCATCACGGTGCTGCTCGTCGCGTTCGAGCGCCTCTACCACATCGGCATCTTCGATCCGCGCCTCGGCGGCGACCCGGTGCTGTTCGAGCACTTCTTCTGGTTCTACTCGCACCCGGCCGTCTACATCATGGTGCTGCCGGCTTTCGGCATCATCAGCGAACTCGTCACCGTGCACAGCCGGAAGCCGCTGTTCGGCTACAAGCTGATCGCGTTCAGCTCGCTCGCGATCGCGATCATCAGCTTCCTCGTGTGGGGCCACCACATGTTCACGTCGGGCCAGTCGACGTACGCGCTGTTCGCGTTCTCGTTCCTGACGTTCTTCGTGGCGATCCCGACCGCGATCAAGGAGTTCTCCTGGGTCGCGACGGTGTGGAAGGGCTCGATCGACCTGAACTCGCCGATGCTCTACACGCTCGCGTTCCTGATCATCTTCGCGATCGGCGGACTGACCGGCGTGATCCTCGGTGCCTTGAACGTCGACATCCACCTGCACGACACCTACTTCGTCGTCGCGCACTTCCACTACGTGATGATGGGCTCGATCGCGCTGGCCTTCTTCGCGGGCCTGCACCACTGGTGGCCGAAGGTGTTCGGCGTGATGTACGACGAGTTCCTCGCGAAGATCGCGGCCGTCACGATCTTCATCGGCTTCAACGCCACGTTCATCCCGCAGTTCATCATGGGCAGCCGCGGCATGCCGCGTCGCTACGCGACCTACGTGCCCGAGTACATGGCCTACCACCGCGCGTCGACGATCGGAGCCATGATCATCGGCCTCGGCGTCGCGCTGATGGTCTACTACCTCGTCGCCTCGCTGCTGCAGGGCAAGAAGGCGATGCAGAACCAGTGGGGCGGCGTCACGCTCGAGTGGCACTCGCCGACTCCGCCGCCGCTCGAGAACTTCGAGAAGCCACCCGTGATGGTGGGCGAGGTCTACGACTACACGGCGCTCGATCTCGAAACGACGCGCACCCCAGCCAGCTGAGTCCCTCGCGGCGCAGGCCGCCTCCAGAAGCCATTCCGCTGACCGACTCCGAGAAGCCAGCGCACAACAGCCAGCCCACAACAGGACAGCAATGAGTCACGACGGACACCACGCGGTAACGATCCCGGCGCCGGGACCCGAGTTCGTGCCGCACACGATCGCGCACCACTTCGACACGCCGGTGCAGGAGTTCCAGTCGGCGAAGCTCGGCTTCTGGCTGTTCCTCGCGACGGAGATCCTGCTGTTCGGCGGCCTGTTCGCTGCGTACTTCTTCTACCACGAGCAGTACCCCGAGACGTTCCGCCAGGGTGGCCGTCAGCTCGACTGGGTGCTCGGCGCGTGCAACACCACGGTGCTGCTGGTCAGCTCGTGGACGATGGCCATGGGCGTGCGCGCGGCGCAAACGAGCCAGAAGCAGAAGACGCTGCTCTATTGCGGCCTCACGGTGCTCGGCGCCGCGATCTTCATGATCATCAAGTTCTTCGAGTACAAGGCGAAGAACGACCACGGCCTGTTCGTCTTCACGGACATGTTCGGCGGCTACGACACGGCCAGCGGCCAGCTGTCGTGGTTCAAGGACTACGACGGCGTGATGGCCAACGTGCCCCACGGCCACCTGTTCTTCGCGATCTACGTGACGATGACCGCGATCCACGGCATCCACGTGCTGGTCGGCGCTGGCCTCATCATCTGGATCATGAAGGGCGCCGCGAAGGGCCGCTTCCACTCCGGTTACTACCTGCCTGTCGACCTCGTCGGCCTCTACTGGCACCTCGTCGACCTGATCTGGATCTTCCTGTTCCCCCTGCTCTACCTGGTGCCGTGATGAGTGCGCACACCCACAACCCGACCGGGCACGACCATTCTGGCTCGGCTCACGGGGCCCATGCCCACGGTGAGCTCGCGATGGGCCACCACCACGTCTCGACTCCCGAGCTGTTCCGCAACGTGCTGCTCGTGCTGCTGGTGCTGACGGCGATCACGGTCGGGGTGTCGCGCATCGACTTCGGCGGCGCGAACATGCTGATCGCGATGGCGATCGCGAGCGTCAAGGCATCGCTGGTCATCGCGTTCTTCATGCACCTGAAGTGGGACACGGGCATCAACAAGATCGTGTTCCTGAGTGCGTTCCTGTTCCTCTCGCTCTTGTTCATCTTCACGCTCGGCGATCAGGCGACTCGCCGGCTGGACCACGAGATGCACGCGACGAAGGCGGGGGTCGACAAGCAGTGGGTGCAGCCGCCACCCGCCGGGAAGCACTAACCCTGCACGCCGCCTACCTGCACTCTCGCCAGCCCGCGGACGCTCGGATCGCGCTGTGGTCCGACACGGGGATCGAAGGCGTTGCCGCGGCGCTGCCTGCACACCTCGCCGCGCGCGCCGAGCCCGTCCAAGCCCAGCTGCTGATCCCGTCGGAAGAGTCCTCGCTGCGACCGCTGCTCGTCTCGGTCAACGGCGACTCGGACGAAGAGGACCGCCCGCAGAGCCGCATCGCACCAGCACTCTGGACGGTTCCATCGCTCGGCCTGCCGCTCGGTGCCGCGGTGCCGTGGCTGGCCTCGCTCGAGCCGGCCCGACAGCCGCCGGCCCTGCGTGCGCTCGCCGCCGCGAGCCAGATCGTGCTGCGCCTGATCGCTCGCGGCGACTACGCGCCGGCCCCGCAACCCGGCGTGCTGCAATGGGCTCCGCACTGGAACGAGCAGACGCAGTGGGTGCTCGCCGCGATCGCCGAGCTCGTGCCCGGCTCGCTCTGCACGGCGCGCTTCGCGGTCCCGGACGACCCGGTCTACGCCGTGACGCAGCGCAACTTCCTGGTCAGCTTCGTCGGCCACGCGCTCGACCAGGTGCTCGCCGCAGCTGCCGCCGAGAAGCCGGCGCAACCGCGCTTCGAGAAGGCCGAGCGCCTGCCGCGTGAGTACTGGCAGACGCAGATGGTGCCGGTGCTCGAGATCCTGGTGCCCGACCAGCCGCTCGAGGAGGGGGCACCGTGGGGCCTGCAGATCCTCGTGCGCCCGATCCCGACGATCAGCTGCACGGAGACGATCGAGAGCCTGCACCAGCGGCTGTCCGCGTCGCCGTTCCCGAACGAGATCGCGACCGACAGCGTCTACCGCGTCGAGCAGACGCTCGAGCGCGTCGCCGAGAAGCTGCCGGCCCTGCGGCGCGCGCGCAACCTCAGCGACGGCCGCGCGAGCCTGACGCGCCAGGAGCTCGACCAGATCCTCGACCACATGCCGCTGCTCGAGAGCGAAGGCTTCGAGATCACGCTGCCGGGCGTCGAGTCGATGCTGCGGCTGTCGGCGCGCGTGGCCATCGTCGAGGCGAAGGCACAGCCGAACGACCCGCGGCCGTGGTTCGAGTTCAAGTGGAGCCTCGCGGTCGGCGACAAGGAGCTGAACCAGGGTGAGTTCGACCAGCTCGTCGATGCGAGGGCGCCGCTCGTCTTCATCGGCCGGAGGCCCGTGCTGCTGTCGCCGAAGGATCGCGAGGCGCTGCGCGACTTCAAGAAGCGCATGCAGGAGGGCGGCGAGCGCATCAGCTTCTTCGAGGCGCTGCGCCTGCGCCTCGGCGGCGCTTCGCACCTGCACGGCCTCGCGATGGAGACGATCGCGAGCAGCCCGCGCCTCGAGCAGCTGCTCGCGAACCTCGACCAGGCCCGCGTCGTCGAGGACCGGCCGATGCCCGAGGGGTTCATCGGCGAGCTGCGGCCCTACCAGGCCCGCGGTCATTCGTGGATGCACTTCCTCGTCGACCAGGGTTTTGGCGCCTGCCTCGCCGACGACATGGGTCTCGGCAAGACCGTGCAGGCGATCACGATGATGCTCGACTGGCGCAAGCGCCGGAACAGCAAGACCGCGATCCTGATCGTGTGTCCGGTCTCCGTGCTCGGCAACTGGCGCCGCGAGGTCCACCGCTTCGGCCCGTCGCTGAGCGTCGTGCTGCACCACGGCAAGGCGCGCGCCGAGACGCTCGAAGCGTTCCGCGAGGTCGTCGCGAAGCACGACATCGTGCTCACGAGCTACAACCTGCTGCAGCGCGACGAGGAGATCATGAACGAGATCACCTTCGACGGCGTCGTGCTCGACGAGGCGCAGAACATCAAGAACCCGACGACGCGCCAGTCCCAGGTCGCGCGCCAGCTCAAGGGGCACTTCCGGCTCGCGCTGACCGGCACGCCGCTCGAGAACCGTCCGCTCGACCTGTGGTCGATCATGGACTTCCTGAACGAGGGCCTGCTCGGCTCGCGCACGCAGTTCACGCAGACGCTCGAGCACCCGATCGTGAAGCAGCGCCAGAAGGGCTCGATGTCGGCGCTCGCGAGGCTCGTGCGCCCGTTCGTGCTGCGCCGCCTCAAGACCGACCCCGAGATCGTCGCGGACCTGCCCGAGAAGTCCGAGCAGATCGTCGCGGCGACGTTGTCGCGCGAGCAGGCGATCCTCTACGAGTCCGTCGTGCGCAAGGGCCTGCAGGAGGTCGAGAAGGCGGCCGAGGGCATCCAGCGCCGCGGCGCGATCCTGACGACGCTGCTGCGGCTCAAGCAGGTCTGCAACCACCCGGCGCACTACCTGATGGACGGCAGCTCGCTGCCGAGCCGCTCGGGCAAGCTCGACCTGCTCAGCGAGATGATCGAGGAGGCGCTCGAGGAAGGCGACCGCTGCCTCGTGTTCACGCAGTTCAAGGAGATGGGCTCGCTGCTGAAGACGCACCTCGAGACGCTGCACGGCCACGCCGTGTTGTTCCTGCACGGCGGCGTGCCGCAGAAGGAGCGCGACCAGATGGTCAGCGACTTCCAGGAGTCGCGCCCGGACGGCCCGAGGGTGTTCGTGCTCTCGCTGAAGGCCGGCGGCACGGGCCTCAACCTGACGGCGGCGAACCGCGTGTTCCACTACGACCGCTGGTGGAATCCCGCGGTCGAGGACCAGGCCACGGACCGCGCGTTCCGCATCGGCCAGCTGCGCAACGTGTTCGTGCACAAGTTCGTCTGCACCGGCACGCTCGAGGAGCGCATCCAGCAGATGCTCGAACGCAAGCGCGAGGTCGCCGACAACCTGCTCGCGGCCGGCGAGAACTGGATCACCGAGCTCAGCAACGAGGACCTGAAGCGTCTGCTCACGCTCGATCGCAAGGAGGCGATCACGTGATGGAACGCAAGACGGTGTCCCTCGGTGAGCGCTGGCGGCGCGAGGCGACGCGCGGCATCGACGACTCGCGCGTCGCGGCGGCGCTCGAAGCGCTGCCGAGCATCCGCAAGCCGATGGTCCGCATCCGCGCCGGCTCGATCTCGGCCGAGATGGAAGGCTCGATGGGCTCGATCCACGAGGTCAGCCTGAAGATCCGCACGCTGCCGCAGAAGGACTGGGTCACGCTGGTCCGCGTGCTGCGCCGCAGCAAGACGATCATCGAAGCACTCGAGGACGGGCGTGTGCCGCGCTCGTTCGACCGCCTCGTCGCGCGCATCGTCGGCGAGCCGCTGTTCCCGGACGCGCGCAGCGTCACGTTCGGCTGCTCGTGCGACCTGACCGAGAAGCCGTGCCGCCACGTGCTCGCGCTGCACGAGCTGTTCGCGAGGAGGCTCGACGAACGGCCGTGGGAAGTGCTGCTGCTGCGCGGCATCGACCTGCAGGCGCTGCTCGCGAAGGTGCAGCAGGCGACGCCCGAAGGCGACCTGCCGCCGCTCGCGTTCGGCGTCGCCGAGGAGCCCGTGCTCTACCCGGACGCCGAGGACGCCGACCTCGGCCAGAGCCTCGGCCGCACGCAGGTCCGCTGGCTGATCGGCGACGTGCCGCAGCGCCACGTCGATGCTGCGCTGAAGGCGCTGACCGAGCTGCCCGAAGTGCCGGTCGAGCCGGCGCCGCCGCCTGCCCCGGCCACCGCGCCGCCGCCGACCCCGCCGAAGACGGCCAGGGCATAGGCGTTCGCCGCGCGGCGACGGGTCACGCGAGCGCTTCGACTTCCTTCAGGATGCCCTCGAGCGCTTCCTTCGCGTCGAGGAAGACCATCATGCAGTTCTCGCGCTCGAACAGCGGGTTCTTGATCCCCGCGTAGCCGGGCGCGAGCGAACGCTTGATGACGACGATCGTGCGCGCCTGGTCCACGTCGAGGATCGGCATGCCGGCGATCGGGCCCGTCGCCTCGCGCGCGGCGGGGTTCACGACGTCGTTCGCGCCGACGACGATGGCTACGTCGGTGTTCTTGAAGTCTCCGTTGATCCTGTCCATCTCCCAGAGCTGGTCGTAGGGCACGTCCGACTCGGCGAGCAGCACGTTCATGTGGCCAGGCATGCGGCCCGCGACCGGATGGATCGCGTAGCGCACGGAAGCGCCGCGCTTCTGCAGCACGTCGGCGAGCTCGCGCACGACGTGCTGTGCCTGCGCGACCGCGAGACCGTAGCCTGGCACGAAGACGACCGACTGCGCACCGTCGAGCAGCATCGCGACCTCCTCGGGACCCGAGGACTTGATCGACCCGTACTCCTTCGCGTCCTTGGCGACCGTCTCCTCGCTCATGCCGCCGAGCAGCACGTTGAGCAGCGAGCGGTTCATCGCCTTGCACATGATCTGCGTCAAGATCAGGCCCGACGTGCCGACGAGCGCGCCGACGACGATCAGCAGCGGGTTGCTGATCACGAAGCCTGCGCAGGCGCCCGCGACACCCGAGTAACTGTTCAGCAGCGAGATCACGACGGGCATGTCCGCGCCGCCGATCGGCATGATCAGCAGCACGCCGAGCGCGCCCGACACGATGCCGAGCAGAATCGTCGCGACGGCTAGCCAGGCCGAGTCCGTGGTCGCGATCTGCCAGACCGAGCAGAGGATCGCGGCGAGCGCGAGGCCCGCATGCACGAGGTGTCGCTGCATGCCGTGGAACGGGTGCACGAGCTTCTTGCCGCCGAGCTTGAAGTAGGCGACGAAGCTGCCCGTGAACGTGACCATGCCGATGAAGATCGTCGCCGGCGTGCTGACCGCGTTGACGGTGCCGGTGTCCCAGAGCGACTTGCCGGCCTGCTCGAGCACCGGATCGACGATCAGGAACGCCATCGCGACGAGCGCCGACGCGATGCCGCCGCAGCCGTTCAGAGCGCCGACCATCTCGGGCATCGCCGTCGTCGGCGTTCGTTTCGCGATCAGCGCACCGAGGCCGCCGCCGACCAGGATGCCGGCCACGACGACGCCCCAACTGACGTTCGCGGTGCTCGCGGTGATCGCGAGCACCGCGACGATCGAGAGCAGCATGCCGCCTTCGGAGATGCGGTTGCCCTGCTGGCAGGTCTTGACGCTCGTCAGCTTCTTGATGCCGATGACGAACAGCAGCGTCGCGAGCAGATAGAGGTAGTTCACGCTACTTCGCCTTCTTCTTGAATGCGCCGAGCATGCGGTCGGTCACCATGTAACCGCCGACCACGTTGATCATCGCGAAGACGATCGCGACGAACGCGAGTGCCTGGACCACGAAGCCTTCGCCGGACTGCGCACAGATCAGCGCGGCGACGACCGTGATGCCCGAGATCGCGTTGGATCCCGACATCAACGGCGTGTGCAGCATCGGCGGCACCTTGTTGATCAGCTCGAAGCCGAGCAGCGACGCGATCACGAAGACGAAGACGTACAGGAAGTCTGTTTCCACGTTCAGTCTCCTGGGTTCAGTTGCCCTGCGCTTGCAGCGCCTGTGCGGTCGGCCCGTGCCGCACTACGCCGTCGTGCACGATCGTCGTGGCGCCGAGGATCTCGTTCTCGAAGTTCAGCGTCGGAACACCGTCCTTGACGAACTCGCCGAGGAAGGCCGACACGTTGCGCGAGTACATGCGCGACGCGTCGGCCGGCTTCTGGGCCGGCAGGTTCGCGTCGCCGATGATCGTGACGCCGTCGACGACCGCGCGCTTGCCGGGCACGGTGCCTTCGACGTTGCCGCCCTGGCCCGCCGCGAGGTCGACGATGACCGAGCCCGGCTGCATGCCCTTCCTCATCTCGGCAGTCACGAGCACCGGCGCACGCTTGCCGGGCACGAGCGCCGTCGTGATCAGCACGTCGGCCTGCGCGATGTGCTTGCTCAGGATCTCGCGCTGCTTGTCCAGGAACTCCTGCGTCGTCTCCTTCGCGTAGCCGCCCTTCGTCTCCGCATCGGGCGGCGTGCCGGTGTCGACGAACTTCGCACCGAGCGACTCGACCTGTTCCTTCACGGCGGGACGGATGTCGTTCGCTTCGACGATCGCGCCGAGCCTGCGCGCCGTCGAGATCGCCTGCAGCCCGGCCACGCCCGCGCCGAGGACCAGCACGCGCGCCGGCGCCAGCGTGCCGGCCGCCGTCATCATGAGCGGGAACATCTTCGGCAGGTGGGCCGCCGCGAGCAGCACGGCCTGGTAGCCGCTGCACGTCGCCTGCGAGCTCAGGATGTCCATCTTCTGCGCGCGCGTGATGCGCGGCACGAACTCGAGCCCCATCGCGGTCACCTTCGCGTCGCGAAGCGCCTTGACGACTCCGAGCTGCATGCTCGGCGTCAGCGTGCAGACGAGCATCGAGCCCGGCTTCTGCGCGCTCGCGCGTTCGGCGGTCGGCGGCTGGATGCCGACCACGAGGTCGGCGGCGCTCCGCGCTTGTCCATCGACGAGCCGGGCACCCGCGGCTTCGTACTCGGCATCCGCGAAACCGGCAGCGGCACCCGCACCGCGCTCGACCTGGATCTGCAGGCCGAGCTTCTGCAGGTTCTTCATGGTCTCGGGCACGATCGCGACGCGCGTCTCACCATCGTCGATCTCTTTGGGGACCAGGATCACAACCATCGGATCGCCTCGCTTCTGGAGCCGGAAGAGAATCAGACGAGTGCATTTCATGCCACCGTGAACCCGAGCTAGGCTGTTGGTTCGATGCAGTTCGTCGCCCAACTCGCGAAGCGTGTGCTCTCTGGGCAGGCGCCCGTGGTGATCGGCCTCGACCCGCGGCTCGACGCGCTGCCCGACCGCGTGTTGCCCGGCGGGGCACCCACGGACCGCATCGTCGAGTTCTACCGGCTGTCGCTGCCGGTCGTGGCCCAGCACGCACCCTGCGTGAAGCCGAACATCGCGTTCTTCGAGAGCCACGGTGCCGCGGGCTTCGCGGCCTACGAACAGACCTGCGCGCTGGCCAGGGCCGCGGGCCTGCTCGTGCTCGGCGACATCAAGCGCGGCGACATCGGCAGCACGGCCGAGGCCTACGCGGAGGGTCACTTCCGCCTCGCGGACGCAGTCACGCTGCACCCGTATCTCGGCCTCGACTCCGTGCAGCCGTTCCTGCAGTCCTGCCGCCCCGAGCGCGGCGGCAAGGCCGTGTTCGTGCTCGTGCGCACGAGCAATCCGGGCGCGCGCGACTTCCAGGACCTGCAGGTCGGCGGCGAGCCGCTGTGCGACGTCGTCGCGCGAGCCGTCACGCGCTGGGCCGCGGATCTGCCGCGCACCGAGGGTTACTCGCCGATCGGCGCCGTGGTCGGCGCCACGTGGCCGAACGAGCTCGCGCGCCTGCGGTCGCTGCTGCCGCACAGCTGGTTGTTGCTGCCCGGCGTCGGCGCGCAGGGCGGCAAGGTCGCCGACCTCGCCGCCGCGTTCGACTCGCGCGGGCTCGGCGCGCTCGTGAACCAGAGCCGCGGCGTCATGCAGTGCTTTCCGCCGGCGGCCGCCGACTGGCTCGAGCGCATCGACACTGCGGCCAGGACGTTCAGCGCCGAATGTCGTAGCGTCGCGATGCTGCGCTCCACCAGGCCGCAGGATTCTGGGCAGGCCAACTCGTGACCTCGACGCTGCGCCACATCTCGTTCCGGCGCCTCGGTACTTCCGAGGTGCACCAGCGGTTCCTCGAAGACGACCGCGACCTCAGCCACTTCCTCGGCATGCGTGCGCGCTCCGTCGCCGAGCTGCTGCGCCGCGCGCCGACCGGCGCCGCACGTCTCCTGCCGCGCGAGGTGCTCGTCAAGTCGCTGGCCGCCTACGCGGCGCGCCATCAGGCGCCGCCCGAGGTGCTCGCGAACGCCGAAGCGCTGCTCGACCCGAACGTGCACATCGTCGTCACCGGGCAGCAGCCGGGACTGCTCGGCGGTCCGTTGTTCACGTTCCACAAGGTCGCGACCGCGATCCGGCTCTGCCGCGACATCAACGCCGAGCCCGGCGGTCCACGCGTCGTGCCGCTGTTCTGGAACCACAGCGACGATCACGACCTCGACGAGGCGAACCGCCTCTTCATGGTCAACCAGGCGCAGGAGCTGCAGCGCTTCCGACTCGACCTGGAGCGCACGAACGAGCCGCTGCGCACGGTCGAGGTCGGCCGCGACGTCGAGAAGCTGCTCGCCGAGATCGATCCGCTGCTGCCGCAGAGCGAACACCGCAGCTGGATCCTCTCGGTCTGCAAACCGCGCCATCCCGGCGAGACGCTCGGCGACCAGATGGCGCGCCTGTTGTTCGAGGCGTTCGGCAGGCACGGGCTGCTCGTGATCGAACCGCGCGACCTGCCGGCCGAGGCGTTCGACCCGCTGCTGCGCTGGTGGGGCAAGTCGAACGAAGTGCGCGAGAAAGTCAGGGCGACGTGCGAGGAGCTCGCCGACGTCGGCGTCGACGTCACGCTCGATCCGAGCGCGACGATGATGTTCGATCTCGCGAGCGGCCACCGCGAGCCGCTCGCCGACGGCGAGACCGCGGGCCGTGCGCAGGATCTGAGCCCCGGCGTGTTGCTGCGGCCGCTGTGGCAGGACGCGTGCCTGCCGACGATCGCGTTCATCGTGGGGCCAGGCGAGCTGGCCTACCTTTGTGCGGTCGCACCGCTCTACCGCCTGCTCGGCGTGCCGCAGCCCGTGTTCGTGCCCAGAGCCTCGATGACGCTCGTCGAACCGTCGATGCAGCGGTTGCTGACCCGCTTCTCGCTCGATCTGCCCGACCTCGACCAGTCGCCCGAGAAGCTCGCCGAGCGGTTGCTGCAGAGCAGCGACGGCAACGACATCGAGGACGCGCTCGACGACCTGAAGGCGCGGTTGCGCACGGATCTCGACGCGATCGGCCCGCGGCTCGGCGCGCTCGACGCTTCGATGATGAGCGCGCTCGACCGCGCGCGCACCAAGTCGATCGAAGAGCTCGAGCGCCTGCAGCAGAAGGTCCGCAACTCGCGCCAGAACCGCGAGGGCACCGGCATCAAGCAGCTGCGGCGGCTCTGCAGCACGCTGCGCCCGCGCAGCCGCGTGCAGGAGCGTGTGCTCGGCCCGATCGCCTACCTGAACAGCTACGGGCGCGGACTCGCGGACGTGCTGATCGACGCGGCCGACCCGTTTCGCATCGAGCACGCGGTGCTGGAGTTGTGAGCCCGAACATGGCCAATCCGCCCCAACTGCAGCCCTGCGACGTCCTGGCCTTCGGGCCGCACCCCGACGACATCGAGATCGCCGCGGCCGGCTCGCTGCTGCTGCTGATCGCCGGCGGCCAGTCGGTCTCGCTCGTCGATCTGACGCGCGGTGAGAAGGGCTCGCGCGGCACGGTGGCCGACCGCGACGTCGAGGCAGCGGCAGCCGCGCGCAAGCTCGGCGTCGTGGAGCGCGTGAACCTGCGGCTGCCCGACGGCGGTCTGTTCGTCGACGAGCAGGGCACGAACCTGCTCGTGGCGACGTTGCGCAGCGCGAAGCCGGCGCTGCTGCTGGCACCACACCTGCGCGACGTGCACCCGGACCACACCGCGACCGCGCAGCTCGCGGAGCGTGCGTTCTTCCTCGCTGGCTTGCGCAACCACGAGCCGCAGCTCGGGCCGCCGCACCGGCCGCGGCTGTTCCTGCGGTATCCGGGCAACCTGCCGATCGAGCCGAGCCTCGTCGTCGACATCAGCGCCGTCGCGGACAAGAAGGCCGAGGTCGTGCGCTGCTACAAGTCGCAGTTGAGTCCGCCGGACCGCGCGCACCTCGTGCAGGGGCTCGACCTGTTCGAGCGCACCGAGGTGCGCGACCGGTTCCACGGCACGAGGATCGGGGCGCGCGCCGCCGAGTCGTTCTGGCACGACGGGCCGCTGCCCGTGCGCGATCTGCGGCTCCTGCTCGGTTGAGGGCAGTGGTTCGGGCGTGCCGCCAGCGACTCCGGTCCGCGGATGATCAGCTCGTCGGAGGCGGCGGTTCTGGCGGCGGCGTCGGCGGCTCAGGCGGCTTGGGTGGCAGGTCCGGTGGATCCTCGACGCCGCCCGGGTGTCCCCAGAACTCTGGCGGTACGGGCGCCGCGCCACCGAGCGGGCGCCAGAGGTAGTTCGTGCCCGGGAAGGTCTGCGAGTAGCAGTGGTCGTCGTTCGGCGCTTGTCCCCTGCGCGTCGTCTGCCATGCAGCGAACGGTCCCTCCATGTCGTTCGTTGCGATCACGAACAGCGTCGGCTGGAACACCTCGACCGTGGTCGACTCGACGAGTCGGATCCAGCGCACCACTCCCACGCGGGCCTGGGTGTTCACGGTCTCGATGCCCATTTGGAACGAGAAGGAACTCGGAGGGATGTTGTCGAGCACCTCGTAGCGGCGTCGGCTCAAGCCAGCTGGTTGCAGTGCCAGGGAGTTCGACACCGAGACCGCGCTGAAGAGCAGCAGCTCGAGGTGCGTGGCCGTCGACGGCCGCGAAGAGGCACTGACGGGGATCGTGTATTCCACGGTGGCGGGATCGACGGCGATCGCGCTGAACGAACTGCCGAGGATCGGCCGCAGCGAAGTGCCTGGAATCGGCGCCTGCCGGAAGACCCAGGCCCTGAGGTTGTTCTGGAGCGTGACGAGGTCCGCGAGGCCGTCGGCGTTGAAATCGCCGAGCCACGTCCAGGACAGCACGGGTGGGTCTGTCTGCGGGTCGGCAGGCGAGATCTCTTGCCAGTTGTCCGTGAACTGGGCGAGCCCCGTGGTGCCGGCGTCGTTCGTGAACACGCGCATGACATTCGAGTTCAGTCCGGTGACCACGAGGTCGCCGAACGCGTCTCCGTTCCATGACCCCGCCGCGGCGTGGGCCGCACCGATCTGGATCGAGGGATCGCAGAAGAAACCCGGCAGGTCCTTGTTCGTCGTCATCAAGCGCGGCACGCCATCGATGGTCGTGAGCCAGGCCAAGGAGTCGTAGTCGGGCATCGGTACGCGGACCAGCTGGCCATCGCCCGCGTTCAACTGGGCTCGCTCGGCCACGGTATGCAGTGTCGACGTGGCGATCCAAAGGCGCTGGTTCGTTGCGACACAGATCTCCTGCGCGCCAACGCCATCCCACTGCGCAACGACGACTGCCGTGATCGTCTCTCCAGGAGGAAACGACATGTCGAGCGGCTGGTTGACCTGGCCGCGCAGCCACACACGGAGCATGGTGCGCGCATCATTGCCAATGCCGACGAAGTCCTCTGCGCCGAGGCCATCGAGATCGCCGACCGCGACGGAGTGCCAGGGATCCGGGGCGATCGTCGTGATCGGCCTGCCGAGCCACCACTGCTTCAGCCCGCCGATCGTCGCGATGGCCAACCCGTCGCGGCCTGTCGTGGCAGGCCCCTTCGTCGTGGCAATGCCAGTCGCGACCAGGCTGGTGATCGGATCGACCGTGTTGTGCACCGCAGGAGCCGCGATCAGGCCGACTTGACTGCCGGCGAGGAACGCGATGTCCGGGTAGCCGTGGCCCGTGAAGTTCCCGGCCACGGGCTGGCTCGTCGCCTGGGTCGCCAGCGTGGCGGGCAGGAAGACCGGACGCCAGATGCCGACTGGTGGGTCTTGTGCGTGAGCAGTGTCCAGCGCGAGGAGGGCGGCGGTGAGAATGAGAGGGACAGTGCGCTCGTTTCGTGTCATTGTTGCACGCGCGATTGGAGAGGGCTCGCCTCATGCTAGCGGCAGCCGGAAGCGAGAATGGGCCAGCAGACGGGGGCAATCGCGATGGGTCGCGCGACGCCCCGTCAGGTGCAGGAATCCGAAAAAGAACCGGGCAGACGCGCCGGCTCACCGAGGTCGCGCGGCGGCGTACCGGCGCCGGCCAAGCCACGTGCAACCGCCGAGCAACACGGCGCCGGTGAGCCACACCCAGACGGTTGACCTGGCGACGGCGGGCGTCAAGCGGACGCGGGCCGTCGGCAGTCCTTCGAGCTGCAGCCCAGCCCAGGCTCCCGGATGCGGTGTGGCCGACGCGACTTTGCGACGCGCGCGCCACAACGCCACGGCCGGTGAGTCTCCTGCGGCCAACGCGGAGGTGAAGCCGCCCAGCATGGCCAGCGCTTCGTCGAGCCGCAGGTCGCTGTCGCTCGACACGACGAGGTCGCAGCCGGCCGTCAAGAAGACGCCCGGAAGGCGGGTGCCGCCGTCTTCGCCGAGTCGCAACGCGCCGCTCGAAGCCCCGCAGACGCCGAGGAAGAGGCATCGTGGCTGCCCCGCGGAAGCGATTGCCGGTGCGAACACCGCACCAGTCCCGCCGCCCCGGTCGGGTCCGAGCAGCAGACCGGCAGCGCACGCGAGTCGAGCGTCGTGGATTCCGTGGGCGAAAACGGCGAGCAGCTCGCTGCGGATTCGCGGGTGCGTGAGCTCGTCGGCGCTTGCCGGTGCTTTGATCTCGGTGCGGGCAGGATCGACGGCGGCCACGGCAGCGGCGAGGTCGCTCGCTTCGACCGCGATCGCTTCGCGATGCCACTGCTCGCTGTCTGCAGCACGGAGTTCGGTCGCCGCGATCACGCGGGCGTCGAGCTCGGGCACGCCAGCCGCCGGTCGCCGGCCCAGGTGCAAGGCAATCGTGATCGAAGGCAGGCTGCAGATCGGCTTCTCGAGTCCGAGCCATCGTGAGGCTCCTCGGGCCGGCAGCAACTGCAGTCGCAGGTCGTGGATCAGTTCGGTGCCGGCGATCAACAGCGTTTCCGCGGCGGCGAGGCGGTCACGGAGTTCCTGCGTGAGCAATCCTTCTGCGACCGACTCGGCTGCGGCGCGCACTTCGTCGGCGCTCGCAGCGCGCTCCCTCGAGAAGGTCAGCCGGTGCAGATCGAAGACGCGTCGGCGCAACAGACCCTCGGGTGGCAGCAGCTCGACGTGGGACTCGGTCGGCGTGAACCAGAGGGCGATCGAGCCGACCGGAGCGGGCACGTAGACCAACAAGGCGCCGCGGGCGGGAACCAGTTCGCGGACCGCGTCGCCGATCGTTGCGGATCCGATGCCGAGGCGGCGCGCAGTCGACCCGAGCGCCTCCGCTTCGAGATACAGCGTCGCGGCATGGGCTGCAGCGGTCTCGACGCCGGCCGCATGCCGCATCCGGATCGCGAGGTTGAGCACACTGCGCCGCAAGCCCATCTGCAGGAAGGCCACTCCTTCGGCCTCCGGTGCGAGCGCGCGCCACTCGGCGAGGAACCGTGCCCACATGTCGTGCAGCGCATCGTCCCACTCGCGCCAACGGTCGCTGCCCGGTGACGGCATCGTCGCAGGCTGCAGCTCGATCATGCCGATGGCCACGAGGGCCGCGGGACTCAAGTCACGCAATTGGCGATTCGCCAACAGCTCCTTGGCAATGCTCGCGGCGAGGTCGCTCCTGCCGCTGACGAACGCCTGTTCGATCGACAGGGCACCGATCGCTTCGCGGTTCGTGAGCTCGGCGTTCGCGAACATCGCTTGCAGCTCGTCGAGCTCGGGCCGACCACCGAGCCGCACACGCGCAGCATGCAGCACGAGCTTCGCGCGTTCGCGCGTCTTGGCGCCTTGCGTCGCGGACACGACTGCCTCGGCCTTCGCGATGGCCCGCTCGAGGTCCTGGTGGAAGACCGCCTCGTCCATCTCGAGCAGCAGCAGGGGCTCGGCGTCGCGGTTGGTCAGCTGACCCGCCTGCTGGAGGCCATCGGCGAGCTTGCGGGCGCGTGCAATCGCCTCACCAGCCTTGTCGAAGAGCCCGACGCGCAGAGCAACCAGCGCTTCCATCTGCTCGAGCTGCATCTTCTTGAGCGCGTCCGTCGCCACCATGCGTGCCTTCGCGAGATGCTCGTAGGCCGCGCGGTAGTGTTGTCGCTCGGTCTCACACCGGCATGCGCGCAACGACGCGTAGAACGCCAGCGGCGCATGGCTCGCCGCGAGAGCGAACTGCGCCAGAGCCTCGTCGAAGCGGTTGTTGTCGAACTCGTGGTTGCCGAGCGTCCACCGCAGCCTGGCGGACTCCTCCCTGCCGATGCTCGGGTGTGCCGCGAGTCGATCGTAGACCGCGACGAACCGGGCGGCGCCGCCGGATTCCGGCTTCTGAGGCAGGCGATCGCAGAGCCGGTTCAGCGCCGTGACCAGCCGCCGCTCGCCCGCGGCGGGCAGTCCGTCCAGTATCTTCTCGAGGCGCTCGAGTTGGCCCGCAGTGATGCTCTTGCCGCCAAGGTCGTTGCCGAGGCGTTCGACCTCCTGCACGGGATCGGAGCCCTCGGCAGGTTGTTGGTGCTGGCCGCGACCGACTCCCGCGAGCAGCGGCACCGCGAGGACGACCAGCCTGACGCAGCGGAGCAGCATGCGTGGCCTCAACGGATCCGCCACGCGCGCAGCTCACCGGTAGGCGGCGAGCCCGTCG
Organism: Planctomycetota bacterium; assembly: GCA_036376355.1. Classification (GTDB taxonomy): domain Bacteria; phylum Planctomycetota; class UBA1135; order UBA1135; family UBA2386; genus DASVAL01. The sequence goes on from DASVAL010000048.1 coordinate 24,537, forward strand.
TGTCGCTGCTCCTCACCTCGACCCTGACGCTGACCACGTCGGGCCAGGCCGCTACGAGCCTCGGGTCCGGAATCCAGGTCGAGCTCTCGACCCTCACCTCGGGCAGAACGATCTTGCCAGCTTCGTCGAGCACCTGGACGGCGAACGCAGCGCCCGACTTCAACGTCCAGTGGAACTGCACGCCGCGCCCGTCGGCCGTTGCCTCGACCTTGAAATCACCGCCGAGATGTTGGGGCACATCCGGCAAGGTCCGCGGCCAGGCGAACAGTGCAAACGACACCAGCAAGGCGGCGGCAAGCCACAGCCACCAGCGTCGCGCCACTCCGACGTGCTCCCGGCCGCGCGCACGGACCGCAGCGGCGACGGCGTCCTCGAGCCCGGGAGCGCTGTGCGCGAGGTCTTCGCGCGCTTCGGCTGCGCGCCGCGACAGCATCGCCTGCAGCCCTTGCAGGTCGCCGACCTCGCGCGCGAAGCGTTCGTCGGCGCGCATCGCGGTCTGCACCTCGGCGTCCGCGGTGGAACGTTCGCCGCTCAGCAGCGATTCGAGCAACCGCTGGCGGTGCTCGTGTCCCGCTTCGCCGGTCACGCGGACTTCCCCGCCAGGCACTGGCGCAGCTGCTGGAGGGCCCGCGTGTAGCGGCTCTTCAGTGTGTTGAGGTTCATCTCGCTCTCCGCGGCAATCTCTTCGAGCGTAGCACAGTCGTAGTGCTTCTTGTGGATGACCCACTGGTCTGCAGCACTGAGCCTGTCGAGGCACACCTGCAGACCGGCGTCGGGACCGTCGTTCGATGCGTGCCGGTCCGGGATCTTCGATTCGTCCGCTATCTCGCGGAAGACGCGCCCGGCATGACCGCGTTTGCGCGCAGCATTGCGGAACGCGTGGTCGCAGTAGGAGTGTGTCCACGCCTCGATGGGCCCGATGCCGCGGTAGGACGGCAGCTGCGCCCAGATCGACACCACGACTTCCTGGCCGAGGTCCTCGAGATCCTCGGCGGTCAGCACACGGCCTGCGCGCGCGTTGCGCGCCGCGAGGATGCGGCCGATGCAGCGCAGGCGCGACGCCAGCTCGTCGATGGCAGCTCGATCCCCGGCGAAGGCCCGCTGCGCCAGCGTCACGTCCTGCGTGTGGGCCGACGCCTGCCCGGCGCGCTCGCGAGACTGCAGTTCGGAAGGGTCGGGCACGGGCAGCGTCGTCGGATGATAGGCGTCGCGCACGCTGGCACAATGCGGGTGGGCGTCGCGACACCGACTGCAGACTCTGCGTCGTTCGAGCGCCAATAGAGAAGTGCGGGCTCGGGGGGCCTTCGGTTCGGTCATCGTGAAGTACACACGGGAACCGCACCGGTCATCGCGTGCGGCATCGCGCTGGGTCACGGATGCAGCGGCGAGTTGCAGGATTCTGCGCCGTTCCTGCTGACTCGAATCCTGCAACCCGGGGCCAGGGCGGGGACCCAACTCGTCGTTGGCCCGGCGCGGTGTCGGGCAACGCCACGGCGGACCAGTTCCGGCGCGGCATCCCGAGACAGTTCCCAACTCAGACCAATGAAGTCCCTTCTCTGTTCCATCGTCCTTCTGCTCGCTTCCCTGACCGGGCTCGGGAAGGCCCAGACCCAGATCGGGCAGTTCCAGCCCCAGTTCCTCGAGACCTTCGAGAGCAATCCAGGGGCGTCGCCCGGGTTCTTTGGCCTTCCTCCGCTTTTTGGCGGCCCCCCGTCGGCCATCTTCAGCCCAACGACGGCAGATGGAATCCTGATGAAGAGCCAGAACCAGCAGATGCTGCCGGCGAATCGCGGCCTCACGTGTCTCTTCGGCCGTGCAACGGACGTGCGGATCACGTTCGACGATCCGATGCGGAAGTTCGGCGGGTTCTTCTCGCGGACGAACGTCGCCGGAGCACCCACGGCGGTCCAGTTCGACTTCTATCGTTTCGGCCTCCTGGTCTGGTCGTTCACCGCACCGCTGCCGCCAACGGCGGGCCCCGGCACGTCGAACTACGTCGGGTTGTTCTTCGACCTCGGTTTCGCCGGCTTCGACAGGGTCGACATCCTCGGCGTCGGCGGCGTGTTCCCGGCCCATCTGGGCTTCGTGGGCATGGACGACCTGATCACCTCGCAGATCTGATCTGCGCGGGCACGCTCGCGACGCTGCAGACCGCAGGGCTCGCGCACGCGCACGTTCGCCCGAATGTGCGCGGCGCACACCCGGAGAGCGGTGGGAAGCGGCTAGTCGCCTTTCGCCGGAGACATGCCCGCGCGGGTCATCTACGCTTCTGGTCCATGAAGCGCATCGCGGTCATCAACCAGAAGGGCGGCGTCGGCAAGACCACTACCACGGTCAACCTCGGCGCGGCGTTGGCGCAACAGGGCTTTCGCGTGCTGCTGCTCGACATGGACCCGCAGGCCAACATGACGGTGCACGTCGACAAGCGGCCTGACCTCGAAGGCAACACGCTGACGAACCTGTTCACCGAAGACGCGCCGCTGCAGAGCCTCGTGCAGGCGACGAGCTCGCCGAACCTCAGCGTGGTGCCGAGCGACACGTCGCTGGCCGGCGTCGAGCAGGTGCTCGCGAACCGCATCGGCCGCGAGACGATCCTGCGCGAGGCGCTCGCCGCGTTCCCGGACGCGGGCTCGTTCGACTTCGCGCTGCTCGACTGCCCACCGTCGCTCGGCGTGCTGAGCGCGAACGCGCTGGTCGCCGCCGACTTCGTCGTGATCCCGATGCAGGCCGAGTACCTCGCGCTGCAGGGCATGGCGAAGCTGCTCGACGTCGTGCAGCTCGTGCAGAAGCGGCTCAACCCGGCGCTGAAGATCGCGTGCGTGGTGCCGTGCATGGTCGATGCGCGCACGAACCTGAGCACCGAGGTGCTGCGCGAGATCGATGCACACTTCGGGCCGCTGCTCGCGAAGACTCGCATCCGCAACAACGTGAAGCTCGCCGAGGCACCGAGCTTCGGCCGCACGATCTTCGAGCACGCGCCCGACAGCAACGGTGCGCGCGACTACCAGGCGTTCGCGACCGAGTTCCTCGCGATGATCGGAGTCCCGGCGAAGGGCTCCGGCGGCGCACGGGGCGCCGCGACGGACGCAGAGCCGGTCGCGAGCGATGCCGACGACGCGCCACCGATGGCCGCCGAGTCAGGCAACTGAACTGCACCGGCCTGGACTCGTCTCGCGGCGGGACGGCGTCCGAGGATCGCTACCTCATGTGGGTCGATGGTCCGGTCGATAGTCGCAGCATCATGCGCAAGCGCCAGTCGGACGTGGACCGCATCACGACGCTGCTGAACGCATGTCTTGGTCGCGTCGACGAACAGGCCCGCCGCGTGCAGCAGCTGGACGGCCAGGTGACGGACCCCGCCGCTTCGCACCTGTTCGACAAGGCCTGTACCGAGCTGCACGGGCTGATGAACTCCTTGCTGGAGTCGGCTGCCGCCGACCGGGCCGACCTCAACCGCGTCGTCCACGACACCGTCAGATCGTTCCTCGGCGAGACGAGAACCCCCGTCGTGGTATGGGAGCGCCTGGCACCCGATCTGCCGCCGATCGACAGCGGCTCGGACAAGCTGGCTTCTGCCGTGCGTCGCGCCCTCGTGATCGCCGCCAGTCACATGGAGACCGGCTGCCAGATTCTCGTCGCGACGCGGGCCGACTCGCACTCCGTGCTGCTCGACGTCGAGGGGCACGGCACCGGATGCGACGACAACGTTCTCGAGCGCTCGCTGACTCTGTGCGATTTCGTGGCCGGCCTGCGCGGCCAGTGCCGCATCGGCTCCGACGAGCACGGCTCGCTGATGATCGAGCTCGAGTTGCCGCGCGCCCTGCCGATCGAGGGGTGCTGAGCGCCCTCGCGCGGCGGTAGGATCCCGCCATGCGCATCGGGATCGTCTGTTATCCGACCGTCGGCGGCAGTGGCGTCATCGCCACCGAGATGGCACACGCGCTCGCCACGAACGGACACGAAGTCCACCTGCTGAGCTACGAACGGCCGAGCCGGCTGCGCCGCGGCACGCACGGCCTGCGTTTCCACCAGGTCTCGGTGACGGCCTACCCGCTGTTCCGCTACCCGCCCTACGACCTCGCGCTGGCCACGCGCATGCTCGAGGTCCGCGAAGAAGCGCGCGTCGATCTCTTCCACGTGCACTACGCGATCCCGCACGCGGTCAGCGCGTTCCTCGCGCGCAGCATGTGCGGCGGCTGCCTGAAGATCGTGACGACGCTGCACGGCACCGACATCACGGTCGTCGGCAGCGACCGCGCCTACATGCGCCCGACACGGTTCGCGATCGAGCAGTCCGACGCCGTGACTGCCGTGAGCCGCTTCCTCGCCGACGAGACGCACCTCGTGTTCGGCGTACGCAAGGAAGTCGAGGTGATCCCGAACTTCGTCGACGTGCAGCGATTCCAACCGAACGGCTCACCGCGCTGGCACCAGCGCAGCGACGGCGAGCGGGTTCTCGTGCACGTGTCGAACTTCCGGCCCGTGAAGCGCCTGTCCGACGTCGTGCGCGCGTTCGCCGCGATCCGGCGCGAGGTTCCCGCGCGCCTGATCCTGATCGGCGACGGACCCGACCGCGAGCACGCACTCGCCATCGCGGCCGACCTCGGTTGCCAGCACAAGGTCGAACACCTCGGCATGCAGGACCGCCTCGAGGAAGTGCTGCCGCAGGCGGATCTGTTCCTGTCCGCTTCGGAGACCGAGAGCTTCGGCCTGTCGATGCTCGAGGCGATGAGCTGCGGCGTGCCGTGCGTCAGCACCGCGGTCGGTGGCGTCGCCGAAGTCCTCGGCGACACGGGACTGCTGACGCCGTTCGGCAACCCCGAAGCGATGGCGCGCGCTTCGCTGCAGCTGCTGACCGACGGCGACCTGCACGGCAAGATGGCGAAGGCGGCGCGAGCGCGCGCCGTCGAGATGTTCGCGACGGAGCCGGTCGTCGCCAAGTACGTCGATCTCTACGAGCGTGTGCTGCAGTGAACCCGCCGTCGTCGAGCGAGGCGGTCTTCTGCGACTTCAATGCCGGAGCTCCGGCCAGCGAGGAAGTGCTCGCCGCGTTCGTCGAGGCCGAGCGGACCTGTCCCGGCAACCCTGCGAGCGTGCACGCGACCGGCCGCCACGCGCGCGGGGGACTCGAGCAGGCGCGCGAGCGCATCGGCAAGGCGCTCGGCGTTGCCGCCGCGGACGTCGTGTTCACGAGCGGCGCCACCGAAGCGGCCAACCTGGCCGTGGCGGGGCTCGGTGATCCCGCGCTGCCGGTACTGCTCTCGGAGGCCGAGCATCCCGCGGTGTTCGAGCCTGCGCTCCTTCGCGGCATGCAGATGTGGCCGGTCGACGAGCACGGCGTGGCGCAGGTGCGCGCGCCGGAAGGCCGCGTCGGCATGCTGAGCCTCGTGCACTCCCAGAGCGAGCTCGGCACGCTACAGCCGGTCCTCGAAGCACGAGCACTCGCCGATCGCCTCGGCGTGCCGCTGTTCGTGGACGCAGCCCAATCGCTCGGGCGCGTGCCGCTCGATCCCGTGCTCGCGACGTCGGCGATCGTGGCACTGTCGCCGCACAAGGCCGGCGGCCTGCGCGGCCACGGCGTCCTTGTCGGGCGCGACCTGCATCGCAGGCTGCGACCGATGCTGCGCGGTGGGGGACAGGAGCTCGGCCTGCGTCCCGGCACGCAGAGTCCGGCACTCGCGCTCGCGAACGCGCTCGCGATCGAGCTCGCGGTCCGCGAGCAGCCGCAGCGCTCAGCCCGCATGGAGGCCGCGCGGCGAGCTTTTCTCAACGGCCTCTGCGGCGCCGTCGAGCATCGTGTGTTGACGCCGGTGGCGAACAGCGTGCCGAACACCGCGATGCTCTCGTTCCCCGACATCGACGGGCGCAACCTGCTCCCGGCTCTCGATCTCGCCGGCGTGCACGCTTCGCACGGCGCGGCCTGCTCGTCAGGCTCACCGACACCTCCGCGCATCCTCGCAGCGATCGGCCTCGCAGCTCCCGCAGCGCGTGCGTGCGTTCGCTTCAGCTTCGGCTGGCGAGTCGATGCGACGCCGTGGCACGACGTCGGCGCGCGCGTCGGCGCGATCGTTCAGCGCCTGAAAAAAAATTGAGGCGAGGTTGCGTCGTCGTCACGTCGCGGCGCGCGCTCCAAGTCGTTGTTGTTCGTCCGTGAGCGGACTGCTGCTGTGAAGAGCGCGTTGGCTAGCTGTGAAGTCATCGCGCAAAGTTGTGCGTGTGTGCTCTTGCAAGACTCGAGTCGACCGGTAAAGAGGGTCGACAGCAGTCGAGGAGCCAGGACGCGGAACGCCTGCCCGCGTGCCACTCCACGACGCCGCAGCACCACTCGTCGTTCGTCCAGCCCGCTCGCAACCAGCTCAGCCACGTCCCGATGGGCACGTTGGATGCGTGTCTACAAGCCCATCGGTTTCCACGAGGTTGTCTCCGGTTGAACGTCTCTCGCTCCTCCGCTACCGGTCCGTACACAATCGGCCACCAGTCCAACTCCCTCGCCATGGTCGATGCTTACGCCCCTGACCCGAAGCCCGCGATCACCGAGCGCGACGTGCTGAGGTCGCTACTCGTTCATCTGGGTTCGCGCATCCGGCGCGAGCAGTTGGAGACCTGGTTCCGGTCGCTCGACGTGAAGCGCCTCGAGGAGAGCGAGATCGAGCTCTCGGTGACGAGCCAGTTCGTGCGCGACTGGCTGCAGCGCAACTACCTGGGCCTGCTCCAGGAAGCCGTGCGCTCGCTCGGCGAGGAGGAGCGTCGCATCGTGCTGACGCACCGCGAGGAGGATGGGTGGGACAGCCTGCAGTTCCTGCAGCCGACTCCGCTGACGGAGGAGATCGGCGACGTGGTCCGGGTTCGTCTCCCGGTCACGGTCACTCCTGGCACGCCGAGTCTCCCGGTGCCTGGTTCCGGTGTCGCCGCCAGCGGTCTTCCAGCAGCCGGTCACGCAACAGCCGGTCACCTGGCAACCATCCGCCGCCGGCCCGGCGGCCTGCTCAACCCGAACTACACCTTCGATCGGTTCGTTGTCGGGTCCTGCAACCGCCTCGCTCACGCCTCGGCGCTCGCGATCGGTGAGAACCCGGGCTGCGCCTACAACCCGCTGTTCGTGCACGGCAACGTCGGCCTCGGCAAGTCGCACTTGCTGCAGGCGATCTGCCACACGGTGCAGCGGCGCGACCAGAACGCGCGCGTGCTCTACATGAGCTGCGAGGACTTCGCGAACGCGTTCATCCAGGCGATCCAGGCCAGGCAGCTCGAGAGCTTCCGCGACTACTACCGCAGCGCGGACGTGCTCGTGATCGACGACGTCCAGTTCCTCGCGAACAAGGACAAGACGCAGGACGAGTTCTTCCACACCTTCAATGCACTCTACGACGGCACGCGTCAGATCGTGCTGTCCTCGGACCGGCCGCCGATCGAGATCCCGACGATCGAAGAACGACTCGTCTCGCGCTTTCGCTGGGGCCTCGTGTGCGAGGTCGAGGCGCCGTGCTTCGAGACGCGTGCAGCGATCGTGCGCCGCAAGGCGAAGGGACGCGGCGTCGAGCTGTCCGAGGATGTCGTGCTGATGCTTGCCGAACGCGTCACGACGAACATCCGCGAGCTCGAGGGTGCGGTGATCAAGGTCGTCGGCATCGCCGCGATCACCGACCAACCGATCACGCTCGCATTGGCCGAGAGTTGTGTGCGCGGCATGCCGGCGCGCCACGCGCAGGTGTCGGCCGACGACGTGATGATGCTGATCACGACCGAGTTCGCGATCACGGCACGCGAGCTCACGGGGAAGAGCAGGACGCAGACCGTCAGTCTGCCGCGCCAGATCGCGATGTTCCTGCTGCGCGAGCACACCGAGAACTCGCTCGAGGACGTTGGCCGCATCTTCGGCAACCGCGACCACACGACGGTGCTCTACGCAGTCACGCGGATCCGCGAGCGCATGCAGAAGGACCGCATGTTCAAGGAGCTCATGGACGGGCTCAGCAACCGTCTCATGACGCGGAACTTCCGCAGTTGATCGCGATTCCCCGCCGGCCGGGCCGGAACCAACACGGGCGAACAACGCATCCAGCCGGCACACGGCCGGCGGTCTGGCTGAATCCACTCGGGCAAGCACGCGCGTCCCGCAAGCACGCGCATCCCGGAAGGGCGCGACCGCGGCGTGGCCCGATTCCCGCGAGCGAACACGCGGTGCAGCCGTGCGCGAGATCGTGTTCCCGTTCGCGGTCGTTGAAGTTCGCGAGGGTCGCGGTCGCAGTTGCTTTTCGTCGCTCGTGGAGCTCGCGGTCGCGTGTACTTTTGACGCGTGGGACTCATGCCGGGATGCGAGTAGCACGCGCGGGGCTCGTCGACGTCGCGAGACTGGTGCAAAGGCGTGGGGGCTTCGCTGGAGGATCCGCTGACTCCCGTGGGAGGTTTTCGGCTTCGTCGGAACGAGGTCTGGGATGGTCGAGAACAGGCCTTGAGATGTCAGGTTTTCGAGGAGCATTCCCCATCGGTTTTCCACGTTCGTGAACTCCCCCGCGACCCGCTTTCTGCGTCGATCTGCGGGCTCTGAGCGGCTAACCTATGCACACTTGTGACGGTACGGATGACTGTGATGAGAGAGGTTTTTCTCTCTCTTACAGACTCATCCGTTCGAGGCCGGTCGCCAGGATCTCGCGATCCTCGCAACAAGACTCGGACGTCCGTCAACACCACCACGACGGTCCTTCGACTTGCTCCCACGATGAAGATCCTCTGTGACCGGATGGCCCTGCAAGAGGCCGTGAGCGTGGTCTCTTCCGTAGTGCCCGTGAAGACCACGAAGCAGATCCTCCAGAACCTGTTGGTCAGAGCCGACGGCGAAGGCATCACGCTGTTCGCGACGGATCTCGAGATGGCCGCCAGGGTCCGCCTGGACACCGTGAAGGTCTCCAAGAAGGGCGATGCGCTCCTACCGGCCCGGGAGACGGCGGCCCTGCTGCGCGAGCTCGGCGACCCCACGGTCACCCTCGAGAGCACCGACCTGCGGTGTCGCATCGAGAGTGGGGGAGGCTCGTTCGTGCTGCTCGGCGAGGACCCCGAGCAGTATCCCGAAGAGACGCAGGTCAAGTCCGGCAAGCGGCTCGAGCTGTCGAGCCACCACCTGCTGCGCATGATCCAGGAGACGGTGTTCGCGGCGGCGCGCGAGGAGACGCGCTACGCGATCAACGGCGTCCTGCTCGACTCGGCGGCGGGTTGCCTGCGTATGGTCGCGACGGACGGGCGGAGGTTGTCGATCAGCTACCAGAACACCGACTCGAAGACCGAGTTCAAGGTCGTCGTGCCGCTGCGCGCGCTGAACACCCTGGCCCGGGCGATTCCCGAGGGCCGCAAGGAACCGCTGTCCATCGACGTCAGCGAGAAGCAGATCACCTTCACGATCGCTGGCGTGCAGCTCGTGAGCCAGCTGCTCGAGACGCGCTTCCCGGACTACGAAGGCGTGCTGCCGAAGTCCGCGGAGACGACGATCGAGATTCCCAAGCCCGTGCTCGAGAGTGCGCTGCGCCGCGCTGCCATCCTGTCGGCGAGCGAGATGCGCATGGTGCGCTTCGAGGTCGGTGAACAATCGCTGCGGCTGACCGCCGAGAGCACAGCACGCGGGCGCGCCGACGTGAGCATCGACGCCGTCGTCAAGGGGGCAGGCGGCAGCATCAACCTGAACCCCGACTACATCCTCGAGGCGTTGCGCGTCTGTCAACTCGAACAGGTCCGGCTCGACATGTCCGACGATTCGATGCCGGCGAAGTTCACTCTCGGCGAGTCGTTCACCTACGTGGTCATGCCCATAAGTGGTACTTGATGTCGTGGTACTCGAAGACGTTGGAACCTGAAGACCGTGGTACGTGAAGTCAAAGTACCTGCAGCCGGTGGCGCCTGATCCTCGAGCGTACGAACCGTTTCCGTGGCCGATCCACAACCAGCCGGCGACTTCCTGCGCGAGATCCTCGCGCAGGCTGGGCGCAGCAAGAGTCGCAGTTGCTACAACGAGGCGCTCGACCAGGTCCTCGGTCCGACCGTGAGGCCGCACTGCCAGATCGCCGGACTGCGCGCGGGCCGGCTCGTGCTCGAGGTCGATTCGGCGCCGCTGTTCGCCGAGCTGTCGGGCTTCCGGCGCGAAGAGATCCGGCTGGCCATCAACCATCTCCTTCCTGAACAACCCATCGCCCAGTTGACGTTCCGGCTGGGAGGAACGGCGCATGCCTGACCAGAAACCGATCGAAGCCGAACCCCGCTACGACGCCAGCTCCATCAAGGTCCTCGAGGGCCTCGACGCCGTGCGGACGCGACCCGCGATGTACATCGGGGACACCGGGACGCGAGGTCTGCACCACCTCGTCTGGGAAGTCGTCGACAACTCGGTCGACGAGGCGCTGGCCGGCCGCGCGAACCGGATCGACGTGCGCGTCTACAAGGACGGCACGCTGTCGGTGAAGGACAACGGCCGCGGCATCCCGGTCGACATGCACGAGAGCGGCAAGCCCGCGCTCGAAGTGATCCTGACCAAGCTGCACAGCGGCGGCAAGTTCGACAAGGGCAGCTACAAGGTGTCGGGTGGTCTGCACGGCGTCGGCATCAGCTGCGTCTGCGCGCTCGCCGAAGTGCTCGACGTCGAGGTCTACCGCGACGGCAAGATCCACCGGCAGACCTACATGCGCGGCAAGAAGGCCAGCGAGCTGAAGGTCATCGGCAAGGTCGAGGGCACCGGCACGATGCTGCGGTTCAAGGCCGACCCGACGATCATGGAGGCGACGGAGTTCTCGTACGAGGTGCTGCGCAAGCGCCTCCGCGAGCTCGCCTACCTGATGGGATCGGCCAAGCTGCGCATCACGCTCTACGACGAGCGCACGGACACCGGCGAGGAGTTCCTGTTCCCCGACGGGCTCGTCGAGTTCGTGCACGACCTGAACCGCGGCAAGAGCGCTCTGCACAAGGACGTCATCTACTTCCGCCGCGAGATGCCGTCGGCCGAGGACGCAGCGAAGATCTACGAGGTCGAGATCGCGCTGCAGTACAGCGACTCGTACCACGAGAACGTATTCTCGTTCGTGAACAACATCAACACGATCGAGGGCGGCACGCACCTGGTCGGCTTCCGCACGGCGTTGACGCGCGCGCTGAACAACTGGGCGCGGCTCGAGAAGGTGCTGAAGGAGAAGGATCCGGTGCCGACCGGCGAGGACTTCCGCGAAGGGCTCGCGGCCGTGATCTCGATCAAGGTTCCCGAGCCGCAGTTCGAGAGCCAGACCAAGATCAAGCTCGGCAACCGCGAGGCGCAGTCGATCGTCGAGACCGTCGTCGGCGACGGCATCCGCACCTACTTCGAGGAGAACCCGAGCACGCCGAAGATCATCTTCGGCAAGGCGCTCGACGCGCTGCGCGCGCGCGAGGCGGCGCGCAAGGCGCGCGACCTCGTGCGGCGCAAGTCGGCGCTCGAGGGCGGCGGGCTGCCGGCCAAGCTCTCGGACTGCCAGAAGGGGACCCCGCGCGACGAAGCCGAGCTGTTCCTCGTCGAAGGTGACTCCGCAGGTGGCACGGCCAAGCAGGGGCGCATGAGCCATCAGGCGATCCTGCCGTTGCGCGGCAAGATCCTGAACGTCGAGAAGGCCTCCGCCGACAGCCTGCTCGACCACGAGGAGATCCAGACGATCGTCAGCGCGATCGGCACCGGCTTCCTGACCGACGAGTTCGAGCCCGAGCGCCTGCGCTACGGCAAGATCATCGTGATGACGGACGCCGACGTCGACGGCTCGCACATCCGCACGCTCTTGTTGACGCTCTTCTATCGCAAGATGCCGGAGCTCGTCGCGCGCGGTCACATCTACGTCGCGCAGCCGCCGCTCTACGGCATCAAGAAGGGCAAGACCGAGCGCTTCGCGGTGACCGAGGACGACAAGCTGAACCTGCTGGCCGAGATGGGTCTCGGCGCGACCACTCTCGAGCACTCCGGTGGCAAGCAGTGGCGCGGTCGCGATCTCCGCAACCTCATGGACTGGGTCGTCAAGGTGCGCGACCTGCAGAAGCGCATGCCGGCCGACGGTGTCGTTCCGTTCAACGACTACCTCGCCGCGGCGACGGTGCCCGACCGCACGCTGCCGACGAACTTCATGGTGCTCGGCGGCAAGGGGCGGTTCCTCGACACCGAGGCCGAGCTCAATGCCGAGATCGAGAAGCTCGAGAAGGAGAAGGGCCGCGAGCTCGTGGTCTACGAGGGGCCCGATTCGCCGTGCCGGCGCCAGGACGCCGACGTCGAGGTCTACGTGCTGCATCTCGGGCACGAGGCGCAGACGCTGATGCGGCAGATCGACGCACTCGGTGTTCCGGTCGACTGGCCGAAGCCGGCGGCTCCCGGTGGTTGGCGCATCACGGCGAGCAACGAGGCCGCGAGCACGACCGCGGACAGCCTGTTCGACGCGATCGCGACGATCAAAGAGACCTGCGAGAAGGGCCTGGTGATCACGCGCTACAAGGGACTCGGCGAGATGGAGGCCTCGCAGCTGTTCGAGTCGACGATGGACCCGGAGCGTCGCACGCTGAAGCGCGTGACCGTCAGCGACCTCGTCGAGGCCGACCGCATCTTCACGGTGCTGATGGGCCAGGAAGTCGAGCCGCGCCGCGAGTTCATCGAGAAGCACGCGCTCGAGGCGACGAACATCGATATCTGAGCCTTGCCGCCGCGGCGGCGGCAAGGCTCAGTGACACCTGAACGCCGCCACGCGGCGTTTCAGGTCCCACGCGAAAGGACCACTCGGCGCCGCTACGGCGTTCGCTGCACGCCCTCGACCGAACAATCCCTCGCTGCCGCTGCGGCGTTTCCCTAGGCTGCCCGCGGCGCAACGGATTGCCTGGCCGTCCGGCCACAATCCGGCCGGCCATGACGGTGGTGCCGCTGGTGACCACCTCGAGGACCCGCCTGATGCATCGTCTCCGTTATCTGATCGGCTCGTTGACGCTCGTTGCTGCCGTCATCGGAGCCTGGTGGATCGTCAGCATCCTGCGCAACCTCGACAACCAGCCGGGCCTCGTGCTGCAGATCGAGTTCCGCGACGTGCGAGGCCTGCGCGCGGGCGCCGATGTGCGGTATCGCGGCGTCACGGTCGGCACGGTGCGTTCCATCGCGATCGCGAGCGACGGCGGCAAGGCCACAGCACAGGTGCTGCTCGCGCCGACAGGTGCTGCGCAGGCGTGCGTGAACAGCGCGTTCTGGATCGTGACGCCGAGGTTCGCCGGCATCACGAGCGGAGCCACTGGCCTCGACACGCTCGTGCGCGACGCCTACGTCGCGTTCCAGACGCCGGCCGATCGTGGTTCGCCGCTGGTCGCCGGCAGCCTGATCGCGGGGCGAGAGAAGCCGCCGCCGGCCGCCGACCCCGAGACGCTCGAAGACATCGAGCACGGCGACCTGCTGATGAGCGTGCTCGTGCCGGAGAACCACGGCCTGCGTCCGGGCTCGGCCGTGATCTTCCGCGGCATGCAGACCGGCGACGTCCGCAGCGTCGAGCTCGCGACGGACGGCACCTACGTCGAAGTGAAGCTGCGCATCGCGCGCAAACACCGCCAGACCGTGACCGACAAGTCGCAGTTCTGGGTCGCGCGGCCGCACCTTACCGGTGCGTTGTTCTCGGGCTTCTCGATCGCCGACGTCAGTGCGTTGTTGTCGCCGTACGTGAGCTACTACGGCGAGCCTGGCCGCGGTGTGCTCGTGCAGGACGGTTTTCGCGCCGCGGCTGCGTCGGCGCGGCCCGACGTCGATGCCGCCTCGGTGCCGGCCGAGGCGCTGCGGCAGGGACCGGCAGCAGCGGATCAGGCCGCGGACGACCTCGTGATGGTGCGCATCACCTACGCGGCCGTCGAGCGGGACGACCTGAGCTCCGACGATGCGATCCATCGCGAGGGCTCGGGCATGCTCTTCCTGGACCGTTCGGGTCGCGCGGTCGTGATCACGGCGCGTTGCCTCGTCGACGGCGCCTACACCGAGCACGACCTGTTCGGCGGCGATCCCGAGGTCGAGGACGAACAGATCAAGGTGCTGCTCGCGAACGGAGCCGTGCTGCGCGCGGGCCGCGTATGGGTCGATCCGAACGGCGCCGACCTCGCAGCGCTCGTGCTCGAGGATGCGCCACCGGACCTGCACGGCACACCGGGCAAGCTGCTGCGTTTTGCCGGCGCGGTCGAGGCGCCGGCGTCGGGCCTCGCGATCCGGCGCGCCGGAGCCGATGGTGTCGCTCTGCCACCGGCGACGTTGGGCCCCGACCTCGCCGTGAAGCTCGTCGAGGCGCTCGGCGCCGCGGTCAGCGCGGCCGAACAGGTGATCGGGATCTACGGCCGCAAGAGCGCCGACAGCACGCAGCCGGCCGTGATCGCGCTCGAGCTGCTGCCAACCGACCTGCGGCCGAATTGAGCGTGACGGCGCGCATGCAACCGGCCCTCGAGTTCCGCAACTTCGGCCTCGCGCACCGCCGCCCCGGTGTCGAGGACGTGCTGCTCGAGGGGGTCTCGCTGTCGCTCGTTCCGCACGGCTTCTACCTGTTCGTCGGCGCGAGCGGCAGCGGCAAGTCGTCGCTACTGCGTGTGCTGGCCGGGCTCGTCGAGACGCGCGAGCCCGCACCGCGAATGAGCGGCGAGCTGATCGCCTGCGGCCAATCGCTGACCGCCGTCGGGGCCACTGCGTGCAGCAAGGTCGCGGCGATCCTGCAGGACGAAGGCCTGCTCGACGAACTGAGTCCGCGCGCGAACGTCGAGCTCGCGCTGCGCGCGGCGGACCGTTCGCTGCTGCTGGCGCCGGGCCTGCTCGCGCAGGCCGGGCTGCTCGATCCTCCCGAACGCACGTCCCAGCTCTCGGGCGGCATGCGGAAGCGGCTCGCCGTCGCACGTGCGCTCGCGTCGTCGCCGCAGCTGCTGCTGTGCGACGAACCGACCGCGGGCCTCGACGCCGAGGCGGCGCGCAAGATCGCCGAGCTGCTTCGCCTGGCCCACGACCAGGATCCGGCGCGCACGACGATCGTCATCACGCACGACCCCGCGACGTTCGAGGGTCTCATCGACGGTGTGCTCGTGCTCGACCGCCAGGCGCGCACGCTGCGGCTGCAGGGTCCCGACTTCCGGCCCGCGGGCTCGGGTGTCCTGGCCTCGGAGCAGTCGACGGGCAACGAGCCGGCGGCGATGCACTGGCTGCGCAGCATGCTGCTGCAGGCGTCGGCGATCGCGGAGACGGTCGCGGAGTCGTGGAAGCGGCTGCCGCCGTTCGAGCTCGGTCAGGTCCTGCGGACGACCGCGCGTTTCTCGATCGAGCCGGCGCTGTTCGTCGCGATCGCCGGCGCGGTCATCGGCGGCCTCGCGACGTTCTTCGCGCTGCGCAACAACCCGCTGCAGGGCGGCTTCGAGTCCGCGCTGTTGACCGGCACCGGGAAGGTCTCGAGCGCGGTGCTCGTACCGCTCCTGTGCGGGTTCTTCTTCACGGCGCGCATCGTGGCAGGTGCTGCCGCGCGGCTCGGCACGATGAAGCGCACGAACCAGATCGCGGCGCTGCAGATGATGGGGGTGCGCCCCGCCGACTACCTGCTGACGCCGTTGGTCTGGGGCATGGCCATCGCGATGCCGCTCGTGACGCTCGCCGGCGTCGTGGCCGCGGCGCTGGCGGGCGCGCTGGCCGCCAAGGTCGTGTCGGGAATCACGATGTTCGGCTGGGCGACGGCCTACTTCGCGACCGTCGACGCGCGCGACATGCTGGTCGTGCTCACGAAGTCGACGTTGTCGGGCTACCTGGTCGCGCTGAGCTGCTACCACCTTGGCACCGGCCCCAAGCGGTCCGGGGCCGAAGTCGGCCAGGCCGTGAACGCGGCGATCGTGGCCGGCATGGCGCTGGTGCTCGCCGTGCACGCGGTGCTGACCTTCGCAATCTACGCCTGAGCGCCGATGGCATCGGCCGGCCGTCCGCTCAAGGAGCCCCCCTCCGCCGGCCGATGAGCCGTGTTGTGAAAGGCATCGAAAAGATCACCTCGGTCCGACTCGCCGAGATCCTCTCCGATCGCGGCTCCATCACCACCGAGGTGATCACGGATGCCCTGTACGCGCAGGAGAGGCACGGCGAACCGTTCGCGCAGTTGCTCGTGAGCGGCGGCCATATCACGGAATGGGATCTGGCCAAGATCGTCACCGAGAACTTCAACCTGCCCTTCCTGATGGCAGGCAACTACAACATCAGCGAGGAAGCCAAGGTTCGCCTGCCGAAGACCGTGCTGTTCGAGCACACGATCGTGCCGCTCGATCTGTTCGGCGACATCCTGTGCATCGCGATGCCCGTGATGCTGACGTTCGCGACGATCGCGAGCATCCAGAAGGACTTCAAGTGCGACCTGTTCCCCTACGTCGGCCTGATCACCGAGAACAAGAAGGTGATCGGCGAGATGCACAAGGACTACGCGGGGTGGCTGACCGAGGAGCAGAAGCGCAAGGAGCAGGCCACGCGCAAGCGCTCGAACCCGTTCGCGAAGGGCGCTGACTGGATGAGCATCTTCGACGCGGGCGACATGGCGATCCAGGCGGGCAACAAGAAGAAGGCGCAGGCCGCGCCACCCAGCTCGCCGCCGAGTCAAGCGCAGCGGCAGCCGCCGAAGCCGCCGAAGAAGTAGCGGTCCGCGGCCCCCGGCTCACGGCGCCTTCGGCGGCGCGTCCGAGCCCGACTCCGGGGTTCCGCCTTCCGGCGTCGTTGTCGCCGAGGCCCCGCCGGAGCTCCCCGAGCTCCCCTGCGTCTCGTCGGGGATCGGCGACGACATCGCCTCGTTGGCGAGATTGCGCAGGGCCGTCGTCGGATTGGCCACTGCGCGCGGAACGTCGGCGATGCGGCGCAGCTCGCTGGTCGTGTCCTGGAAGGTCTTCTTGACCTCGCGAACGTTGCCGTCGCGATCCATCTGGTCCTTGAACTCCTGGAACCCGCGCTTCATCTGCGCGGCCACGCGGCCGAGGCTGCGGCCGGCTTCGGGCAGGTTGCGGCCGTAGAGCAGCAGGCCGATGACCAACAGCAAGAACATCTCCTGCCAGCCGAGGGACGGGAAGAACGCGATCACGACCGGCCCAGCATACTCGCCGCGCGCCGGGCCGGGGTGTCGAGTTCGCCGATCGGCGGCTCCTGGCTCACCGCACGACGGCCCAGTCGAGCTCGCTGCACCACGGCGGCCCCGCGAAATCGGGGCGCGTCTGCCACCACCAGTGCACGCAGAGCGGTGCGAAGCAGTCGAGCGCGAAGCGCAGGTGTTCCTGCAGCACCGCAGGGAGGTCGGCGCCACCGGCCGGCACGTCCACGTGCCGCACGCCGGTCGGCAGCATCAGGTAGAGACGCAGCGGTTTGGCCCCGGGCGGCCTCTGCGCGAGTGCGTGCATCACTGCACGCGGGCACGGCTTGCCTGCGTTGCGCCGCGGCAGCGTGCGCACCGGCAGCGTTGCGTGCACGACGGCGACCGTGCCGGCTGGTGGATCGGCGCCATCGACTTCGATGTGCACGCCGCCGAACGGTTTGCCGAACGCCTGCCCCATGACCGGAGCCATCGCGTGCGTCGTCTGGAACCAGACCGTTGCCTCGGGTGCCGCCGCGCTGCGCCAGCCGAACGCGAGTGCTCCGGGCAGGTCGTCGAGCAAGCGGAGCCGCACTTCGCGCGCTGCCGAAGGCAGCCGGACCTCGATCGCGGCGACTGCGGTTCCGGACCACGGTGGTGCGACCAGGAAGTCGATCGCGAAGTCGCGCGGTGTAGCGGCCGCGTTCACGAGCCGTGCGCTGGGCGACGTCGGGCGCGGCAGCGGCACGAAGCTCATGGCGCCGCCGTCGAACCACGCGACCGTGCCGCCCACGGCGTGGATCGCATGCAGCGGCGCCGCGTCGTTGAAGAACTGAGGCGCGTCCTTGTCGGGCACCAGGAACTCGGGCAGGCCGATGACCGTCAGGTCCCTCGGCGCGAACGGCACGAGCCCGAGCACACCCCAGAGCTTCTGATGGAAGAGCGGCAGGTAGGGCAAGCCCGTGCATGCGAACGGCTTCGCGGGCGTCGCGTCGGCGGCCGCAGTGACGAGCGCGCGCTCGACACCGCGGGCGACGCGGTCCTCGTTCTCGTAGCGCGCGAGCCATTGCGCGCTCGTCAGTGCCTGCGCCGTCAGCACGCCGGCCGTCGCGGCAACGATCGCAGCGGTCGCGAGGCGGGCCGCGGGCGCTGCCGCCGCGAGACCGAGCGCCAGCGCGAGCGCCGGAACCGCATCGAAGACGAGGCGCCCGTACATCGTGTCGGTGGCCCCCTCGACGAGGCTGTTCGGTGCGAGCAAACCCGACAACCACACTGGCAGAGCGAGGCTCAGCACGCCGAAGCGGCGCCAAAGCGGCAACAGCGCGACGACCACGAGCGGCAGGGCCCAGAGGCGGCGCTTGCCCTCGCCGTCGGGCGGCAGGAACAGCTGTCCGAACAGCCCCGCGGCGTTGTGCAGCACGTTGGGCCGGGCGCCGACGTCGCTGCCACCGATGTGGCCGAGCAGCAGAAGTCGCCACCCGAAGTAGATCACGACGAGCGCCGCGAACGGCGCATGCAGCCGCAGGCGTTGTCGCCATGGCCGGCGACTCGCGTGCAGCAGATCGATCGCGAGCAGCGACACCGGCAGCATCACGGCGCCTTCCTTGCAGCCGAGGGCCAGCGCCGCCGCCAGCACACTCGGCCACAGCCGCCGCTGCCCGTGCAGGTGGCGCACGAAGAGCCAGCACGCGACCGCAACCGCGGCCATCTGCATGCCGGTCGTTCGCGCGCATATCCAGGCCGTCGGCTCGACGGCCGCTGGGTGCAGCACGACGAAGAGGCCGGCAACGATCGCTGCCGCAGCGCGTCGCTGCGGCGCGAGCGCGGCCGCCGTCGCCGCCGTCGCGGTTGCCGTGATGCCGAGCAACACGACGTTCGTCAGATGGCGCGCCCCTGGGCTCGGGCACAGCGCGGACTCGATGCCGAAGCTCAGGCTCACGAGCGGGCGATAGAGGGCCTTGCCTCCGAACCACGGCCGCACGAACTCCTCGAGCACGCGGCCCCACGACACCGCGCCGGTCGTGCGATCGGTGTAGTAGACGATCAGGTAGTCGTCGTTGCGCAGGCCGTGGTGCAGCGTGGGCCAATACCACAGCAGCGCTGCCGCCAGCATCATGACTCCGCAGACGAGCGCCTGCCGTTCGATCGACCAGCTGCGCCCGGTGGCGGCGAGCGCGCTCATCAGACCGCCCCGCGGAATCGCGCGGTGACGGGAGTGAAGCCAGGGAGCGCGGCGGTCATCTGGCGAGGACTCTAGCGGCGTCGCTCGGATCGCGGAACGAGCCGCGAACCCCGGCCCGACGGCTGCCGGCGCGCTGTCGGTCCCGCCGGCCCCGACCACCCCTGGACCGACTGCCCCCCGGTGCCTACCCTCTTCGCCCCGCCATGAGTGACAAGCCCATCTTCGCCCTCGAACGGCTCACGAAGAGCTACCAAGGCAAGAAGCCGGTGCTGAAAGACATCAGCCTCGTCTTCCTCGAAGGCGCCAAGATCGGCGTGATCGGCCAGAACGGCGCCGGCAAGTCGACTCTGCTGCGCATCATGGCAGGCGTCGAGAAGGAGTTCGACGGCGTGGCGCGCCTCGCCGAGGGCCGCACGGTCGGTTTCGTGCCACAGGAGCCGAAGCTGCTCGAGGACATGACCGTGCGCGGCAACGTCGAGCAGGCGGTGGCGCCGATCCGCATGCTGCTGCGCAAGCACGAGGAGCTCAGCATGAAGCTCGGCGAGGACCTGCCGCAGAAGGAGATGGACAAGGTCATGGCCGAGCTCGAGACCTTGCAGCACGAGATCGAGGCCAAGGACGCGTGGGAGCTCGATCGCCACGTCGAGACCGCGATGACGAAGCTGCACCTGCCGCCCGGCGACAAACAGGTCAGCGCGTGTTCGGGCGGCGAGCGCCGCCGCGTCGCGTTGTGCCGCACGCTGCTGGAGCACCCGGACCTGCTGCTGCTCGACGAGCCGACGAACCACCTCGACGTCGAGACCGTGCGCTGGCTCGAGGAGACGCTGCACGACTACAAGGGCACCGTCGTCGTGATCACGCACGACCGCTTCTTCCTCGACAACGTCGTCGGCTGGATGCTCGAGATCTGGCACGGCAAGGCGATTCCGTACCAGGGCAACTACTCCGAGTACCTGATCCAGCGCAGCAAGCGCATGGCGACGCAGGAGGCGCAGGAGCAGCGGCGCGGCAAGTTCCTCGATCGCGAGCTCGAGTGGATCCGCATGAACCCGAAGGCGCGCACGACCAAGAACAAGGCGCGCCTCAAGAACTACGACAAGATGCTGCTGCAGGAGGTCGAGGAGACCGACAACACGGTCGAGCTGCACATCCCCGCAGGCAAGCGGCTCGGCGACACCGTGGTGCGCTTCGAGAAGGTCAACTTCTCCTACGACGGCGAGCACAACGTCGTCGAGAACCTCTCGTTCGAGATGCAGCCGGGCGACATCCTCGGCATCGTCGGCCCGAACGGCACCGGCAAGACGACGTGCCTGAAGCTGATCACGGGCAAGTTGAAGCCCGACAGCGGCCGCGTCGTCGTCGGCCAGACGGTCGAAATCTGTCACGTCGACCAGGAGCGCGAGACGCTCGATCCGAACAAGACCGTCTGGCAGGAGATCAGCGACAGCCAGGACCTGATCAAGCTCGGCAAGCTCGAGGTCAACAGCCGCAGCTACGTCGCGAAGTTCAACTTCACGGGCCCCGACCAGCAGCAGCTCGTCGGCTCGCTGTCGGGCGGGCAGCGCAATCGTGTGCAGCTCGCCAAGATGCTGCGTCGCGGCGGCAACCTGATCCTGCTCGACGAGCCGACGAACGACCTCGACCTCGACACGCTGCGTGTGCTCGAGGAGGGCATCCAGGAGTTCCCCGGCTGCATGGTGGTGGTCTCGCACGACCGCTACTTCCTGGACCGCATCTGCACGAAGATCGTCGACCTGGGCCATTACGAGCCCGGGAAGTACCTCGACAGCCTCTGATCCAGCGGGTTTCGGCTTGAGGGTGGAGGGCGGCCTTGCATGATCCGCGGTCCCCAACCCTCCCGACTCGCATGCAATACCTCCGTTCCCTCACAGCGCTGGCGGCCCTCGCCGCGGGCATCCTGGCCCAGGACAAGATCCATCTCGCCAATGGCGACGTGCTGACCGGCACGATCGTGAAAATGGCCGACGGCAAGATCACGGTCGACTCGCCGCACCTCGGCGAGGTGACGGTGCCGCTCGACACGGTCAGCAACCTGACGACGCAGGGGCAGGTCGAGCTCGCGCGCAAGGATGGCGATCCGGTGAAGGCGCGCATCACCGGCATCGACGGCGGCAACCTGCGCCTCGAGGGTCAGCCAGCGCTCGCCTTGAGCAACCTCGTCAGCATCAACGTGCCGAAGGAGGCGCCCAGGTGGACGGGCTCGGTCAAGGTCAGCGGGCTGTGGACCAATGGCAACACGGACCAGCGGGGCGTCGGCGCGTCGTTCGACGCGGAGCGGCGCACCGAGCAGGATCGCACTTCGCTCGATGCGAGCTGGGACTACGGCGAGACCAAGGAGAACGATCCGACTGCTCCGGGATACCGCGATTGGTCGCTGAACCAGCGCCGCGTCGGCGGCGGTGCCAAGTACGACTACTTCCTCGGCAAGGAGTCGTACCTGCTCGGCAACGTGCGCGCGCTCGCCGACACGCTCGCGGATCTCGATCTGCGGCTCACGGCCGGCGCGGGTCTCGGCTACATGTGGGTCGACGACGAGACGACGACGTTCCTGACCGAAGTCGGCCCCTCGTACGTGAACGAGAACTTCCGTTCCGGCGCGCCGACGCAGGAGTACGTGTCGCTGCGCGTCTCCTACAAGCTGACGCACGCCTTCACCGACAAGACGAAGCTCGTGCACGGCGTCGAGGCGTACCCGTCGCTCGAGGAACAGGACGACATCTACCTCACGATGAAGACGGAGCTCGTCACGAGCCTGACCGAGAGCATGGTTGCCTCGATTGCCCACACGCTCGACTACGACAACACGCCGTCGACCTCGCCGACGCGCGAGTTCGAGCGCGTCGACAACCGGGTCGTGCTGTCGATCGGCTGGAAGTTCTGATCGACCTCAACGGAGCTCGTCGCGGACGAAGTCGCGCCACGGCATCGCGCGTACACCTGGCGCCAGCGCCTGACTGTCCGAGCCCGCCGGCGACGATTCGTGCACGACGAACATCCCCGCCACCGTCTTGCCAGCGCGTCCGGAATGCAGGCGCAGCATTGGCTCCGCCATCTGCGGTCGAGGTGTTCGCGTCGCCTTGACTTCGATCCAGCGCTGCCGGCCCCCGCGTCCCGGGATCACGAAATCGACCTCCAGCCCGGAGTGGTCGCGCAGGTACCAGAGCTCGCGCCGGTTGCCGCGACCGAGCTGCGCCTTGGCGATCTCGGCAGCGATGAACCCCTCGAACAGCTCGCCGCGGAACGGCGACTTCGCGAGCTCTGCCTCGGACTCGATGCCGAGCAGGTGGCAGGCGAGTCCGGAGTCCGCGAGGTAGACGCGCGGGCTCTTCACGAGGCGCTTGCCGAAGTTCTCGAAGTAGGGAGGCACGACGAGGATCTGCCCCGTGGTCTCGAGCACGTCGAGCCAGCGCGCGATGGTCGGGATGCTGACGCCGAGCGGCGCCGCGAGGTCGGTCTTGTTGAGGATCTGGGCGTGTCGGCTCGCAACGAGACCGAGGAATCGCCGGAAGGTCGCGATGTCCTGCACGGCGGTGACCAAGCGCACGTCGCGTTCGAGGTAGGTCTGCACGTACGACGAGAACCACAACGCCGCCGCCCGCGGGCGCGCCAGCACTTCGGGGTAGCCGCCGCGCAGCAGCGTCACCTTGTCGGTCTCGCGCGTCGACATCGGCATCAGCTGCAACACGGCGGCGCGGCCCGCCATCGATTCCGTGACGCCGCGCATCAGCCCTGCTTCCTGCGAGCCGGTCAGCAACCAGCGTCCGGTGCGCCGCGGTTCCTTGTCGATGCGGGCACGCAGGTGAGCGAGCAGCTCCGGTACATGCTGGATCTCGTCGAGGATCGCCGGTGGGTGGATACCGTCGAGAAAGCCGTGCGGATCCGCCCGGAAACGGGCCACGGTGTCAGGGGCTTCGAGCAGATGGTAGCTCGCATCCGGAAAGGTCCTTCGCAGCAGCACGGTCTTGCCAGCCCGACGCGGCCCGGTCAGGACGACGGCCGGGAAGCTGGCGGCAGCCCGGCGCAACGGTGTCGAGAGCTCGCGTTCGACGTACCTCATATTAGAAAATCTAATATCCGATATTAGATTTGCCAACATCGTGGGTGGGCAGACGTGGCAGTGGGCCGCTCCGCGCTGGCCGTCAGTAAGCGGTCGCGAAGTTGCCCGCGATGTCGGCGCCGCCGAAGCGATCGCGGCGGCCGCTGTTCATGCCGCCGAAGCGCGGCAGGAACTGCAGCTGGAACGTCGTCTCGTCCGAGTACGGGTTGTAGCTCGCGGACAGCAGGATCGACCAGTCGTGGTCGTTGCGGCGCAGGCCGAACGAGTAGCCGAGCCACTGGTCGAGATCGAGGTCGCGCTGGGCACCTGCGTAGACGTCCCAGCGATCCATGAGCCGCGTGCTGCCGGTCAGACCGACGGCGCCGTCGACGACGCTGTCGGTCCGGTAGTCGCCGGTCCACGTGATGCCGGCGATCCTGCCGACCTGGAGCTCGCCGTCGAACGTGCGCAGGCCGTCCTCCCAGTCGTGGTCGCCGTAGACGGCCAGCGCGAACGTCTGCAACGGCAGCCACTGGAAGCGCGGGCGCAGCAGCAGGTCGTAGTAGAAGAGTCCGAGCGTGTCGCCGCCGTTGTCGCGGTCCTCGTCGGGCCAAACGTCCTGCGCGAGGTCGAGGAACACGAAGTCGCGCGCCTCGCGCCCGGTCTCGGTCGTGACCATCGTCTGCACGAGGTTGCGCACCTCGACGCGCACGAGCTCCTTCTCGCTCAGTGAGTCGACGCCGTCGAAGATGAAGAACTCGCTCGGGGCGTCGTCGACGCGGAAGCGGTTCAGGTAGCTGACGCGCGGCGCCACGACGTGACGGACCGCGTAGGGCCCGTCTTCGTCCTGCCCCGACCACGTGCGCGAGAAGCGTGTGCCCATCTGCACGCCGGCTTCGTAGGCGATGCGGCCCTCGCTCTCGCCGTCGATCGTGTTGTCGTAGAACGTGCCGCGCGCGGCCGCGAAAGGGCGGAGGTTGAGAGCGCCGAGATGGAATGGTGCCGAGAGCTCGACGTTCTGGTCGGCGCGCAGCGTGCGGTCGGCGACGCGTGTGCCGGCGAGATCGTCGTAGTCGCTGCGGCGCTGCCCGATCTCGGTCGCGAGGTCGACGACGATCGGCGTGCCCCACGGCGTCTGTGCGATCGGTTGCGCGAGCCAGTGGTACGTGAGCACGGGCAGCTCCTCGACGAAGCGCTCGGCGAGTGCCCTGTCGTCGCGGTAGCTGAACTCGTCGAGGTTGAAGCGCCCCCCGATGGTCAGCAGGCGGTTGCCGTCGGCGCTGTGCAGGTAGCCGCTCGTCTCGGGCACTTCGCTGGTCCGGTACTCGCCGCCGAAGAACTCCGAGTAGACGGCCGGGTCCGCGGCGTGGAAGGCCACGAGGTCGAGATGCGTCGACGTGCCGAAGTGCACGCGGTTCTGGCTGCTGACGAGGCCGCGGTTCTGGTTGTCGATCGGGCTGCCGTCGAAGTTGGTCTGGATCTCGCGCAGGTTCGTGCCGCTGTCGTCGAGCCAGAAGCCCCGAGTGCGGCCTTCGTAGACGCCTTCGGCGCCGTAGGAGAAAGCGCCCTCGAGCGGCACGCCGCGCTCCTCGATCCAGCCGACGCCGAGCTCCCACTCGCCGCGGAACTCGTGCTCGGGGCGCCCGAGCAGCCAGTTGTGCAGGCGACCGCCGACCTGGTTCCACGGCCTGCCGACGACGATCTCGCTGCGCACGCCTTCCTTCTTCGAGTAGCCGGCGCCGACGCGCTTGATCGGGAACTCGCTCTGGCTGCCCGTGAAGATGTGCGCGTCGGGCAGCGGCAGCACGCTCGTGCCGTCGATCTGCAGCGTCTGGCCGCGCAGGATCACTTCGAACTCGCCGGGGCGCTCGATGATCTCCGCTTCACCGACGGCGAACGCCGCGTGCGGCTCGGCGGCCGTGCACGTCGTCACGGTCACGTCGCGGCCGGTCCAGCGGCCACCCTGCTTGACGAGCCGCGGCCCGCGCACCGTGAGCTGGTTGTCGAGCGCCTTGCCGGACACGTAGCGCAGCTCGGCGTTCTCGACCACGATGCGGTCGTCGAGCGGCGAGATCCACATGCGATCGCAGCGCATGACCTCGAGCCCGTCGCGCACGACCGTGACACCGCCCTCGAAGTACAGGTAGCGGAACGCGTCGATCGCCTGCTCGCTCGCTCGGCCCGGCGGCAGGCCCTCGGGGCGGCCGACGGCGTGCAGCGTGCGGTCGAGCCGTTCGCGGATCTGCTCGGGGGACAGGAGGCGGCGCGCAGGCGGCGTCGGGATGCCGCGGCGCGGCAGGCCCGACGAGGAAGTCTGGTCGAGCAGCGACCGCACGCCTTCGCGATCGGTCAGCACGAGCGCGTTCATGCCGCGCACGTCGAGCTTCAATCCGGGCGCCTGGAAGCGGAACCCGCCGAGCAGGTGCGTCTCGGTGTAGTCCTCGCGATCCTCGAGGAGCATCCGGTATCCGTCGAGTCGGTAGCTGAGGTCCGATGCCGTGATCGAATGACCCTGCGGGGGACCGGCCGGCGGCGGCGGCGCGGGCTGGCCCTGTGCGCGAACGACGCTGCCGAACGCAACGCAGCAGGCTGCCGGCAGCCAGTACGGCAGCCGCGGCTTCACCGGCCTGGTCCTTCCGGGTTCTTCTGCGCGAAGCCGCCGTGGTGGAGATCGAACGACCAGGTCTCGTAGTTGACCTCGATGCGCGGCGCGGTCAGCGTGCGACCCTTCGGCAACGTGACGACGGCGTCGTTGGGATCGCGTGCGATCAGGCGGCTGAACTTGTGGTCGAGCTCGAGCGACGCGCTCCTGGCGGTCATGCCCGAGTACTCCGCCTTCACGTTCTTGCACAACGCGCGCACGATTTGGCCGCCCTCGCCATCGCGCTCCATGATCAGGTTCCCGGCCTCGAGGTGCACGCCGTCGGGATCGTCGCTGCCGTCCTCGCGGATGCCCTGCGCCGTGACGGGACCATGGCAGACCACGGACTCGGGCAGCACCTCGATGTCGCCGCGGCAGACGGCTCTCAGGTGCGACAAGAGACCCTTCTTGCCGGGCTCGTGCACCGTGACCGTCGGCAGGAGGTGCGGGGAGCGGCCCGTGAACGTGCGCAACGCCTGCAGGCGCGGTTCCTTCTCGTGGAAGA
Source organism: Planctomycetota bacterium (assembly GCA_036376355.1). Classification (GTDB taxonomy): domain Bacteria; phylum Planctomycetota; class UBA1135; order UBA1135; family UBA2386; genus DASVAL01. The sequence goes on from DASVAL010000048.1 coordinate 50,985, forward strand.
AGCGCACCCTCGCACCGCTCGTCGTGATCAGGCGCCCCTTGTGCGTGCGTCGCACCTCGGCTGGCGTGCCGCGATCGGGATCGCCGAAGAACACTCCGGCCAGAGCACCCTCCGAGAGCAACAGGCGCGTGCCTTGCCCTTCGACGAGGCCGAGCTGCTCGTCCTCGAGGCGGAAGCTGCGCACGTCGTCGACGATCAGCCACGGCTTGCCGAGCGTGTGGAACGCGAGGTCGCCGAACACGCTGCGCAGAGCACCCGTGTGCATCTGCTGCGTCTCCGGTGTCACGGCGAACGGCAGCAGGCGCAGGCGCGCCGCATCGAAGGACGCCGTCGTCGGTGGTTTCCCATCCTTGTTCTCGAACTGCGCGGTCACCGTCGGTCGCAGGCCGTCGACAGCCGTGGCGTCGACGAACGCTGCGGTGCGCCCGAGGTGATGCACGTCGATCTGCGGACCGACCACCGCAATGCGCTTGCCGGGTGCCTTCGTGGACGCCGCGACGACGACGTCGAGCGTCGGCCGCGCGTGCTGCGCAGGAAGGTCGCGCCAGAGGCTGCCCGGGTCGGGTGCCGAAGCGCCGAGCAGCCGCAGCGACTGCGGTCCGATCTGCAGCAGGCGCGGCGTCGCCGCGTGCACGGTCTCTTCGCCGCGCACGATCGCGGTCCGCACGGGCAGGCCCGCGACGTCGAGTGCGGTGACCTGCTCGTCCTCGATCGTGGCCTCGAGCTGGCGCACGCCGGTGAGGTCGAGGCCCTGCTTCGTGAGGCGCCCCGAGATCTCGGCTGCTGGAGCGCGCAGCCAGACCCGCGTGCGTTGGTCCACACGTTCGCGCGAGCGCTTGCCGTCACGCTTGCCGTCACGCTCGCCGGTGCGCTCGAACTGGGCCGCGCCCTGGCCAGCCAGGCTCATGCCACCGTGCTGCACGTCGTAGCGATGCGAACGCCAGGATGCGCGTTCGTCCGCGAGGTCCGCCGCCGGCGGACCGAGCCGCAGCAGCTCGGAGTCCTCCGTCGTGCGCAGCCAGAAGCCGTCGTTGCCAGTGGCCACGAGGTCGGCGTCGCCGTCCTTCTTCGCCTTCTGCTCGATGCGCACGTTCCCGAAGCCGCGCGCAATCGCGTGGTCCGAGCCTTCGCTGCCGAAGGCCTGCAGGCCGTCGCTGGCCTCGAGCGTCGAGGACGCGCTGTGGATGCGCGAGCCGCCCTCGAACGCGACGATGCGCAGATCGTTCAACGGCCCTAGCGTCCACTCGGGGAACCCGAACGAGCGATGCAGCGGCCCCGCGAAGTCGGCCGGGCGCGCGAGGTGGATGCGCTGCGGCGAGACGCCCGTGAAGAGCTCCTTCTGCTTGCTGCCTTCGCGCAGCGTCGTCTGCTCGACGCGCGACTCACCGCCGTGGGCCGTGACGAGGAACGGCTCGCCGAACGGCCCGGGCAGCACCGTGATCCGCGGCGTGTGGAGCCGCCCGCCGGCCACGTCGACCGACGCGGGCGCGCCGGTGACCATGAGGCGCCGCCAGACGAGCTCGTTGCGTTCGCGGCCTTCGACGAGTTGTCTGCTGCGCAGCAGCCAGCCCGTGAACTGGTCGCCGCGGACGTGCGACAACATGCCGCTGCCGTCGTCGGCCGTCGACTTGACGTCGCCGAGGCCCGACATCGAGACGCCGCGCCGCAGGTCGAGCTGCACGCCGTCGGCGAGCGTGACGCGCGCCGTGCCCGCCTTCATGTCCTCCTCGTAGCGCATGCTGCCGCGGGACTGCACGACGGCGCCGCCGGTCTCGAGCACGGGGTCGCGCCGGATCAGGATCTCGGCGCGCTGCATCTCGCTGCGGGCATCGCGCGGCAGGCGGGCCTCGAGCCCCTTGCCGCGCAGCGTGCCCCTGCGCCTCGCATTGCGCTTGTCTTCGGGCTCCGCCGGCCGGCCGTCGGCGCCACCCTCGGCGGCGCCACCGACGACGAGCAGCACGGGCTGCTCGGGCGCCGTCTTGATCACGAGCTCGAGGTCGCCGACCCTCGCGCGCGCGTCGCCGATCTCGAGTCGCACGCCGGGCATCCGGCTGTCGGGCCTGGTCACGAACACGGCGTCGCGCAGGTCGACGTCCTTGTCGCGCTGCAGTTCGGGCTGGCCGTTCGCGTCGCGGCCGAGCTCGACGAACGCCTGGCGCGCGAGCAGGTCCGCCGCGTGCTTGCCGTCCTCGAACAGCTGCACCTCGACGCCGTCGAGCTGTTGCCGCCCCGCGTCGACGGTCTTGCTGTCCTTGGCGTTCAGGATGAAGGTCTCCTCCTTCTTCTCGCGTCCGTCGGGCAGCACGATCGTGCGGTAGTGGGGCTTCCTGAAGGAGCCGCTGCTCGACACCGTGGCGCCGACCCTGCTGCCCTGCTTGATCTCGATGCCGGTCGCCGGCGGCGCCGGCGGAGCCGTGCGCGACGAGCCGTTGGCGCGCACCGCGGCTTCGTCGCCGATCGCGAGCAGCAGCAGCGCGATGCCGCCGCCGAGCAGCAGCAGGAACGCGAGCAGCCGCTTCACAGCTGGCCTCCTCGTTGCACGATCTCGTGCCAGCGCCCCCTTGCGCCGAGCAGCTGCTCGATCACGTCGCGCGCAGCGCCGAAGCCAGCCGATCGCGCCGTCACGTAATGGGCTGCGGCGACGACCTCGGCGCGCGCTTCGGGCACGGTCGCGGCGAAGCCGACCTGGCGCAGCACGACCAGATCGAGCAGATCGTCGCCGACGAAGGCGATGCGCTGTGCGTCGAGGCGCTGGCGCGCCAGCAGTTCCTGGAACGCCGCACCCTTGTCGAGGCGGTTCAGGATCACTTCGTGCACGCCGAGCTCGCGCGCGCGCCGCTCGACGATGTCGCCGCCGCGGCCCGACAGGAAGCCCGAGCGGCCGCCCGAGCGGTGCCAGTAGGCGAGCCCGGCGGCGTCGTGCACGTGGAACGACTTGTACTCCTTGCCCTCGCGATCGAAGTGGATGCGGCCGTCGGTCAGCACGCCGTCGACGTCGAGCAGCAGGAACTCGATGTTCGCGAGCGTCGCGCGCTCGGGCAGCGGCCGGCCGGGCACGGGTGCGTTCGGCATCATCCGATCTTCAGATTCAGGAGATCCTGCACGTCGAGCAGGCCGAGCAGGCGGTTGTCGGCGTCGACCACCGGGAGCTGGTCGATCGCGAACTGGTGCAGCAGTGCCAGGGCCTCGAGCGCGAACGTGTCGGCGCGGATCGAGCGCGGATTGCGCGTCATCGCTTCGTCGATGCGGCGTTCGCGCGGGTTCTGCAGCCCGCGTTCGATCAGCCGGCGGAGGTCGCCGTCCGTGAAGAAGCCGAGCAACCTGCCGTCGCGGTCGACGACGCTCGTCGCACCGGGCCGCCCCGGCGTGCGCGTCATGACCTCGATCGCCTGCAGCACGTTCGCGCCGCTCTGCACGGTCGGGTTGCGGTTGCCGGTGCGCATCAGCTCGCCGACCTTCATGAGGCGCCGGCCGAGGTCACCGCCCGGATGGAAGCGCGCGAACTCGTCGGGCCCGAAGCGGCGGCCCTCCTGCACGACGAGTGCCAGCGCGTCGCCGAGCGCCAGCATCGCGGTCGTCGACGCACTAGGTGCGAGCCCGAACGGACCCGATTCGTCGATGCGGCCGAGCTCGAGCACGAGGTCGCTGTGCCGGCCGAGCGTCGAGTCGCGCTCCTGCGTGATCGCGACGAGCGGCACGCCGACGGCCTTCACGTGAGGCAGCATCACGAGCAGCTCCTCGGTCTCGCCGGACTTCGAGAACGCGAGCAGCAGGTCGCCCGCGTCGACGCGGCCGAGGTCGCCGTGGATCGCTTCCGCCGGGTGCAGGAAGATCGACGGCGTGCCGGTCGAGGCCAGCGTCGCCGAGACCTTCTGCGCGATGAAGCCGGCCTTGCCCATGCCCGCGGTGACGACCCGCCCGCGCAGCGCGAGGATCATGTCGAGCACCTGCAGGAATGGCTGACCGACGCGCTCCGCAACCTGTCGCACCGCGGCGGCCTCGTGCTCGACGATCGCGCGGGCTCGTTCGATCCGGGGATCCATGTTGGGCGGACAGAGTAGCACACGCCCTCCCGCAGGCACGGACCTAACAACGGAACGCCGCGGCGGTGTCGTGTGGCCGGTTTTCGTCGGCGACGTGGCCGCGTTGGCCGCGTTGCCGGTCGCCTTCAGACAAAGAGCAGCAGGCGCTGCTCGGCGACGCCGGCGCGCACGGCAGTCACGCGCGCCGCGATGCCTTCGCCGTCCATCGCGCAGGCGACGGGCTCCGACGGCACGATCGACGCGGCCACACAGCGCGTGAGCCGCACGCGCGGATCGAACAGGTGGTTTCGCCGCAGCAGGCGCAGCAACAGGGCCAGCGTCCGCGTTCGCGAAGCGGACCCGACGGTCAGCACGTCGAACATGCCGTCGTCGATGCGCGCGTCGGGCGAGAAGCACAGACCGCCGCCGACCGTGCCGCCGTTGCAGATCGACGCGAACAAGAGCGGCCGCCGTTCGTCGATCGACCCGTTGCCCTGCTCGTGCGTCCCCTGGGTGCTCTTGCACTCGATCGTGCAATCGACGCTCCGCTGATGGCGCAGCGCCTTCAGCGTGGCCGCGAGGTAGAGCCACCGGCCGCGCAGCCAGCGTGTCCGCGCCGCGGCGAGCGCGACCTCGGCTTCGAAGCCGAGACCCAGGTTGTTGGCGAACCGGCGGTGCACGCGGCCGCGTTCGCATTCGATCTCGGCAGCGCCGACGTCGATCGCACGCAGCGTCGCGCGACGAAGCTGCTCGGCCAGCGCAGCCGGATCCGCGGGAAAGCGCGCGTTGGCCGCGAAGTCGTCGCCGCTGCCGCTCGGCAGCACCGCGAGTGGTCCGAGGCTGCCGTCGCGCGCAACGAGCCCGTTCACGACTTCGTGCACGGTGCCGTCGCCGCCGACGACCACGACGGGCCCGGCCGCGGCCGCCGCGAGCTGCTGCGCATGACCGCTGCCCTCCGTGAATGCGATCGTGCAAGGCAGGCCGATGCGGTGGAGCTCGACGGCGAGTCGATCGGCGCGCTTCCTGCCGCGACCCTGTCCTGCCCTCGGGTTGGCGATGATCCGTAGTGGTCCCTGATTCGATCCAGCGAGGTCGCGCGGCATCGCCGCGGGGAGCATACTGCGGCGCCTCCACGTCGTCGTGACCGACAGCAGCCAGAGTCCCAGGTCGACAGCCAGCAGCACGGCGCTGATCACCGGCGCATCGAGCGGGATCGGCGAAGCACTCGCCGTCGAGCTCGCCGCGGCGGGTTGCTCGGTGGCGCTCGCGGCGCGCGACCTCGAGCAGCTCGAACGCGTCGCCGCAGGCATCCGGCAGCAGGGTGGCACGGCGGTCGCGTTCCGATGCGACGTGTCCGACCACGCCGCGGTCGAACGGCTCGTCGCCGCAACTCTCGCGGCGTTCGGCCGGCTCGACGTCGTCGTCGCGAACGCGGGTACTTTCGTGCGCAAGCCCGATACGGACCTCACGCGGTCGGACTTCGACGCGGCACTCGCGGTCAACCTGTTCGGCGCCGTGCATCTCGCCGCGGCGAGCCTGCCGCATCTGCTCGGCCAGGGCTCGGGCCATCTCGTGTTCGTGACGTCGTTCGACGCGAGGAAGCCGATGCCGCACGAAGGCGCGTACGCGGCCGCCAAAGCGGCCGTTGCAGCGTACGCCGCGGCGTTGCGGCAAACGCTGCACGGCCGCGGTGTGCACGTCTGCACGGTGTTCCCGGGCCGCGTCGACACGCGGATGGTCGCCAACCTGCGTGTGCCTGCCATCTCCGCAAAGATCCCGCCGGTCGTGGTCGCGCAGGCGATCGTGCGCGCGATCCGCCGGCGCAGCGCCGAGGTCGTCGTGCCCTGGCGCTGCCGCCTGCTGCTCTGGAGCGACGTGATTTCGCCGCGGCTCGGCGACTTTCTCGTCCGCGTCTTGCGCCTGCCCGGCCGCGAGCAGTTGCCTTGAGCGCGCGCGCGGGCGCCACTAAGCTGCCTTCCCGTGAAGCTCTCCGCCTCGCCGCCTCTGCACTCCTTTCTGCGCCGGGTGCACATCGCGGCCGTGCGCGGTCCTTCGACGCCGCTGCTCGACCGTGTGCTGCGAGGCATCGAACACGCGATGCGCGGGCAGGGGCACGAATGGAGCGCGACGCCGGACGCGAGGACCGACGCGTTCGTCACGACGGCGCGCCTGCACGAGCCGTTGTCGTGGCGCGAAGCGCTGCTGTTCACGGGCAGGAAGCGCTACGGCCTCGCCGGCAAGCCGTCGACCTACACGTTCGTGCAGGTGACGCAAGCGCAGCTGCACGAGCTGCTGCGCAGGTTCGATGCGGCGCTGGCCAGGACGCCGGCCGATCCAGCCGACTTCGCGCTGCCGGGCCTGTCGGCGAACGCGTGGCAGGTGCTGTGCGACCAGGGCAACCGCGGCGGCGCGATGATGTGCGTGGCCCGGCTGCTGCAGGCGCAGAGCAAGAGCCTGCGCGTCGTCATGGTCGTCGGCGAGGACGAGGTCGAAGCGGCCTACCTGTTCGACCTCGCGGGGGCCTACCCGCGCATCGACGCGCGCAGCGCCGACGGCCTGCTCGCGAACATCGCCATGCGCATCGCGACGCACCTCAGCACGCACGAGGTCACGAACCACGAAGTCGTCGCGGAGCCGGTTCCACGCGCGGTGTGGCAGCGGTCGAAGGCGCCGCGCGCGATGCTGCGCACCTCGCGCGAGCTCGGCGTGAGGCAGTTCTTCACGAAGATGGTGCTGATCGCGGACCTCGTCGACGTGCCGTCGATCACGGGCTCCGTGGCCCAGCAGTACAGCGAAGGCTGCTTCGGCACGTGGGATCCCGTGATCCAAGCACAGATCGTCACGGTGACCGGCAGCAAGCATCCGGTCGTGAAGGCGAGCCTCTACGAGGACGACCTCGCGGTCATCACGGGGCTGTTGCCCGACGGCAAGGGAGTCTGCGTGCGCACCGTCGAGGGGCTGCGCAACGATCCGCCGTCGTCGGAGGCCGTCGAGTTCGAGTCGATCGACCAGCGCCTGCCGCGCCGGCGCCCGCACGCGAGCTTCGGCATCGACGTCGAGGCGCCGGTGGTGCGCAGCAAACTGCATGGGCATCGCGGCGTCGTCGCCTACGACCCGCGCACGGTCGAGTACGTGCCGCTCGACGTGCCGTACTTCCACTATCTCGTGTCGTGCTCGACCGAAGCGCAGGCTCGAGGCGTCACCGATGCGTTCGCGCAGTCGCAGGCGCTGCGCGACCCGCAGGATCCGCGCACCGTCGTGTTCACGGTGCTGCCGGGGCATGGCCTGCTGATGGCCGAGAAGTGGGTGCCCGGCACGCGGCCGTTCGAGGTGCTGCTCGCCGCGATGGACGAGCGCCGCCTCGAGGTCAGCCACGGCGTGCCGCAGGGGTGCATGCACTATGCGCCGGTCGGCGACCGCATGGTGCTGCAGCTCAGCGAAGGCACGGTCCGCCTCGGCGACGACGATCGCGTCGCCGTCGTGCGCGACATCGGGTTGGGCGCGGACGAAGCGATGCGCGCCGAGGGTCTCTAGCGCCGCAGCGGTTCGCTGCCGGCGGCCACGAGCGCCTGTTCGAGATCGGCGCCCGTCGCGGCCGCGAACGGTTCCTCGTCGACGTAGCACCATCGCCCCCACACCTCCGCTGCGCCGAGCGCCGCGCGGAAGTGCGGAGCCGGCGTCTCGATCCTGCGCGGGTAGACCCATGCCGTGCCGTCCTGTAGCACGACGTTGCAGGCCGGCGTGAGCCTCGCCTCGGCGAGCCGCAGCAGCGCTTCGGCGCGGGCCGGGGCCGGGCCGCGAACGCCGAGCAGGCAGAACGGCGCGTCCTTGACGACGAGTTCTGCCGAGCCGGGCAGGTCGACGAGGTCGAGCTCGCAGCGCCGCTCGGGCAAGGCGCCGAGGAACGGCAGGCGTTCGGGCAGCAGGTGCACGTGGGCCCGCGCGATCGTGGCCGCCGACCCGATGTTGTTGACGAGCGCCGTGCCGTTGCAGCGGTCGGCCCAGTCGGCGGCCGCGACCCAGAGGCCGAGGTCCGGATCGCGCACGGGCAGCACAGGCCAGAGGATGCGCTGCTGGTGTGCGAACGGGTACCGATTCGGCGTGAGCGCGAGGCCTTCGGAGCACCAGAAGGCCTCTTCGCGCACGATGCGTGAGGCGGGGCAACGCACGAAGGCGGGCCGATCGCTCGTGGCGCGGTCCCGGCGCGCCTTGCGGGCCGGAACGAGCACGAGCTCGACGCGGCAGCCGAACACGGTCAGCGAGCGCGTCGCTGCGGGCTCGAACGGGGCGAGGCTCGGATGGGGTTCGACCGGCGGGCTGGCCATTGCAGGCAGCGATGTAACGACTCGGCCAGCTCGCACACAACCCGACTTCCTGCGAGGTCAAGGGATCGCCAGGACCACCGCGGGTCCGTCGCGACCGGGATCAACCTTTGCCCCGCTGCCGGCCTGCCGCTACGGTTCGACCCCCCCGCCGTGAGTGAACCTCCGGCTGGGTCCATCGAGATCCCCCCAGCAGGCACTCGTGCGCATCGTTTTCTTCGGCAGCAGCGACTTCGCGATCCCCTCGCTGAAGGCACTCAAGGAAGGCGGCTTTGCACCAGCGCTCGTCGTGAGCAAGCCGGATGCTCCGCGCGGCCGCGGGCGCAAGATCTACGACAGCGAGGTCAAGCTGGCGGCCCAGGAGCTGGGCCTGCCCTGCAAGCAGCCGGCCGATCCGCACGCGGGTGAGTTCCTCGCCGAGCTGAAGGCGCTGAAGCCCGACATCGGCGTCGTCGTCAGCTATGGCGTGATCCTGAAGCCCGAGCTGCTGCAGCTGCCGCCGAAGAAACTCATCAACGCACACGCGTCGTTGCTGCCGGCCTACCGCGGCGCGGCGCCGATCCAGCGCGCGATCCGCGATGGCTGCGCGGAGACCGGCGTCACGATCATGCGCATCGTCGAGCAGCTCGACGCCGGCGACATCCTGCTCGCGAAGAAGACGCCGATCGGCCCGGCCGAGAACAGCGGCGAGCTGCGTGTCCGGCTCGCCGAGCTCTCGGGAGTGGCGCTCGTCGAGGCGCTCGGGCTGATCAGCAAGGGCAAGGAGACCTACACGCCGCAGGACCACGGCAAGGCGACCTACGCGCCGAAGGTCGAGAAGGAACACGGCCTGATCAACTGGAAGCTGCCCGCCACCGAGGTCGACCTGCTCGTGCGCGCGATGACGCCGAAGCCTGGCGCGCAGACGCGCCTCGGCAACAAGCGCTTCATCGTCATGGCGGGCATCGTCGAGAAGGACCTCTACGGCATGGGCATTCCGGGCGGCCTGCAGTCGTCCGGCGAAGAGGGCATCCGCGTTTGCACGGGCAAGGACCTCTACCGCATCACGCGCATCAAGCCCGACAACGGCCGCAACATGACCGCGGGCGAGTTCGTCCGCGGGCACCACATCGCACCCGACGCACGGTTCGGCTGATACGCTGGGCGGGCAGCCTCCAGGCGATGCGCATGCTGCTCGGTTATCACAGCAACAGCCTCCAGAACCACCGCTTCGAAGAGGCCCTGGCGTTGCTCGCGCGGCACGGCTACGAGGCGATCGCGATCACGCCGGACACCTGCCACCTCGATCCGGACCGCACGAGCGACCGCGACCTCGACGAATGCGCGCGGCGGTTGCGCGAGCTCGGCCTCCTGCCCGTGATGGAGACCGGCGCGCGCTTCCTGCTCGACGCCGAGCGCAAGCACGAGCCCACGCTGATGACGCGGGACCCGAACGCGCGGCAGCGGCGGCTCGACTTCTACAGCCGCGTCGCGGCGATGGGCTCCCGGCTCGGCGCGCGCGTGGTGTCGTTCTGGACCGGCATCGACGCGGCGCCGGGACCGGGCAGTGAAGCGTGGATGCTCGACGGGATCCGCGAGACCTGCCGGCGCATCCGCAGCGAGGGGCTCGAGCCGTCGCTCGAACCGGAGCCGGGCATGGCCGTCGAGACCGTCGCCGACTGGCAGCGCGTGAAGACGGCGCTCGGCGAGGCAGCACCGTCGCTGACCCTCGACATCGGCCACCTCTACGCGGTCTGGGAGGGGGAGCCTGCGGGCGTCGTGGCGGCAGTTGTGCCGTTTCTGGCCCAAGTGCACCTCGAGGACATGCATCGCGGCCGCCACGAACACCTGCTGCCCGGCGCCGGCGACGTTGACTTCGGAGGCGTGCTAACAGCGCTCTCGCAAGGCTATTACGGTGGGCCGGTCTGTTTCGAGCTGTCCCGTTCGAGCCACATGGCGCCGGCCGCGGTCGCGACCTGCCGCGACCTGTTCAGGCGCCATGTAGGGTCGGCGCGTCGTTGACCCTCACCTAAAGACTCCTACTCTTTGCGGTCGAAGGTTGTGCTCTCACTTGCCATTACCCCCATCCAAGCGATGAGAGACTGCCCCTCCACCGCAGGCTCCGCTCCACCTCCGCTGATCACTCATCGGATCGGGGTAGACGTCTGCCAGGCCCGCCAGCGCACCTTCTTCCACAAGTGCCACCGCTGCATCTACCGCGGTCAGGCCGCCGACTGGGAGCCCGAGGTGGCGCCCGTCGTGCCGATCGAGGTCCCAGCTGTTGAAGAATCCGTGGCCGCGGTCGTGAAGGCGGTTCCGATCCCCCAGGCGAACGCCCGGAAGCCGTCCAACGGCAAGGCGCCGGGCCCGAAGCCACGCACCCGCGCAAAGCGCGCCAGCGTCGGCGGATCCGTGAGCTAGGGGACCGCGGCTACGACTTGTAGCTCGCGTGCAGCTTGCGCAGCGCGATCTCGGCTTTCGCGAAGTGCTGTGTCAGCTCGACCGCCAGCTTGCGCGACTCCTCGAGCCGGTGGTGGCGCGTCGCGGCCTGCATCTTGTCGCAGGTGTCCTGCAGCTGCTTGGCCCCGAGGTTGCCCGAGGAACCCTTCAGCGAGTGGGCCGCGCGCTCCATCTTCGGGAAGTCGCCGACCGCGAGGCCCTCGGTGATCGCCTGGATCCTGGCCGGGCCGTCGTCGAGGAACATCAGGATCAAGTCCAGCAGGAGCTCGGGGTCGCCGTCGTCCGTGAACGACAGCAACTCCTCGACGACGCTCATGTCCAGGACTGGTTCCATGCTCCTCCGGTGCGGGGAGTCATCGGACCTTCACAATCCCAACTTGATGCCGAGGCGCGGGGTTTCAGGGCGAGGCGGCCCGCCGGACCTCGTCGTCGGTCAAGAGGCGCTTGCTGGACTTGCCAGCGGCAAGGACGCGTTGCACGCGCTCCTCGGTTGCCTCGATGCCGAGCCGCTCGAGCACGTACGCGGCGTTCGACTTGCCGGCCATCGGGCCGATCGCGATGCGCTGTTCGAGCCCCACGAGGTGCGCCGGCACGCCGGAGTACACGGAGTCGGCGAGGTCGGTGTCGCCCTTCTTGAAGGCCTTGATCACGGCGGCAGCGTGCACGCCGGTCCCGGTCTCGAACGCGTCGGCGCCGAGCACCGGATAGTTGTGCGGGATCGAGACCTCGAGCGCCTTCGCGGCGGCGGCCACGTACTGGGGCAGCGTGCGCAGGTCGTTGTCGATCCAGCCCTGTAGCCGGCAATTGACGAGCAGCAGGTCCATCGGCGCGTTGCCGGCGCGTTCGCCGACGCCGAGCGCCGTGCCGTGCACGCGGTCGGCGCCCGCTTCGATCGCGGCGAGACAGTTCGCGATGCCGAGGTCGCGGTCGCGGTGGCCGTGCCAGTCGACGCCGAGCGTCTTGTCGTGCTCGTCGGCGAGCTCGCGCACGAAGCGCACGACCGCGCGCGTGCCCTGCGGCGTTGCATGGCCGACCGTGTCGCAGACGCACAGGCGTCGCGCGCCGAGCTCGATCGCCGTGCTGTAGAGCGCGCGGATCGTCTCGGGCCGCGCGCGCGTCGTGTCCTCGGTCACGTACATGACCGGCAGCTCGTGCTTCTGCGCGAACGACAGCGCTTCGCGCGTGTTCTGCAGCATGCGCTCGAGGGTCCAGTCCTCCGCGTACTGGCGGATGTAGCTGCTGCCGATGAACGCGCAGACCTCGATCGGGATGCCCGCGCGCTGCGTCATCTCGACGACCGGCTCGATGTCGCTGACCACCGTGCGGCACGCGACGTTCGCGCCGATGCGCAGCCGCCGGTCGGCGATGTGCTTCGCGAGCAGGAAGATGTCTTCGCGCGGGCGCCCGCCGGCGCCGGGCAGCCCGACGTTCGCCGTGTGGATGCCGAGCCGGTCCATGCGCTCGAGCAGGTCGATCTTCTGTTCGAGCCGCGGATCGCTGACGGCGGGCGACTGCAGGCCGTCGCGCAGCGTTTCGTCGTCGAACTGCAGGGGGCGGGAGGGGCGGAACGTGCCGCTGGTCTGGTTCCAGTCGTGGATGAGATCCGCGATGCGCATGATGGCGTGGCATTATGCACGCTCGCGGCGCTCGCGAAGACGGGGCTGTCCCCTTCTCGAGGTTTGTGTCGTCTCCAGGCCGGCCCGTCTCGACGCTGGCGCTCCATCGCTGCATGATCGGGGCGTGATCGTGATGAAGTTCGGCGGCACCTCCGTCAGCGACGCGAGGACGATCCGCCAGGTCGTGCAGATCGTGCGCCGGCAGGTCGACCGCCGGCCGGTCGTGGTCGTGTCGGCACACGCCGGTGTCACCGACGCGTTGCTGGCCACGGCTCAGCGCGCTGCGAGTGGCGACGCGGACACCAGCGCGATCGCGGCGCGCCACCGCGAGATCCTGCGCGACCTCGGCCTGGCGACCGACCTGCTCGATCCGCTGCTCGCCGAGCTGCAGGATCTCGCGCGCGGGCTCCGCCTCGTCGGCCAGACGAGTCCGCGCGCGCTCGACCTGATCGCGAGCTTCGGCGAACGGTGCTGCGCGCGAACGGTGGCGGCCGCGCTGCGCCAGGGTGGCGTGCCGGCCGTGGCCGTCGACGCGTTCACCGCCGGCCTGCGCACCGACAGTGCGTTCGGCCGCGCGCGCCCGCTGCCCGACGATGGGCGCATCGCCGCGTTCCTGGCCGAGGTCGAAGGCGTGCCCGTCGTGACGGGATTCATCGCCGCCGACGCGCAGGGCAACATCACGACGCTCGGCAGGAACGGCAGCGACTACTCGGCGGCGCTGTTCGCCGTCGCGGTCGGCGCGGCCGAGATCCAGATCTGGAAGGACGTCGACGGCATCCGCACGGCGGACCCGCGCCTCGTGCCGCGCGCGTTGCCGATCCGCAGCGTCAGCTTCGAAGTCGTCTGCGAGCTCGCGGCGCTCGGCAGCAAGGTGCTGCACCCGGCGGCCATGTTGCCCGCGATGCAAAGTGGTATTCCGCTGCGTGTGCTGAACACACAGGACTCCGAAGCCGAGGGCACGATCGTCGAAGCGACCGCGCGCGCTGGCCGGCCGGCCGTGCGCGCGATCTCGCATCGAGCCGCGATGGTGCTCGTCACGGTGACGTCGCAGCGCCTCGTGCCGTCGCACGCGTTCCTCGCGCGCGTGTTCGCGGCGTTGTCCGAGCTGCGTTGCGACGTCGGCCCCGTCGCGGTGTCGGAGGCGGCGGTGTCGTTCGCGCTCGACCGCGGCTCGAAGGCCACTGCGCTCGCGCGCCTCGCCGCGATCCGCGACGAGTACTGGGGCGACCTGCACTGCGAGGAGGACCGTGCCGTCGTCGGTGTGGTCGGCGATCCGCAGGCGATGGAGACCGGTGCCGCCGCGTCGGCGCTCGCGACGCTGGCCGAGGCGGGCATCCCGCTGCGCTGCGCGGGCCAGGGCGCGCACGACGGCACGATCGCGTTCGTCGTCGCGTCGGCCGACCTCGCGCGCACGGTCGCGCTGCTGCACGAACGGTTCTTCCCGAGCCGGCCGGCTTCATGACCTGGCCTCGCGAGCTCAAGACGGTGGCGCGCGACGCGTTGGCGGTCGCGGCGATCGCCGTACTGACGGTCCAGGCGCTGCGGCGCTGGTGCGGGGACCGGTATCTCGTCGACTCGGGCAGCATGCAGCCCGTGCTCTACGGGGACCCGAAGGTGGGCGACGTCGTCTTCGTCGACAAACTCGCGAGTGCAGCATCTCGCCGGCGCCACGATCTCGTCGTCGTCGAGCACCCCGACAAGCCGGGCCAGCAGCTCGTCAAGCGCATCGCTGCCTGCGGCGACGACAAGGACGCGTGCTGGATCGACATCAAGAAGGGCGACATCTGGCTCGGCCCGAGCGCGCAGCTTCTGGAGCGCGAGTCGAAGGACCCGCTGGCGGCGCGGTCGATGCGCGTACGCTGGGCCTCCTGGCCCGCCGGCAAGGACTCGAGGCTGCTCGACCTGCGCGCGGCGGTCGTCGAGGCAGGTGTGCTGCGCCTGCCCCCCGTCGCCGCGTCGGCGATCGACGCGCGCGTGATCTTCGGCGAGAAGGCGCGCGGCAAACGCCGCCTCGATCCGCATCGCGCCGTGCCGGGCGGGTTCCTCGGCAACGACAAGCCGGTCGATGCGACCTACATCGACGCGCTCGGAGAGCGCGGCGTGGTCGGCGAAGACGTCGGTGTCACCGACTGCGGCATGGACCTCGAGCTGCTCGATCCGAGCGTCGAGCTGCTCTGCTCGATCGACACGAACGCCGAGGTGCTCACGTTCCACTGGCAGCCGGCGACGGGCCGCCTCGAGCTCTGGCGCAACGGCGAGACCGTCGACAGCGCGCAGCTGCCGCCGGCGCCAGGCGGTGCACACCGGATCGAATACGGCCTGCTCGACGACCGCGCGTTCTTCGTCGTCGATGGAAGAGCCGACGCGATGCACGTCGTGGGGCGCCGTCTCGACTGGTTGCCGGGGCTGGAGCCCCGCACCCGCTGCTACGTGTATCTCGGTGCCATCGGCAACCGACCGCTGGGCATCGAGTCGCTGCACGTCTTCCACGACACGTTCGCGTGGCATGGTGACTCGCTGGCCGGCTGGCCGCGCAGCGTGGAGCCCGGCAAGTGGTTCCTGCTCGGCGACAGCCCGTTCGACAGCCGCGACAGCCGCCACTTCGGCGCCGTGTCGAGCGCGAGTTTCCTGGGCCGGCCGCGGCTGGTCCTCGGGCCGTGGCCCCGTTGTCGATGGCTGTGCCCGTGACCGCCCAGGACCAGGATCCTTCCGACGTCGAGGAACCGCGGGCCGTGCTCGGGGCCAGCGCCCTGCTCTACGGGGCCATGATCCTGGTGGCTCTCTCGTGGCTCTGGATGCGCGACCGGTTCGAGGTCCTGCCGGCGCGGGCGATCGGCCAGCACGGCCCCTGGCTCGCGGCCGGGCTCGGCCTCGCGATCGGATGGTGCGGTGCGATGGTCTTCGCGGTCACGGCGCGCTGGGTCGCAAAGCTGCGCGCCTACGAGGCCCTGATGCGGCGCATGTTCACGCGCGTCGGCGAGATGTCGACGATCGCGTTCGTGATCGCCGGGGCCGTTGCCGAGGAGCTTCTGTTCCGCCTGGCCGTCCAGGATGCACTTGGTCTGCCGGGTTCGGTTGCCGTCTACGTCTTGCTGCATATGGGCATCGGAGGCCTATGGTGCCTCCCGATCAGCCTGCTGCACGGATTGGCGCTCGGCCTGCTCGTGCACCATGGCTTCGGTCTGCTCGGCTCGACGACTGCGAACGCGATCATGAACTACCTGAGTCTGCGGAGGATCCTGTGCACGTGAGGTTGCTCGGCCTCTTGTTTCTCGCTCCGTGTGCCCTGGCACAGACCCCAGGGGCGCCGCAGGCTGCGCCGCGGGCCATGCTGCTGCCCCAGGCGGTCGTGCTGCCGCGCGGTGCGCGAGAGATCGCGATCGACGGCTCGCTCGTCGACTGGCCGGAGCTGCCGGCGATCCGGCTCGACGACAAGCGCCAGCTGTCGGGCACGGCGCTCGACGCATGGCGCGGCCCCAATGACGCGAGCGCCGTCGTGTTCATGCTCTGGGACGAAGAAGCGCTCTACGTCTCGTGCGCGGTCAAGGACGAGTGGCACCGCCCGCTCGACGCGAGCACGCTGCTGCTGACCGAGATCCCGGCCGCGGACTCGGTCGTGCTCACGTTCGACCCGGAGCGCAATACGCGCGCGCTGGGCACCGACCCGGGCCGGCGCGAGGACCGCGAGTTCTGGCTCGCCGACTCGACGGGCCGCGAAGTCGTGTTGTGGGACCGGATGCGAGGCACCGCGCGCGTGCTCGACGGCAACAAGGCGCGCAGCGTGGTGCTGCACGACAAGGAGCAGGGCATCTCGAGCTACGAGACGAAGATCCCCTGGGTCGAGATCCTGCCGGTCGGCCACAAGCCGGCCGCATCGCTCGTGCTCGACATGCAGATCGTCGTCAACGACTTCGACGAGAGCACGGACCGCATGCCGCAGACGCGGCTCGGCTGGACGTTCGGGTGCAGCAACGTGGTCGACCCGGGGTTGCTGGGCAGCCTGATGCTCGTCGCCGACACGGCACCGCTGCAGGGTGCAGTGCCGGAGTTCCCGCCGAAGCCGGGCCAGCCGCCGGAGCCGTCGTCGTCGCCCGAACACTGGCAGCAGCTGACTGCCCGCCAGCTGCTGGCGCCGCCCGCGGTCTACGAAGGGTCCGGCGCGCCCGAGGCCACCGGCGGCAGCAAGCGCCTCGCCGTGCTCGAGGAGATCGACGGTGAGTGCGCGCGGTTTCCGCGCGTCGACTTCCTCGAGTTCCACCATCGCATCCATCGCCGCATGCTGCGCGAGGTGGCCGGCATCGCGGCGCGAGGTCTGCCGTGCTGGTGGCGCCAACGCCTCGAGTCGGTCTCGAAGCTGGCCGAGGATCCCGTGCCCGATGCCACGCTGCGCCTGTTCCGCCTGCCGATGGGGGGCTGGCTTTTCCGCACGCCGCAGAAGAACTTCGTCGTCGATCCAGCCGGTGCAGACCTCGCCGACTGGATCTGGGGCGGCACGCAGTTCTGCATCCTGACGCAGCCGATGGACCTGGTGCGGCGCAACGACCAGCTGCTGATCCGCATGTTCTTCGCGCAGCCGCCGCGGCCCACGCTGTCGCACATCGCCTTCCACCTTCCCGCGGTGCCGATGGAGAAGATGCCGCTCGTCGAGCCGGGCAAGTCCTACCCGCAGAGCAACGGCACCGGCGTGCAGGCCCTCGGCAGTCCACAGCGCGATGGCACCGTGACGTGGAGCTGCAGCTACCGCATCGAGATCCCGTCCGGACCGAAGGTCCTGCTGGTCGGCCCCGACCTGCGCGAAGCGGAAGTCGATGGCGCGGTCGAGCTGATGATCCTGTCGTCGCGCAATCCCGACGCCGTGAAGATCGTGCAGAAGGTCAAACCCGGGCTCGTCGTCTTCGACGATGCCTTCTATTGCCATTCCCATCCGAGCCTCGTGCGCGTCAAGCTGCAGGACGTGCACGCACTGCAGAAGGCCCTCGCGCCACAGCCGTCGCTGATACTGGCTCCCGGCGAGACGTGGGACGTGACAGTCAAACACTGACGGTCATCGCGGCGCCGGCATGCGCTCGCGGAGGCAGGTCTTGCAATGATTGTCCTGTGACACGAGACTACGGGGCCCACTCAGCTACGCGACGTTTGCGCGGGCAGCAGTTTCAGGTGACACATGGCAGCATCGAAGAAGACGAACCCCGCGATGGATTTCATCGTCGAGAGTCTGAAGAGCAATCGGAACGCGAAGTACGGTGACATAGCCGAAGCCGCGGCAAAGAAGCGACTCAAGGTGTTCCCGATCATGTTCGGGCGCGCCCAGGCGCTGCTCGGCATCGTGAAGTCGGCGCCGCGCGGGCAGGGCAAGGCGGCTCGCGCCAAGGCCGGTCGCCCGGCGGCCGGCAAGCGCGGTCCCGGACGACCGCGCAAGGATGCGCCGACGGCCTTCAATGGCTCGCTCGATGGCATTGTCGCGGCCGTCAAGGGCAGCGAGCAGGCGAAGGCGCGCTACCGCACCGCACTGGAGCGCATCCAGTCGATCCTGACCGAGATCCTCGACTAGCTGCTCAACCCGCGTTCAGCCAGCACCGACGAGGCGGCGCCACGCGGGCGCATAGAGCTCTTCGAGCCGGCGTGCCATCCAGGCGGTGAACTGCGGCGCCAGCCTCGACGACGCGGGGCCGGTTCGACCTCCGTGCAGCGCACGCCCGTTCAGGTGCGTGACCGGCGCGATGTCGCGCAGCGAGCTCGACAGGAACAGCTCCTCGGCGCGCTGCAGGTCCGCGGCGGTCAGCGGTCGTTCTTCGACGCGTTCGCGCTGGCCCGGCAGGAACTCGAGCAAGAGGCCTCTGGTCACGCCGGCGAGGATGCCGGCGTCGAGCGGCGGCGTGCACCAGACGCCGCCGATCCGCGCGAAGACGTTCGACGTCGACGCCTCGGTCACGAAGCCTGCCGCGTTCAGCATCAGGCAATCGGTCGCACCCTGTGCCTTGGCCTCGGCCAGGCCGAGCACGTTGTTCAGGTAGTTGCCGCTCTTCGTCGCCGGATCGAGCGCGCGCCGGTCGTTGCGCAGCCGGTCCACGAGCCAGAGGCGCGACGGCTTGCCCGACATCGCCGTCAGCGGGCGCACGAGCACGACCCAGCGCGGCGGGCCCGGCGCGTAGGCGAGGTCGATGTTCGGCGCGTCGCCGGTGCCGCGCGTGACGATGAGCCGCACGTAGCTGTCGCCGTGCGCTGCCGCTTTCAGCGTCGCGGCGATGCGGCGCGCGATCACGGCCTCGTCGAGGTCGAGCTGCATCTGGATTGCCTCGGCCGACCGGCAGAGCCGCGCCCAGTGCTCGGGCCAGCCGAACGGGACGTCGCCGGCCGTCCGCACGACCTCGTAGCAGGAGTCGCCGAACAGAAACCCCCGGTCGAGAACGGGGATGCGTGCGTCGGCCTCCGGAACGAGCAGGCCGTCGACATTGCATAGATTCGCCATCGGACGCGGATGGTAAGCTCCGAACCACTCATGTGCGGTTTCATCTCCATCTTCGGTCCTTCCGAATCGAACGCGATCTACGACGTGATCACCGGACTGCTCGCGGTCCAGCATCGCGGCCAGGACGCAGCCGGCGTCGTCACCTTCGGGGACAGGTTCCAGGCCAAGAAGGGTCTCGGGCTCGTCCGTGAAGTGTTCCAGGACAAGCACCTTCACCGGCTGCTCGGTCCGCTCGCGGTCGGCCACGTGCGCTATCCGACCGTCGGCCTCGGCGAGGTCTCGGACGTGCAGCCGTTCTGGCTCGACTATCCGGTCGGCGTCGCGATGGCGCACAACGGCAACGTCACGAACTTCCACGAGCTGAGGGCCACCTACTTCGAAGAGCGCAACATCCATCTCGGCAGCAACTGCGACCTCGAGGTCGTGCTCTACGTGTTCGCCGATGCGCTGCTGCGGCGCCGCGGCACGCCCGTGCAGGTCGACGACGTGAAGCAGGCCGTCAAGGCGGTCTTCGATCGCGTGAAGGGCGCCTACTCGGTCGTCGGCATCATGAGCGAGGGCATGTATGCATTCCGCGACCCGTACGGCATCAAGCCGATCATCTTCGGCAAGAAGGTCACCCCCGAGGGCACCTGGTACGCGGTCGCCAGCGAATCCGTCGTGCTCGACGTGTCCGGCTACGAGGTCGTGCGCGACCTCAAGGCCGGCGAGATGCTGTGGATCGGCCGCGACCGCGTGCCGCACTTCGTGCAGGTCGGCACCAAGCCGCATCGGCCCTGCATCTTCGAGTACATCTACTTCGCGCGCCCCGACGCCTTCCTCGACCAGACCTCCGTCTACGAGGCGCGAATGGAGCTCGGCCGGCGGCTCGGCCGCGCGTTCCAGCGCACCGGGCTCGTGGCCGACGCCGTGATCCCCGTGCCCGAATCGGCGCGCACCGCTGGGCAGACGATGGCCGAGACGCTCGGGCTGCCGTTGCGCGAGGGCTTCGTGAAGAACCGCTACATCGGCCGCACGTTCATCATGCCGAACGACAAGGCGCGGCGTGATTCGATCAACGCGAAGCTGAATCCGATCCGCGCCGAGTTCGAAGGCAAGCGCGTGATCATCCTCGACGACTCGATCGTGCGCGGCAACACGAGCCGGCACATGGTCAAGATCGCGCGTCAGATGGGCGCGACGAAGGTCTACCTCGCGTCGTACTCGCCGCCGCTGCTGTTCCCGTGCCTCTACGGCATCGACATGTCGACCAAGCGCGAGTTCGTCGCGCGCGGGCGCAGCAGCGAGGAGATCGCGAAGGAGCTCGGCGCCGACCACGTGCTCTACCAGACCGTCGAGGAGATGGAGGACGCCGTGCGGACGGCCGGCAAGAAAGAGATGGAGTTCTGCAAGGCCTGCTTCGCAGGTGTCTATCCGACCGGCGACATCACCGAGAAGATGATCAACGCCATCGAGCAGGACCGGCTCGCCGCGAGCAGGGTCTAGCCGTCGCACTCGAGTCCCCGGGCAACGGGTTCTGCGGTCTGGTTCAGCCGCTGCGCAGCTTCTTGACCCTGCCGCGCAGTCTCGGCACGAGCAGCAGCGCTTCGCGTGCGATCTTGCCGTCCATCTTCGACTTGCCGACGGCGCGGTCGACGAAGTGGATCGGGATCTCGCGCACGCGCAGTCCCGCGCGCACGATGCGGAACGCCATCTCGATCTGGAACGCGTAGCCCTGTGCGGCCACGGCCGCGAGGTCGATCTGCTGCAGCGCCGTCGTGCGGAAGCAGCGGAAGCCGGCCGTGTTGTCGCGGATGCCGGTGCCGAGCACGATGCGCGTGTAGACGTTGGCGCCGCGCGACAGGAGGCGCCGCTTGAAGTCCCAGCCGATCGTGCAGCCGCCGCGCACGTAGCGGCTGCCGATCACGAGGTCCGCGTCGGCCGATGCGTTCACGAGGCGCGGCAGGTCCCACGGCGCGTGGCTGAAGTCGGCGTCCATCTCGCAGACGCGTTCGTAGCCGCGTTCGAACGCGAAGCGGAACCCGGCCAGGTACGCGGTGCCGAGGCCCTGCTTGCCCTGGCGATGCAGCACGTGCAGGCGTGGATCCGCGGCCGCGAGACCGTCTGCGATCGCGCCCGTACCGTCCGGCGAGCCGTCGTCGACGACGAGCACGTCGGTGTCGAGGTAGGCGCGGATCGCGCGCACGATCGGCGCGAGGTTGTCCTTCTCGTTGTAGGTCGGGACGACGACGAGCGTGCGCCACGGCACACGATGCGGGCGGACCGGCGTTGGCCCGAGGCCCGCGGCGAGGCCGTGCGTCGCGGCGGTGCGCGCCGCGACCTCGTCGACCCCTTCGAGCACGACGACGTGGCTGCTGTCGGTGCCGCTCTCGATCTTCGCTTCGGCG
This sequence comes from Planctomycetota bacterium, assembly GCA_036376355.1. Taxonomy (GTDB): domain Bacteria; phylum Planctomycetota; class UBA1135; order UBA1135; family UBA2386; genus DASVAL01. The sequence continues at coordinate 72,240 of DASVAL010000048.1, forward strand.
GTCGCGAAGTCGGGCACGACGACGAGGCGCGGCGGCAGGCTGTGCGGGGCGGGTCCGGCGAGAGGGGCCGCTCGTTCGGGGCGTTGCGACGCGGGCTCCGTCATTGCTTGACTCCGAACAGGCAGCCGTCGCCGAGCGGCACGATGACCGAGCGCAGGCTCGGCGTCGCGCGCACCGCGTCGAGGAAGGCGCGGATCGCGACCGGGGTCTCCGAGGTGCCGTTCGCGACCTCGCCACCGGCGAGCACGTTGTCGGCCAGCAGGATGCCGCCGGGCCGCAGGATGCGCAGAGCGTGGTGCAGGTAGGTCACGTAGCCCTTCTTGTCCGCGTCGAGGAACATGCCGTCCGCCGATTCGGCCAGCACGTCGCGCAGTGTATCCGCCGCGTTGCCGACCCGGACCTCGATCTTGCCGCGCTGGTCGGAGCGCTCGATCCAGTGGCGCGCGAACGCCGCGTGGTGCTCGTCGATCTCGTGCGTGATCACGCGGCCGTCGGGCGGCAGGCCGCGCGCCATCGCGATCGCCGAGTAGCCGCCGAGCGTGCCGACCTCGACGACGGTCCTGGCCTTCGCGGCGCGCAGCAAGAGCTGCAGGAACGCAGCCTGCTCGGGCGCGATGTGGATCTCGGGCAGGCCCTCCCTGGCAGCCGCGAGACGCAGGTCGCGCAGCAGCGGGTCCTCGGGAATCGTCGCGGCGGCGATGAACGCGAACAGACCGTCGTCGACCGGGGTGCTCGACTTGGACATGCTGGAGAGGCTAACGCGTGCCGATCAGGCGAGGGTGCGGTAGCTGCGGATCTCGGGCGGTGCCGTGACGAGCGACGGGACCTTCGCGAGCAACGCTGCGACGTGCGGCGTGCGCATGTGCGCCGCGACGTCGGCTTCGCTGCGCCATTCCTCGATCGTCAGGAACTCGTTCGCGTCGGCGAGACCCTGTGCCAGCTCGTAGCGCACGCAGCCGGGCTCCTGGCGCGAAGCGAGCATGTTGTCGCGCAGTGCTGTCTGCAGCGCGCCGCGAGACTCCGGACGCGCGATGGCCCGCGCGAAGACGTGCATGGTCATGGCGGGGAGTTCATCCGGGGGGTTCGGGCCGCGCAATCGCGTCTGGCGGCATCAGGACGCGTACAGCAGGCGAAGGTCGCGCGGCGCCAGCACGGTGAGCTCGAGACCATCCTGGCGCCGTTCGTAGCTGCGCCCCTCGATCGGACTCACGACGTAGTTCTTGCCCTTCGGATGGCTGGCCCGGAACGAGAGCAGACCGCGCATGGTCAACTCCTCGGGTCGCCATTTGCACTCGATGGCGTCGACGGTGTCGCGACCGCGCGGCACGACGAAATCCACTTCGCGCTGCTGCTTGTCGCGCCAGTAGTGGATCTTGGGGAGGTCGGCTGCGAGCAGCGTGTCGAGCACGAGGTGCTCCCACAGCACGCCGCAGTCTTCGGTGCGCAGCCGATCCCAGCCGCGCGCATGGCAGACGAAGCCCGTGTCGAAGGCATAGACCTTTGGTTGTGCGACGATCTCGGCGCGTCCCCCGTTCGCAAAAGGGCGCAGCCGATGCACGACGTGCGTGATCTCGAAGATGTCGAGCCAGGTCATCGCGGTCGGGCGACTGACCGAACAATCGGCGGCGAGGCGCGTGACCTCGAGCATGCCGCCGCTCTGCCGCAGCAGGAGCTCGAACATGCGCAGGAAGGCGGCGCGCTTCTCGAGGTGGAACAACTCCTGCACGTCCCGCGCGAAGTACGAATCGATCCACTCCGCGTAGTAGCCGGGATCGAGGCGTTCGGCGAGCATGGCCGGCGGCAGGCCGCCGCGCAGCAGGCGGTCGCGCAGGTCGGCGACCTCGAATGCCGCGAGCTCCTCGTGCAGCACGGGCACCAGCTGCACGGTGCGTTTTCTGCCCGTGAGGCTGTCGCGGAACTTGCGCGTGGCAGCGAGGGTCGACGAACCGGTGGCGAGGATCTTCAGCCGAGGGAAGTTGTCGGCGGCGATCTTCAACAGCCGGCTCGGGTCCGGCAGCTGGTGGACCTCGTCGAACACGATGCACCGGCGCCGGACCGACCGCAGGAACGACTCGGGGTCGCGCAGCCGTTCGACGACGCTCGGCAGGTCGCAGTCGAAGACAGCGGCGTCCGGCAGGCTGCCTGCCAGGTACGTCTTGCCGACCCGTCGCGGTCCGGAGAGCCAGACCACGGAAGCGCGCTGCCAGGCGGCGGCAAGGCGCTGCGTCCACACCGGCCGGTCGACCATAACCATACTTTACGTTTATCCGTCTAAATGTAAAGTCCGGTTTCGGGGCTGGAACGCAGCTCCGGACGGTGCGGCGCACTCTGGCCTTGGACACGCAGCAGCAAGCCGGCTATCCCTTCTCGCGTGAACACCAGGTTCGAACCCCAGAAGGCCAAGGCCCGCCTCCTGCAGCTCGTTCGCGAACGCGCCTACAAGGAGGGTCTCGACATCGTGCTCGCGTCGGGCAAACGCTCGACGTTCTACATCAACGGCAAGAAGGTCTCGCTGCATCCCGAGGGCCTCTGGCTCATCGCGCGGCTGCTGCTCGAACGCCTGCGCGAGTATCCGGAGATCACGGCGGTCGGCGGCCTGACGATCGGTGCCGATCCGCTCGCGAGTGCGTGCGCCGCGTTGTCGTTCGAGACGGGGCAGAACCTGAAGGCCTTCCTCGTGCGCAAGGAGGCGAAGGGGCACGGCACCGGCTCGCGCATCGAAGGGGATCTCGAGAAGGGCGAGAAGGTCGCGATCCTCGAGGACACCGTCACGACCGGTGGCTCGGCCCGCAAGGCCATCGAGGCCGTCGTCGAAGCCGGCGCCGTGCCGGTCGTCGTCATGGCGATCGCCGACCGCGAGGATCCCGACGCCGACGCGTTCCGCAAGGAGTTCCGCGTCGAGCCGCTGCTGACGCTCGGCGAGATCCGCAAGGGCTGACCGTGCGCTGCGTCGCGATCGTGCCCGCGGCGGGACGCGGAGAGCGCATGGGCACGGACAAGGCGCTGCTGCCGCTCGCAGGCAGCACGTCGATCGAACGCGTCGTCGCGACGTGCCGTGCTTCCGGCATCGACGAAGTGCTCGTCGTGCGGTGCAACGATGCGGCCCCGCTGCCGGCCGGACTCGGCACGCGCATCGTCAGCGTGGCACCGGGCGGCGAGATGGCCGACAGCCTGCGCGCGGCCAACGCGGCGCTGCCGGCGGGGACCGATGCGGTGCTCGTGTTCCCGATCGACCACGCGCTCGTCATGGCCGACACCGTGCTCGCGCTGACGGCGCTGCTGCAGCGGCCCGGCTGCGGCATCGCGCTGCCGCTCTTTCGCGAACGGCCGGGCCATCCGGTCGCGATGGCGCGCGCCGTCTTCGCCGAGATCGCGAACGCCGGCGCTACGTTGCGCGACCTCGTGCGCGCAGATCGCGGCCGCGTGCAGGTCGTGCCGTCGGCAAACTCCTGGGTGCTGGCCGACCTCGACCGCCCCGAGGACCTGCGCGCCGCGGTCTGCGCGCTGCACGGCGAGCCGTGGAGCACGCTCGCGCAGATGTTCCGCCACCGCAGTCACCGTTCGTACCGGCCCGACCCGGTGCCCGAGGTGCAGATCGAGCGTCTCGTCGACGCGGCGCGCCACGCGTCGACGTCGAGCTTCCTGCAGGCCTACGCGGCGGTCGCCGTCCGCGACGAAGGCGTCAAGGCCGAGTGTGCGCGGCTCTGCGCCGGGCAACGGCACATCGTCGAGGCTCCCGTGTTCTTCGCGATCTGCGCGGACCTTCACAAGCTGGCCGTCGCGTGCGGGCGACATGGCACGAACCTGCAGACGCGGAGCTTCGAGTTGTTCCTGCAGGCAACGGTCGATGCGGCGCTGTTCGGCCAGAACCTGCAGCTCGCCGCCGAAGCGGAGGGCCTCGGCGCCTGCATGATCGGAGCCGCGCGCGATCACCCGATCGAGCTCGCGCAGCTCCTCGGTCTGCCGGCGCACGCCTACGTCGTGTTCGGGATGACCGTAGGTGTCGCGGCCGACGATCCTGTGCCGCGCGGGCGTCTGCCGCTGCAAGGTGTCCTGCATTGGGACCGTTACGACTCCGGGCCCACCGGAGAAGTGCTCGATGGCGCCGATCTCGGCATGCAGCAATGGGCGCGCCGTACCAATGCCGAGCGCGGTGGCTACCAGGGTCGGTCGGTCAACGAGACGAAGGGTTGGGCCGAACGCATGGCGACCTTGTGGGGTGCGAAGAGCGAGTACGCCGTCGCCCGCAAGGCGCTCGTCGGCGAGCTGAAACGACTCGGGTTCGGGCTCGAGTAGGGCAGCGTTCCGACGCTGCCATCGCCGCGAGCGGGCGCGACGCCTTGCCTTGGGCCGATTGGGCCGAAAGGACGGGTTGCACGCCGCGGCGGGGCGCGGTTTACTTCTTCGCAGTTGGAGTCGCTCTCGTTTATGCGCCACCCATCCGTACCCATCTGCCTCCTTCTCCTCATTGGCGGAATCAGCGCACAGGCGCCACTTGCCGTCGGCACGACGACAGTCGCGTGGACCAACACAACCGGCGTCGGCTCCACGGTCCTCGACGCGACCGTCTGCTACCCCGCGGTGACCACGGGCGCGGGCACCGCATTGTTGTCGCACGAAGGGGGTTGGCCCGTCGTCGTGTTCCTGCACGGCTATGGCTTCCTTGGCCAGCAGTACACCGCGCTCGGTGCTGCCTGGGCCAGCCAGGGATTCGTGGTCGTGCTCAGCGACACGGCGCAATACAACTTCGTCTTGCAGGAGCAGGACGGTCGCGCGCTGCACGCGGCCGTGCTCGCGGAGAACGCGCGGTCCGATTCCTTCTTCTACGGTGCGTTCGATGCGAGCCGCCTCGCGTTGGCCGGGCACTCCATGGGCGGCGGCATCACGGGTTCGGTTCTCGCGCAGAACCCGGGCTATCGCTGTGGTCTCGCGCTCGCGCCCGCGAGTCCCGGCTGGGCGGTGGCCTCGCAGGTCACCGAGCCGTTCGGCATCGTCGTCGGCACCGGAGACTGGGTCACGCCCTGGACGTGGTGTTCGGCGCCCTTCTACCAGGCGATCTCGAGTCAGGAGGGACTGAAGTTCCTCTACCTGCTGAACACCGACTGCGATCACATGAACATCGCGGGGCTCAGCACCGCCCCGTCGATCGCCGTGTTCCAACGCGTCGCGGACGTCGGCGTCGGGTTCCTTCGCCACTTCCTCGACATCGGCGTCGGCGGCCTCGAGCAGGCCGTGGGACCCGAGGCAATGTCCGAGTCGCGCTTCCTCATGCTCGCGCAGGAAGTCACGAAGCCGCAGATCTGGGTGGCCAGCCCGCTGCAGATCGGGCAGGGAACCCGCTTGTCGGTTGCGGCAGAAGTGGGGTTCGGGGGCATCCTCGGCGCGATGTCGCTCTCGAGTGGCGTGCCGACTCCGATGGGCACGCTCCTGCTCGATCCCGGCACGAGCTTCATGCTGTCCGCGGGCTTCGCGAGGGCGGATCGGCGAATCGACACGTATGTCGACGTGCCGAACCTCGCGCAACTGGTCGGCGTCAGCGTGGCACTGCAGGCGTATGGCGCCACGCTCACCATGCCGCTGCAGCTCGGCTCGGCGATCGAAGTCACCGTCAAGCCTTGACCGGAGCTGCGGCGCCAAGCGCGTGGCGCAAACTCAGTCGGTGACGACGAGGCCTGAAGCGAACAGCGCCTGCTTGTCGCGCTGCTTGCGCCAGCCTTCGCGCAGCACGCAGTGGCCGACGGGGGCGCGCAAGGACGACCCAGGGCCGGCACACAGCAGCACATCGGGTTGGAACTCGCGCAACGCAGTGCGCACGCAAGCCGAGAAGTCGAACGTCAGCAGCACCTGCTCGCGCAGCGTGTAGTGCAACAGCTCGCGCGGGTCGGCGGACCACGGTGAGTGCACGTTGCCGAAGCCATCGATCAGATGGCAGCTCGGCATCACGACCGGCAGGTCGGCGAGCATCGCGGCCGCCTGCTCGGCGGTGCTCGCGCAGAGGCGCGTGTGGAACGGACCGTGGCCCGCGAGCCGGAACGGGAAGTCGCGGTCGCCGATCTTGACCTTCGGCAGCCGCGTCAGCAGCTCGCCGATCGCGGCTTCGGTCCCCGCGAGCACTTCGTGCCCGCCGAGATGGATGCTGTAGTCGCAGAAGTACTCGTCGCCGCGGTCCTGCAGCGCGTGCACGACGGCCTGCACGGCGACCTCGAGTGCCTGATTGCGGTGCCAGTCGTCGCCGACCGTCGTCATCAGCACCTGCCCGCCCGCAACCTGCTTCTGCAGCGACGCCATTGTCGCGACGAGCCGCCACCCGCTCTCTGGATCGAGCGCGCCGCTGGCCGGCAGCGCCGTGTACCAGCCGAGCGAGTTGCCGGCGACGGCCAGGACTTCGTAGCACTCGCGCAGTCGTTCGACGTGCGCGAGCGTGCCGAAGTAGATCAGCTCGGCGGCGTTCTCGCCGTCGAGATGCAGGCTCGGCCGGAACTTCTCGGCGCTGTCGATCTCCGACAGCGGCGTGCGCTCGTGCGAGCGGCGCCAGTCGTCGCAGGCTCGCAGCGCGTCCGCGACGGGGCCTGGACGCAGCGTGCGGCCGACGAAGCCGAGCTCGTCCTTGCCGTAGGAACCGCGCCCGGGGCAGAACAGAACCGCGGTGGGCTTCGTCACCGCACCTTCTCCTCGCAGATCGCGAGCACCGCCTGCTCGATGTCGGCCTCGGAGACCAGCACGAGATTGGCCGCGGCGGCGAGCGGCACGTAGCTGTCGGCCGCGGCTATGCGGCGCAACGCGCAGCCCGCGAGCTCGGGATCCTGGCAGAGCTCGGCCAGGATCATCGGGCTCGGTCCGCCGTGCGTGTGGCGGCACTCGTCGACGACGAGGCACCGGCGCGTCGCGCGGACGTGCTCCTTGACCTGGTCGATTGGCAGCGGCAACAGCCACCGCAGGTCGAACACGCGCGCCTTGACGCCGCGTTCGCGCAGGCGCTTCTGCACGCGCAGGCTCATCCAGAGGCCGTTGCCGAACGTGACGATCGTCAGCTCGTCGTCGTCGGAAGCACCGTAGACGCGGCCCTCGCCGGGCTCGATGAGCTCGTGCGGCGGCGGATACGGGAACTGCCACAGGCCGTCGTTCGCCGCGTGCAGGTCCTTCTGCATGTAGAGCGCGATCGGCTCGAGGAACAGACACACCATGCCGTGCTGGTGTGCCATCGCGGTCATCGTGCGCAGCATCAGCACGGCGTCGTCGGCGCGCGCCGGCACGCCGAGCACGAGGCCCGGGATGTCGAGCAGGGCTCCGACCGAGTTGTCGTTGTGGAAGTGGCCGCCGAATCCCTTCTGGTACGCGAGGCCGGCGATGCGCACGACCATCGGGTTGCGGTAGCTCGCGAACTGTCCGGGCCGGTTGCGATCCCCCTGGCCGGAGCTGAAGAACTGCAGCGACGCGGCTTCGCCGCGGATCTGGTCGAGTGCGTTGTGCACGTAGGCCAGGTACTGGATCTCGGGGAACGGCAGCGCTCCCGCCTGCGCGAGGCCCTGCGCGAGGCCGAGGATCGTCGTCTCGTCGAGCATCGTGTTGAACACGCGGCCCGGCCCGAACGTCTCGAACAGACCCGTCGTCGCGTTGTAGACGCCTCCCTTCTTCGCGACGTCCTCGCCGAACAGGAACGCGTTCGGGTACGCGGCGAACAGGTCCGTCAGCGCCTGCGGGATGCGGAACGCGAGGTGGCGCGGCCGCGGGTCCTCCTCGGGCAGCTTGCCGCGGAAGACCCTAGACCGCGTCTCGTGGTCGGCGACCTGGACCTGGCACTCGCCTGCCCGCGGGCGCGCGAGCGGTTTCACGATCTCGGCGACCGTCTCGAGCTTCTTGCGTGTCGCCGCTTCGGCCGCGGCGCGGCGCAGGCGTTGGTCGGTGTCGCGATAGAGCGCCAACATCGCGTCCTTGCCGATCGCGCCGCAACGCAGCAGCAGGTCCACGAACCCGAGCAGCGGATCGCGCGCTTCGTTGCGTTCGATCTCGCCGAGCGTCAGGTAGTTCGTCTCGACGTCGGAGCCCGCGTGCCCCATCAGGCGCACGGTCTTCGTGTGCACGAACGCTGGCTTGCGATGCGTGCGCACGAAGTCGATCGCTTCGCTCGCGGTCGCCCAGACGCCGGGGAAGTCCTGGCTGTCGCAGGCGAAGTAGCGGATGCCGGGGCGCGCCTGCATCATGCGCGCGACGAACGTGTCGGGCGTTCGCACCGAGATGCCGATGCCGTTGTCCTCGCAGGCGAACAGGATCGGGCACGGCAGGCTGTGCAGCACCGCGGCGCCAGCCGCGTGGAAGCCGGCCTGCGCGGTCGCGTGGTTCATCGAGGCGTCGCCGAAGCTGCAGTAGACGATGCTGTCGAACGGCACGCCGCCCGCCGCGGGCAGCCGCTGGCGCTCGAGCCGCTGCAGCGCCATCGCGAAGCCCGTGGCCTTCGGCAGGTGGCTCGCGATGGTGCTCGTCTGCGGCGGCACGTGCAGCGTCGGCGAGCCGAGCACCTTGTGCCGGCCGCCGCTGACGGGATCCTCGGCCGAGGCGCAGAACGACAGCATCGCATCGAAGAACGGCGTTTCGCCCCTGCCCTTGCGCGCGCGCGCGGCCATGAACGCGCCGCTGCGGTAGTGCAGGAACGCCGTGTCGGTCGTCGCGAGAAGCTGGCCGAAGATCGCGTTCGCTTCGTGGCCGCTGCTGCCGATCGTGTAGTAGCTGATGCCCTTGTCCTTCAGCTCGCGCGACAGCAGGTCCTGCAGGCGCGACTGGATCGCCGACTCGAACAGCGCGACCGCCTGCCGGCGCGTCAGCGACGAGTGCGCGGCGATCGGCTCGTCGAGCGGGCCCGTGAGTGCCGGATCGGGACCCGGGTGATCACGCAGCAGCTCGAGCAGGCGTTCGGTGACGGGGCCTTCGCGGCGGATCGACATGGGGTGCCAGGGCGGGCGCGGATCTTACGCTCGCGAAGGGCACGGGCCAGCGCGCGTCCCGCGCGTTCGGCGATTGATCCTGCGCGGGTGATTCGCTCCGATCTCGCGGTGAGCAAAGCCGCCGCCGAACCGCTGCGCTGTTCCTCGCGCGATCTCGCGGCGGAGCTGCGTGAGTTCGCGGCGTTCGGCACGCGCACGATCGCCGGCGAGCTCGCGGTCGCTGGCATCCGTGTGCCGACGTTCACGAACGAGTTCTGGACATCGGCCCAGCGCGAAGGTCACAGCCTGCACGAGATCAGCTACCGCGCGTGCTTCAAGCCGTCGCTGCCGGCGTTCTTCGTCGAACGGCTGTCGAAGCCCGGCGACCGTGTGCTCGATCCGTTCATGGGCCGCGGCACGACGCCGCTCGAGGCGGCGCTGCGCGGGCGAGTGCCGTGCGGCAACGACGTCAATCCGCTCTCCGCGATGATGGTGCGGCCGCGGTTCTGTCCACCGTCGCTGGCCGATGTGGCCGAGCGCCTCGAGTCGTTCGACCTCGCCTGGCGCGGCGCGCTCGACGAGGACCTGCTCGCGTTCTTCCATGCCGACACGCTGCGCGCGATCTGCGCACTGCGCAAACGACTGCTCGGCAAGGCCGCGAACGGCACGCTCGACGGCGTCGACGAGTGGATCCGCATGGTCGCGCTGAACCGCCTCACGGGCCATTCGACGGGCTTCTTCTCGGTCTACACGCTGCCGCCGAACCAGGCCACCTCGGCGAAGGCGCAGCGCAAGATCAACGACAAGCGCCGGCAGACGCCGCCGCTCCGCGACGTGAAGCGGATCCTTGCGAAGAAGACGAAATCGCTGCTGCGCGACGTGAGCCCGCTGTGGCGCCGCGACTCGGGTGCGCTGGCCCGGGAGGCCGTGTTGACGACGGGGCCGGCTTCGAGGATGCCGCGGTTCGCCGATACGAGCGTGCAGCTCGTCGTGACGTCGCCGCCGTTCCTCGACGTCGTGCAGTATGCCGACGACAACTGGATGCGCTGCTGGTTCTGCGGCATCGACAGCAAGGCGGTGCCGATCACGATGGCGCGCACGATCGAAGCCTGGCAGCAGGCGATGAGCGAGGTGTTCGTCGAGCTGCACCGGATCGTCCGCCGCGGCGGCTACGTCGCGTTCGAAGTCGGTGAAGTGCGCAAGGGCAAGGTTCGGCTCGAGGAGGCCGTCGTGCCGGTGGCCGCGGCTGCCGGCTTCGTGCCCGAGCTCGTCATGGTCAACGCGCAGGAGTTCACGAAGACAGCGAACTGCTGGGGCATCGACAACAACGAGAGCGGCACGAACACGAACCGGATCGTCGTGTTGCGCCGCGAGTGACGGCCTACCTGGCCCGAAGTCGCCGAGCGCGGTAGCGGCAGGCCTGTTCGAGCTTGTGCAGCTTGCGCGCATCGAGCGGGAGCTCGTCGAGACGCTCGATCCACGCGGGCATCGACGCGAGCAACTCGTCGAGGACGCGTTCTGCCAAGTTGCTTAGGTCTTCGAGCCTGTCATGCGTTGCGCAGAGCGTCCGGAATGGCGAGGCGCGGGGCGCGGGCGAGTTGCAGGCCGAGCCCGAGCACGGCGAGGAGGTCGAGCTGCTTGTCGAAGCGAACCGTCGACTTGCCGGCTTCAACCATGTGCGCAAATCGCGTGGAGCAGCGCGCCAGCTCGGCCAGCTCGACCTGCTTGAGGCCGAGAGCTTCGCGACGGGCTCGCACCGCGCGACCCAGTTCGTGAAATGAACGATCGTGCATCTCTGGCCAGAATCGGCGCTCACGTGGGGCTGGCGCAAGCGCGAGATGCACGGTCGTGCATCATGCGTCCCCTCACTCGGCGGCGTCGCGCAGTGCCTTCTTGCTGATCTTGCCCGAACCCGTGCGCGGCAGTGCTTCGAGAAACCGCACGTGCTTCGGCGCCTTGAAGTGCGCGATGCGGTCGCGGCAGTACGCGATCAGCTCGTCGGCCGGCGCGGAATGCGCTGGCCGCAGCACGACCGCGGCGGTGACGCGTTCGCCCCAGGTCTCGTCGGGCACGCCGTAGACCGCGCACTCGAGCACCGCGGGATGCGCGTAGAGCACGTTCTCGACCTCGACCGAGTAGACCGTCTCGCCGCCGGTCTTGATGACGTCCTTCCTGCGATCGACGATGTCGACGTAGCCGTGCGCGTCGAGGGTCGCGAGATCACCCGTGCGCAGGAAGCCCTCCTCGTCGAACGCGGCCGCCGTCGCCTCGGGGTTCTTCCAGTAGCCGGGCGTCACCGTGGCGCCGCGCACGCGGATCTCGCCGACCGTGCGCTCGTCGGGGGGCACGACGTTGCCGCGGTCGTCGACGACCTTCAGATCGACGCCGTGGAACGGCCGCCCGGTCTTGCACTTCCAGCGCAGCTGCTGCTCGGGTGGCAGCCGTCGCAGCTCGGGGGTCAGCAGACTGAGCGTCAGGTAGGGGCTCGTCTCCGTCATGCCGTAGGTCTGCACGTAGTCGCAGTGGAACGTCGAGAGGATGCGCCGCACGACGTCGGGTGCGATCGGAGCGCCGCCGCTGAGCATCAGGCGCAGCGAGTAGTCGCGGTCGCGCGCCGCGGGCTCGTTGACCATCATGTTGAGCATCGTCGGCACGAGGTTCGTGATCGTGATGCGCTCGTCGGCGAGCAGGTCGAGTGCTTGCGTCGGCGTGAAGACGGGCAGGAACGCGTGGGTGCCGAAGACCGCGGTGATCGCGAACGTGGCCCACGCGTCGGCGAGGTGGAACATCGGCGCGATGTGTGCCCAGCGGTCGTCGGCAGTCAGCGACAGCTCCTTGGCGGCCGCCAGCGCGTGTGTGCAGACGTTGCGATGCGTCAGCACGACGCCCTTCGGCGTGCCGGTGGTGCCGCTCGTGTAGTAGAGCTGCGCGGGCTCGTCGGCAGCGGCCAGCACGGGCGAGCCACGGCGGTCCGCCGCCGTCGCATCCGCGACGAGCATCGCTCCGCGTCGCGCCGCGCTGCCGATCTCGGCCGCGCGTTGCCGGTGTGCTCCGTCGTGCAGCAGGATTGCGCTGCCGCTGTGCTCGAGGATCGCGCGCTGTTCGCCGGCAGAGAGCCGCGTGTTCAGCGACACGAGCACGGCCCCCGCGGCTGCGGTGCCGAAGTAGGCCACGAAGTGATCGATGTCGTTGTGCATCAGGCAGCCGACGCGATCCCCCGGCGACACGCCGTTCGCATGTAGCGTCGCGCAAAGTCGCGTCGCCGTGTGCATCGCGGCGCGGTAGTCGAGCACGCGGTAACCCTGGCGCAGTGCCTGGCGCTCCGGGTACTTCGTTGCCGCGTCGGCGAGAAAGGTCCAGACGTTCACCCCTCCGGTGTAGCGCGTCCTGGCGCGGCTGTCGCGGCCCGTGGTTGTCTTGTGACGAGGGGCTGCTCCAATCACTCGCCGCATGTTCGAGGTGCCCCACGATCCGTTGCCCGCCGAGCCGCCGGCCTCGCCAGCCGCGAGCCCGCGCGAGGCGAGCCCGCACGCGCCGTTGCGTGTCTTGCACCTCGATGACGACTTCGTGGCCGTGAGCAAGCCGAGCGGGTTGCTCGTGCATCGCGACGACCATCACAAGGACGCCGCCGCGGCGCTGCAGGTCGTGCGCGACCAGGTCGGCAGGTTTCTCTATCCGTTCCACCGCCTCGACCGGGCGACGTCCGGGATCCTGATGTTCGGGTTCTCGTCGGCCGCGGCGGCAGCGATGCAGGCCGAGCTCGCTGCACCCGACGCCGAGAAGCAGTACCTGGCACTGATGCGCTGGCGGCCTCGCGATCGTTCGTTGCCTTCAGCGTGGAAGTGCGAGGAGCCGCTCGCGGACGAGAAGGACGTGCTGCGGCGCGCGTGCACGGAGTTCGAGCTCGAAGAAGCGTTCCGCCATTGCGCGCTCGTGCGCTGCCGCATCACGACCGGTCGTTACCACCAGATCCGGCGGCACGCGAGCCATTGCGGACGGCACATCCTCGGCGACACGGCGCACGGCAGGGACCGGCTCAACGCGGCGTTCCGCGACAGGTACGGACTGCAGCGCCTGTTCCTGCACCTGCAGCGCATCTCGATGCGCCACCCGACCACGCGGCAACGGCTCGAGCTCGTCGATCCGCTGCCTGCCGAGCTGGTCGCCGTGCTCGCGCCGCTGCGCGGTGGCGGCGCGTAGCGAAGCACCGTCCCCGCCACTCGGGGCCCCTGCGCCGCGCCGGGACCTGATTGCTGCAGACACCGCGTGGGAAAGCGCTTGACTGTGATTTGGCAGCCATCAAGATGCGACCTGGCGCTCGACGAAAATCCGGTAGGGTCGGATCCGTGCATGGCTGGACAACAGAGACAAGAAACGACACAAGCACGCGCAAAGAATAAGGTTATGCGGTCATCACCTGCCGTCACGATTCCTGTTGGGCGCAACCGCGATCTCCCAGCCCAGACCGTCTTGCTCCCTCGCCCCAGGGACTCCGGAATGAATCAGAAGAAAAAGTTCGCGCTTGCGGGTGGCGGCTACTGCCTCTACGCGCCGCGCTTCCCTCGCTTCCTCGAGACGATGGGGTTCGCGGACGAGGCGAACATCGCGAGTGCCTGCGTGCCGTCGGTGTTCTTCCTGACGGTGCTCGAGCAGGGCAAGCCGGTCACGATGATCTTCCGCCAGGTGCAGAACGAGGAGGGGCGCGCGATCCTGTCGTTCGACGAGCCAGGCGGCATCAAGTTCGTCGAGCGTCGCTTCGTCTCGCACGACGACCGCTTCGTCTCCGAGCTCGAGATCGCGAACACCGGCAAGACCGATCGCGAGATCACGATCGTGCAATGGACGGCCACGGATCCCGAGGGTGAGCCCGTCTCGCTCGAAGGCGACAGCTTCCGGATCCGTCGCATGCTGAAGACCGGCGACTTCCCCGAGGTGCCGGCCGACATCCACTACTCGAGTCCCGACAGCAAGGGCGCGCGTTGTCTGCAGGGCTTCTTCGCCGAGGGTGGCAGCGACCGCCCGGACTACGAGGAGACGCCGTGGTTCGAGATGGATGCGCTGCCGACGCCGCGCGCGAAGCGCCCGATGGAGAAGCCGAGCCCGATCGTTCCGGGCTCGCGCGTCTACGCCGGCCTGTTCCGGCCCGTGCCGCTGAAGGCCGGCGCGAAGGTGGCCCACCGCTTCGAGGCCAACGTCGTGTTCAAGGGCAAGGGCGTGAACTTCCGCGCGCGCCGCCCCGACGCGAAGGACGAGAACGGCTGGCACGCCTTCTGGGAGAAGGTGCCGCGCTTCCACTCGGACAACAAGGAGCTCGAGCGCGTCGTGCGCCACCGCTTCGAGCTGCTGTGCCTCTTGCGCCAGCCGCACGGCGCGGGCCTCTTCACGTCCGCCGCCGTCTGCGAGGGCAACGGCGCGTTCCACCAGCCTTCGGCGTTCAGCGCGCCTTCGATCATGCGCGAAGCGCGCTGGCTGCAGGACCCGACGATCGCCCGCGGCTGCCTCAAGGTGTTCTTCGAGAACATCCACCACAACGGGCAGGTGCCGGGCCGCGTCTACATGAGCGGCGTCAACGTCGCGGACTTCTATCACGCCGACTGGGGCGGCGGCTTCGAGGCGCTCGACGCGATCCATCCCGACAAGGCCACGAAGAAGGCCGTCCTGATGGCGATGCAGCGCTACGTGAAGTGGCTCGCGAACAACCGCGATCCGGAGGGCAGCGGCCTCACGGACATCGTGAATCACTTCGAGGCCGGCCAGGAGTTCTCGCGCCGCTACACGGTGATCGACGACAAGGCCGACCGCGCGATCGAGTTCACCGAGCAGTTCCGGCTCAAGGGCATCGACGCGTCGGTGTTCCGCTACCGGATGGTCAAGTGGCTCTACAAGGTCGCGGAGGAGATCCAGGAGAAGGCGATGGCCAACCGCTTCCAGGCGGAGTCCGAGGTCATCCTGGACACGATTCGCAAGAAGATGTGGGACGAGAAGGCGGGGCTCTTCATGGACCTCGATCCCGACAACCGCCGCAAGACGAACGTCAAGGCGGCCGTCGGCTTCTACCCGCTCGCGACCGACATCCCGAACGGCAAGCAGGTCGACCGCATGCTCGACACTCTGTCGGACCGCGAGGAGTTCTGGAGCAAGTACCCGGTGCCGAGCATCGCGATGAGCGACTCGACGTTCGACGCGACGGGGCGCTGGAAGGGCACGCGCAAGGGCTGCCCGTGGAACGGCCGCGTCTGGCCCGTCATCAACAGCCACGTCCTCGAGGGCCTCACGTACTGGGCCGAGCGCGGCAACAAGCGCGCGCAGAAGCTCGCCGGCGAGCTGCTCAAGAAGACCGTGACGATGCTGAGCGGCGCGACCGAGGGCAGCAGCGTCGCGAACTCGTTCGAGCACTACCACCCCGAGACCGGCATCGGCTCGCGCTACCGCGGCGTCGATCTCTACCTGCACTCGTTCCTGCTCGACAACATCTTCCGCATCGCGTGCGGCTTCGCGGTCCGCTACGGCGAGATCCAGGACGACCCGATCGGCGAGTCGGTCGACTTCAAGCTCACGGGCATGCCGCTCGGCAACAAGCTCTACGACGTCGACCGCAAGAACGGCCGGCTGCGCGTCCAGCAGCAGTGAGTGTTGCAGCAGCAGTGAGCCTGCAACACTGAGAGAGGGCGCGGCGGGCACTCCGGGACGGTATCTTGCCGCCCGTGATCACGCTCGCCGACGTCCGGGCCGCTGCCGCGCGCATCCGCGGCCACGTGCACCGCACTCCCGTGCTGACCTCGGCCACGCTCGACGCCGAGCTCGGCGCGTCCGTGTTCGCGAAGTGCGAGAACCTGCAGAAGGTCGGCGCCTTCAAGGCGCGCGGCGCCTGCAACGCCGTGTTCGCGCTCGACGACGCCGCCGCGAAGCGCGGCGTCATCACGCACAGCAGCGGCAACCACGGTGCAGCACTCGCCTATGCGGCCAGGAAGCGCGGCATCGCGTGCACGGTCGTGATGCCCGACAACGCGCCCGACGTGAAGATCGCGGCGGTGCGCGGCTACGGCGCCGAGATCAGGCTCTGCAAGGCGGGGCAGCGCGACGCGGTGTGTGCTTCACTGCAGCAGGAGCGCGGCGCTGCGATGGTGCATCCGTTCGAGAATCCGTTCGTGATCGCGGGGCAGGGCACGGCGGCGCTCGAGCTGCTCGAGGACGTGCCGGACCTCGACGCCGTGATCACGCCGGTCGGCGGCGGTGGGCTCTGTGCCGGCAGTGCCGTCGTCGTGCGCGCGCTGCGGCCCGGCGCGTGGATGCTCGGCGCCGAACCGAAGGCCGTCGACGACGCCGCGCGCTCGATGTCGACCGGCGTGCGGCAGCCGCGCGTCGACGGTGCGAAGAGCTGGGGCGACGGCCTCATGACCGGGCTCGGCGAGCCGAACTTCGCGCTGCTGCGGCAGCACGAGGTGCGCATCGTGACCGTCGAGGAGTCCGCGATCGTCGACGCCGCGCGGTTCTTCCTGCAGCGCATGAAGATCGTCGTCGAGCCGAGTGCCGCGACCGTGCTCGCCGCGCTGCGCGCGATCGCACCCGAGCTGCGCGGCAGGCGCATCGGCATGGTGCTCAGCGGAGGCAACACGGACTTCGCCTGGCTGGACTGAACGTCGCCCCGGACTGCCTGGCCCGCTGGTTGCGTTCAGACCGGAAACAGCGTTCCCGCCCAGGTCATGACCCCGGCAGCCGCCGGCATCACGAGCACACGCAGCATTCCGAACAGCCCCGCACCCGCGAAGTTGCCATCGCGTCCGACGCTCGTGTTGCCGGGAATGTCGTCGAGCAGCACGGCGGCCCCGCTGGCCGGATCGTAGAGCACCTGCTCCGTCGTCAGGTCCGCGAACCGCGTGCGGCGATGCTTGCGGATCAGCGGAGCCTTGATCCACCAGCGGCGCTTCTGGTCGTCGAAGAACACGAAGGTCAGGCGATACACGCGCTTGTTGAGGACCACCGCGTTGCTCTCTGCCTGCTGCAGCAGCTGGCCCTCGGCAAGTCGGCCGTGGGCCAGCAGGTGTGTGTTCCTGATGCCTCGCCAGAAGCCCCAGAGCAGGAACAAGAGGCCCGTGCCGGGCACGACGAGCAGGAACGCGACGGTGCGCGGAAACCGCGCGCTGCTCATGTCGCGGATGCGCGCGACGCGAGCATCGCCGGCCGAGTACTCGACTACGACCGTGCTGCCGACGGGCGGGACCTCGCCCCGCGTGTACGAGGTTCCCTGCAGCGGCGCGTCGGCAGGCGAGTACTCGAAGTGCACCGCCGCGACCACGAACGCACCGTCGACCACCGTACTGGTCCATTCCTGGCGCAGGACCTTGCCGTCGGTCACGCGCAGCGGCCCATCGAAGCGGCCGGCGGTCATCAGCTCCGACGGGACGACGAAGATCAGGCTCACGAGCAGGCCGAAGCCCAGCAGGAGCCAGCCGATCGTCATCGCGAACCCCCCGAGGGCAACACGCATGCGCAACGAGAACGGGAGAATTCGTGGTGGTGACGCGAGCGACAGGGTCACGCGAAGGAGTGTAGCTTACGGTGGCTGTTGTTCGCATCGCCGCGGCGTCGCCACTCGGCGAACATTCGTGCAGCAGCATGCCAACGAACAAGGAGCCAATCATGCCGGGCATCGTCTTGACAACGGACCTCTCCGACGAATCCAAGCGCGCGTTCGCTCCGGTGCGTGTGCTCGCCGTGCAATTGAAGCTGCGCGTCACCCTGCTCGCCGTCGTCGAGAACCTGCCGTTCGAAGCAACCGGGGGCGGACTCATGGCCGTCTACCCTGACCCCGTGCAGGTCAAGAAGGACTGGCACAAGGCGCTGTCCGGTCTCGCCGACCAGTTCGGTCGCGACGTCTGTGAAGATGCCGTCGTGCTCGAATCAGGCGACGTGCCGCGCGCGATCGTCGACTTCGCGCACAAGGTGAAGGCCGACTACGTCGCGATGGCGACGCACGGGCGATCGGGTCTGCGCCGGCTGCTGCTCGGCTCGGTCGCCGAGCAGGTCGTGCGGCACTCGCACGTCCCGGTCGTGCTCTATCCGCCGCTGGGCTGAGGCAGCGAGGTGCGGCGCCAGTGCTCGAAGCGATGCACGAACGTCGCGGTCGCGAGGATCGGGATCACGAGGTTCACGAAGGGCAGCGTGAGCAGGAACGTGAGGGCGATGCCGCTGAGCAGCAGCTCGAAGCCGCGGCGAGACCGCATGGATTTCGCCGCAGCGGGCGCGACGCGGCGCAGTGCCACGAGCTCGAAGTACTCGCGGCCGAGCAGCCAGCCGTTCACGACCAGGTAGCCGATCGGGTAGACGAGCGGGAAGAACAGCAGCACGAGCAGCAGCGCGTTGAGCACGATCACGGTCGCGAGGAACTGCAGGCTGCTGCCGAGTGCCGTGAGCCACGGCAGGCCGGGGGGCGGCGGCAGGTCGGGGTAGTGGCGCTCCTCGACGATGCGTGCGGTGCGCTCGAGGAACAGCAGCACGAACGCGCTCGTGACGAGCGGGAACAGGAACCACGCGAGCAGCAGCGTCGCGGCGCCGCCGAGCGAGTTCAGGACCCACGACGAGCTCACGTAGTCGCCGAGGCCGGCGTCGAGCAGCCAGTCGATGCCGAACCAGGCCCCGACGAAGCAGCCGATGCTGAGCACGACAGAGACGCCCAGCAGCGTCGGGATGCGCGGGTCGAACAGCTGGCCGAGCGCGCGGGCGATGGCGGTTGGCATGCAGAGAGCCGGCGCGGAGAGAGCTACGTGCCGGCGCTGCCGACCAGCGCCTCGATCGCGACCGGGTCCTTCGGGATCGCGGCCGTCAGGACCTCGTGGCCGGACTCGGTGCAGACGACGTCGTCTTCGATGCGGATGCCGCCGAAGCCGCGCAGCGAGTTCATCGTCAGGAACTTCTCGGCCTCGTCGAAGTCGACCTGGCCCTTGAACTGCTCGCGGAACTTCGCGTCGTGCAGGATCGCCGGCACGAAGTAGATGCCGGGCTCGATCGTGCAGCACATGCCAGGCTGCAGGTCGAGATCGAGGCGCAGGTAGGCCGTGCCGAACTGCGGGCTGCGTGTGCGGCCCGGCGCGTAGGCGATCAGGTCGCCGAAGGCTTCCATGTCGTGCACGTCGAGGCCGAGCAGGTGCCCGACGCCGTGCGGGAAGAACATCGCGTGCGCGCCGCTCTCGACGAGCGAATCGGCCTTGCCCCTCATGAGGCCGAGCTGCACGAGCCCGTCGGCCAGCACGCGCGAGGCCAGCATGTGCACGTCGCGGTAGCGCACGCCGGGCTTCACGGCGTCGATCGCGGCCAGCTCGGCGGCGAGCACGACGTCGTAGACGTCGCGCGCCTCGGGCGAGAACCGGCCGCCGACGGGCCACGTGCGCGTCACGTCGGCGCAGTAGCCGCTCGGCCGCTCGGCGCCGGCGTCGAGCAAGACGAGATCGGTCTCCATCAGCAGGTTGTTGTGCGCATGGTTGTGCAGCACCTCACCTCGGACCGAGAGGATCGTGTTGTAGGCCGGCACGCAGCCGTGGCGCGCGAACGTGCCCTCGACGTGCCCGACGAGATCCTGTTCGTAGATGCCGGCGCGCGTGCGCGCCATCGCGAGCGTGTGGGCCTGATGCGTGATCGCGGCAGCCTGCCGCATCTCGGCGAGCTCGTCGGGCGCCTTGTGGTTGCGCAGGCTCGCGATCGCGAGCAGCAGGTCCTTGTCGCCGATCTTCGAGGTGTCGAAGAAGTCGACGGTGCCGCCGGTGATCGCGGCCGCCTCGGCGGTCGCGCGCTGGTCGGGGATTCCGATCGTGCGCACGCGGCGCTTGCCGCACTTCTTCGCGACGATCTTGCCGAGGTCGGCGCGCTTCTCGACGGCGTTCACACCGTGCGCCTTCTTGATGTCGGCGAAGCTCGGCAGGGGCCCGTGCCAGAGCGCGTCGGCCTGCGTCCGTTCGTCGAGGAACAACGTGACCGATTCGTCCTCGGGATCGAACAGCGCGGCCGCGTTCGGCTCGGGCTCGGGGAAGAAGAACAGGAACGTGCTGTCGGCGCGGAACGGGTTCCAGTTCGCCGGGTAGTTGCGGGAGATCCAGCCGCCGGCCATCAGCAGGACCGGGGAGTCGATGTTGTTCAGGAAATCGCGGCGGCGGCTCTTGTGATGCGACAGGCTTGGCATGGCGCCGTGCAGCGTAGGGCCCGCGGCCATTGCTTGCACTGCGCCCATGCCGTGAGACACGGAGTTCCGGCCAGACCTGGCGCGTCGTCGCGCCTTCTCGTTGCACTCTGTCTCGTGGGACTCTGTCTCGCCGCCCCCCGTCGTCAATGAACGCCAAGGCCATCGTCGCCGTCCTTCTCGCCGTCCTCGGAGTTGCCTGCTGGTTCCTGCTGCGCGGAGACGCTGACGTCGAGCCGCGCCTGAACCCGGTCGATGTGCCGCAGCCGGCTGCTGCTTCGCCGAAGGCCGAACCGCAGAGACAGGACGTCGGTCGAGCCGCCGCCGTCGATCCGGGCCTCGACCGCACGGCCGTTCCGGCGGCCAACCTGGGCAATGCACCCGGCTCCGGGGCCACCATGGTGCGCGGCCGCATCGTCGATGGCGCAGGGTCGCCGCGCGGCGCGATCGAGCTCTCGGTCAGGAGCTGGGCCCGCGTCGACGGCATGGAAGGCATCGACCTCGCCAATCTCCCCGAAGCGGGTGGCCCGTCGCGCACGCGGAGCGAGCCGAAGCCGGATTGCACGACGCGCGCCGACGGCACGTTCCAGTTCCCGCTCGCCGCGGACCGCGATGCCCGGCTCGAGCTGATCTCCGACACGATGATCTTCGCGAACAGGGTGCCGATGATCCGCGGCGCGAAGGCCGACCAGGACCTCGGCGACGTCGTGGTCGTGAAGGGTGGCAGCCTGCGCGGCATCGTGCAGGACGAACACGGCAAGCCGGTCGCCGACGTGCGAGTCAGCGCGGGTGCCGGCGACTTCGGCTTCGTCGGCTTCATGGGCTCGAGCAGCACGAAGACGGACGCCGACGGCGTGTTCGCCGTCGACATGCTGCGGCCCGGCAAGCACACGCTGCGCACGGCGTCGGGCAAGTTCCTGCCGACGGTGCAGGAGTTCACGCTCGCGCCCGAGGAGCAGCGCCATGACGTCGTGCTCGTCGTGCGGCCGGGCCAGGCGATCGCCGGGCAGGTGGTCGACGAGCGTGGCGTGCCCGTGGCGGGCTTCAAGGTCGGCAGCAAGCGCAAGGAGTCGCGCGGCGGGGTCGCGATCGAGAGGTTCGCGACGGACGAAGCGACGACGACGGACGACAACGGCTTCTTCACGCTGTCGGGCCTGGCGACCGAGACCGCGACGGTGCGTGCCTTCGGCGCCGGACACACGTCGGCGACGGCGGCCGACGTCGCGGTCGGCACGGGCAATCTCGTGCTGCGCGTCGAGCGCCTCGGCAGCGTCGAAGGTGTGCTGGTCGGCACCGAGGGAGCTCCGATCGGCGGGAGCCGGGTCGAGGTCGGTGCGTACGTCGAAGGGCCAGGCGGCGGCCACGTGTTCGAGCACGGAGCCGAAGACGACCTGCCGATAGGGGGAAGGCGTACGTCGGCCACGACGAATGCGGACGGCACGTTCCGCCTCGACGACGTTCGTCCGGGCCGGGTCACCGTGACGGCGACCGGTGCCGGCCATCGTCCGGCGACGCAGCGCGACGTGCAGGTGCTGCCGGGCCAGGGCGCGAAGGGTGTGCGGCTCGTGGCCGACGTCGGCGCGACGGCGCGCGTGATGGTCGTCGACGAGGCCGGCAAGCCGGTGGCGGGCGCGAAGGTGCAGGCGCAGCGTCCCGAGCAGGCCCCGCAACCGGGCAACGGCCCGCGCGACGGCGCGCGCCGCGTCGAGATGACGAACGACAACGGCGACGTGCGGATCGGCGGTGGGCTCGAGGCGCTCGGCTCGGCGACCACGGATGCCGAGGGCCTTGCCGTGCTGACGGGTCTGCCGGCCGGCGAGGCGCAGCTCCACGCGACGCATGCAGAGCATGCACCGGCGAACCCGGCACGCGTGACGCTGCCGAAGTCCGGCACCGTCGAGTCGAAGTTGACCCTGCTCGAGCCAGGCTTCGCCGAAGTGCTCGTCACGAGTGCGGGTGGCGAACCGGCCGAAGGCGCGTCGTTCCGCATCAGCGGGCCGACCGGTGAGGGAAGTCGCGACCAGTCCGGCAAGACCAACGAAGCGGGGCTCGGACGCATGGGGCCGCTCGCGGCCGGCGAGTACACGGTGGCACTGACGCGCGCGGCCGGCACCTCGCGGATCGGCGACATGGCGTTCGTCAGCTTCGGCGAAGAGAGCGAGCTCGCGGCGACGCAGCGCCAGTTCACCGTGAAAGCCGGCGAGACGACGCGCATCGAGATCAAGAAGCCGATGCTCACGAAGGTCCACGGCACCGTGACCGGAATCGACGGGCCGCTCGCGGGCTGCACGGTCGAGCTGGGCCAGCAAGGCGCGCCCGAGCTCGACATGCCGGGCGCGTTGCCGGGCATCGGTGGCGGCGCGCGCTCGACGAAGACCGCCGCCGACGGTTCGTACGCGCTCGAGGACGTCGAGAGCGGCAGCTACACGATCCGCTACGGCAAGCCGGGCCAGATCGTCAAGGCGACGGCCGATCTCCAAGTGCCGCCGAACCAGGCCGAGGTGCGCCAGGACCTCGTGCTGCGAACCGGGAAGGTGCGTGTGCAGGCGTGCAGTCAGGGAACCGGCGAGGCCATCAGCGGAGCCGAGGTCGAGATCGCGCGCGCCAACGCAGACGCGAGCGGCCGGCGGCCGCGCGAGCAGCAGCGCATGGTCATGATGGTGACGATGGACCGGTCGGACAGCGGCGGTGAGGCCACGACGATGACGCTGGGCTCGCAGAAGGCCCAGACCGGCGCGGACGGCTGGGCCGAGATCGAGGACGTGCCACCCGGCGAGTACACGGTGCGCGTCACGCACAAGAAGTACGCGCCCGTCGAGATGAAGGGTCAGGTGGTCGTCGAGCAGCAGACCACGGACTGTGGGCGAGCCGACATGACGACGGCGGGACGCATGCGCGGCGTGGTCGTCGCGTCGGATGGTGGGGCGGTACAGATGGCGATGGTGCAGCATCGCGCCGCCGGTGCGAGCGAGTGGGGCGGGCCGACGATGGCCATGGGCGGCAGCTTCCGCATCGACGGGCTCGCGCCAGGCAAGTACGCGGTGCGCGCGCAGGAGATCGGGAGGCCCCGCACGTTCGGCCCCGAAGTCGAGGTCGAGGTCAAGGGCGGCGAGGTCGCAACGACCGAGCTCCGCCTGCCCGAGAAGTAGCAGGCTGCGCGTCGGCGTCAGCGTGACTGTTGCGCACGATCACGCGAGGCAGCGACCCGGGCTCCGCGCGCCGCGGAGCCCGGACGGCCGCGCCGGGCGATCAGAAGGTGATCTCCTTGAAGTTGATGATGTCATGGGCTTCCAAGTAAGGGAGCAGTAGCCCCGGCTGCACCCCTCCGGTGGCAATGACACTCCTGACGCCGAAGTACAGCTTGCGCGAGCCGGGGGTGCCTCCGAGCACGGGTCCCGGGATCGTGATCGGGAAGGACGCGGTCTGCGTCGTCAAGACCGGGTTCGGCGACAGCGTGATCCACTGCAACGGCTGGCCGGGAGGAGCCTCGCAGTACGCGAATGCCTCGACATTGTGCCCATCGAGAGCAGCCGTCGGGTTGAGGAAGGACTCGATCCTCACGTCGATCTTCTGGGGCACCGGCGGGGACGAAGCGGTCCAACTGACGGTGAACGAAACGACGCGAGCGGCGTCGCCGGCCCCCAACGTGGTGATTGGCACGACCTGCTGGTTGACTCCGGAGTTCGGGCTCGGAGTGACCACATTGAGAGTCACGTTCGTCGTGACGCCCTCCTTCAGGCCGCGCACGTGGATCGAGTGGTTGTAGTCGAACCCGCCGTTCGGCGGGCTCGTCCTGGCCTCGAAGCCCGAGCCGGTCAAGAAGGCGAACGCCGGCTGGTCGGTGGTGAACTCGAGCTTGGCCGTATCCGACGTCACGTAGACGACGATCACCGACGAGGTGAGCTGTGGCACGGTCGTGCTCGACCAGGAGCTGTTGAACACGCGCGGGTGCAACGATGGGTAGAACCGCGCTTCGTAGCCGTCGGGAAGCGTGTCGCCGTCGGAATCGGGATTGACGACGTCCGCAGGCACGGACCCCGGGTAGTTCGCTTCGTCGAGGTCGAGCAGGTCGTCGAAGTCGCGGTCGACTCCGAAGCGCCGGCCGGTGCCCAGCGGCTGGCCGAAGATCGTGACGATCAGCCCCGCGTCGAAAGTGAAGGTGCGCAACACCGAGTCCGACCACACCGCGCCAAAGAACCCGGTCTGCCACGCCGCCAGCGTGTGGTCCCACGCGAACGTGACCGGCACCATCGCGCTGCCGCTCTGCGCGGCGGTCGCGACCACGATGTCGCAGTTGCCGGCTCGCGCCTGCGTCTTGATCTCGAGCAGGGTCGCGTCGAAGTCCGACTGCGCGTGCACGCCGGGTACGAGCGTGCGCTGGAACGTCGTCGCGGGTGCGAGCCCGGTGTCGAACGCTTCCAGGAAGGCCGCGGTGTCGAGGACCGCGGTCGGGAAGGGCAGGGTGCCGGGGGCAGGGTTGAGGCCCGGGAACTCGTTGGCGAAGTGCGCCACCGACGCCAACGTGCCGGCGTGGGTCAGGCCCCAGCCGTTGACCGTGCGGTCGACGACGTGGCTGTTGGTCGTTGCGTAGGCCGATCCGAACACGGTCACGAAGCTCGGTCCGGTCTTGTCGCCGACGCCCCGCAGTTGCGGCACCTTGCCCGAGAACGATGGGTCGCCGGATACGGCGAAGGGCTGGATTGCGGTGTTGCTGCCCAACGGCAGCACGTGGCAGCTCGCGCACGCATCGGGGAAGATGGACATGGTTCGGCGGAAGTGGTTCTGTCCGTTCGCGAGCGCGCCGGTGTAGACGCGGTCCTCGGGTTGGCGTGGATTCGCGGGATACACGAGCGAGAACGTGCCGGCTTTGACCTCGGCGAACTCGTTGTCGTGCAGCAGCGAGCCTTGCAGCAGGCCCTCGAAACCGTCGGCGTTGAAGTCGTCGAGCGACGCCTGTTCGCCGCGCCAGTGCAGCCTGCCCGCCTCGAACAGGCCGCGCAGGCTCTGCGTCGTCATCGGGCCCTTGTTGTCGCGCTCGAAGGTCGGGTTCGGCGTGCCATGCGAATCGCTGAAGCTAGACAGGTTCCACGTCAGCATGTCGAAGTGCCCGTCGACGTGGCACGACATGCACGACGACGTTCCCGAGCCCGAGTGGCTCGCGTTGGCGAGGTGGCCGATGCCGCGTTTCACCGCGTTCGGCGTCGGGTCGAAGCCGAGCGTGTGCGCCGTGGGCACGGTGGCCGGCGGTGGCACCGTGAGATCGACGCGCGAGAAGGAGTTGTCGATGCCGTTGAACACGAACAGCTCGTCGCCGTTCGCCGACATCACGAGGCCGCGCGGACCACAGCGAGCCGGCGTGTTCGGCGCCACGGGCATCGCCGGGGTCAGCGGCGTGAGCGTGTAGCTGTTCACGTACACCGGCGTCGCCGCGGAGGAGGTGTCGAGCACGATGATGGCATCGCTGCCGAACGCCGCGACGTAGGCCTGCTTGCGTACTGCGTCGAACGCGACCGCGGCCGGTTGCGCGGCGCCACTGCCGGTCACCATCGTGTCGAGGTCGAGCACGGTCGGCGCCGACGTGGACGAGCTCGTGTCGACGATCGTGATGCGGTTGCTCACGACCTGGCCGTTGGCGAAGTTCGCGGCGCCGATGGTGAGGTTCAGCGCGTCGGTGTTCGGGATCCACACCTCGTTCGTGCCGGGACGCGCGTGCAGGTTGAGCAGGATCGTGCCGAGGCCGGTGCGCGTCTGGCTCGGGTCGAGTGCGTCGGTCGTCGGGGACGAAGTGATCGAGATCGCGAACAGGTCCTGGTCGGGAAGCGGCGTGTCGGGGGCAGCCGGCGTCACTACCTGCTGCGAACCGGCAAAGAACTGCCCGCCCGCCGTCGCCTTCTTCGCCGTCGTGTTGTTGCCCGAGAACAGGGGCGCAACCCACACCTTGCCGTTGGCGATCGCGATGCCGCGCGGAGCGCGCGCGGGAATCGGGATCGTTTTTGCGACTCCGTACGAAGCGCAGGCGATCACGTCGACCGTGTTGCTTCCCGAGCAGGTCACGTAGGCGCGGCTGCCGTCTGGCAGCATCGCGATGCCGTGCGGCTCCTTGCCGACCTGGATCGTGCGCATGATGCGATTCAGGATCGGGTCGATGACGCTGACGCATCCGTTGACGCTGTCGACGGCCCAGCCCTCGACGGTGCCGGGGCGAGACACGAGGGCGGTGATGCCGGGCCCGGTCGGGATCTCCGAGACCAGAGCGTTGTTGGGCAGGTACACCATCGCGAGGCGCTGCCCCGCATTGTTCGGAGCGAACAGGTAATCGCCGTAAGCGTCATCGATCGCGATGGGTCGGATGTGCCCGAGCTGATGCCGGACCAGGTTCCCCTTCGTGTTGTCGAAGAAGTTGCCCGTCGTGGGCGCGCCGGGGCCTGCCGATTGGTCGACTTGCGGTGTCACCGGCACATTCCCGGGCACGGGAGTCTGTGCTGCTAGCGGCACGGCGAGCAGTGCCACTGACGCGACGATGCAAGGGAGTGGGAACGCCGCTGGCGCAGCCAGACGGCTTGCGTGGAACCTCTTCATGATAATGACCCTCGGTGGAGGTTTCGTGAACGAGGGACGACGAGCAAGCACCGCGTGCCCCGTACACGTCGACAGGATCTCACTACGGTCGATGCACGGCGGAGGGTCTGCGAATCTTCGAGGTGAAGAAATAGTTTAAGCTGCGTCGGATTTCGCGAGCGACCTTAGTCGTTGCGAACACGGCGCCGCGCACGCCTCACGATCGACCGCGCCGCAACCATCGTACCCGCCGTACTTCTCACTCGACGGCGCTCGCGGTCGCGGCTCGGTGTGCATTGGGTGCATCGCTCCTGAGAGCTGCTTCCGTCATGGCCTTAAGACCTGACCATGCCGATGACGTCCTCATCCCGAACTCGGGATACGATGACGTTGCCGGCCGAGTCCTGGCGTCCTCGCGGTCTAAGACCTCGCTTCCGGATACACGGCCAGCAGCCGTCGGTCCTCCTGTCGGT
Source organism: Planctomycetota bacterium (assembly GCA_036376355.1). Lineage (GTDB taxonomy): Bacteria > Planctomycetota > UBA1135 > UBA1135 > UBA2386 > DASVAL01. The sequence continues at coordinate 99,359 of DASVAL010000048.1, forward strand.
CGTCGGAACTGCCTTGGGGCGTACAGGGCCCGATCGTCGGACAGCAGCTGGACCTTAAGGTCGGCACGCCAGCTGCACTGGAATCAGGTCATAGCCGACCAAGCACGCACGCTGCGCAGTCGTGAATGACGATTGCGAACAGCGCCATGACGCCTCACGTCGCCAAGGGCTCGCGCTTCGCGGCTCAGGAGCGTGTCACCGGCACCTTGGGCACCGTGAAGTAGAAGCAGCTGCCTCGTCCGCGCGCGGACTCGACCCAGACGCGCCCGCCGTGGCGCTCGACGATCGAGCGCACGATCGCGAGGCCGACGCCGCTGGTGCCGTTGTTGCCGGTCGGCTTGCCGGTCACGAACATCTCGAAGATCCGCGGCTGGTCCTGGTCCGCGATGCCGACGCCGTCGTCGCGCACTGCGAAGCGCCAGCTGTCCGGCAGCTCGTCGACGCTGACCGAGACGTTGCCTTCGGGCCGGCCGAGGTGCTGGATCGCGTTGCCGATCAGGTTCTGCAGGATGCGCTCGAAGTGCAGCCGGTCGTAGTGGATCTGCGGCAAGGAGCGGGTAACGATCGAGATGCTGGGCGGCGGCGACAGCATCGCGATCACGGTCGCAACCGCGTGACCGGCGTCGAAGGCCTCGTCGTGGCCGGCCTCCTGGCCCGCGCGCGCACGTTCGAGCAGACCCTGGATCAGCGCGTTCATCTTCTGGGACCGCTCGACGAGCAGGTCGAGATGGCCGCGGCCCACGGTGCCGAGTGCGTCGCGGTTGTCGGTGCGCAACCACTCCGCGACATGGCAGATGCCGCGCAGCGGCGCCTTCAGGTCGTGCGAGACGAGGTGCGCGAACTCGTCGAGCAGGCGGTTCTGCTGCTCGAGCGCGAGCGTCTTGCGCCGCATCTCGGCCTCGGCCTCCTTGCGCGCCGTGATGTCGAGCACGACGCAGACGAGCCTCCGCGGAGCGCCGCCCTCGCCCGCTTGCGACGGCGCCAGACATGCGCGCACGTCGACCCAGCGAACGCTGCCGTCGTGGCACAGCATGCGGTGCTCGCTCTGCAGCAGGCACGTGCCGCCGGCCTGCAGCGCAGCCTCGGTGCTGCGCCGGACACGCTCGCGGTGGTCGGGATGCACGATCTCGAGCGCTTCGGCCGGCGCGAGCAGCACCTGGTCGCCCGGTAGTCCGAGCAGCCGCGCCAGGTCTGGCCCGCCGCGCACGTAGCCCGAGGGCAGCTCGACGTCGGCGACGACGGTCCCCGCGACCTCGGCAGCCATTCGCAGGCGCTCTTCGCTCTCGCGCAGTGCGTCGTTCGCCTGCAGGAGCTCGCGAGTGCGCGCCGCGACGCGCGCTTCGAGCGCCTCGTTGACCTGCCGCAGATCTTCCTGGGCGCGCTTGCGCTGCGCGATCTCGGTCTCGAGGTCCGCGTTCGCCGACGCGAGCGCCTGGCTCTTGCGGAACATCTCGACGAAGACCGCGACCTTCGAGCGCAGGATCTCCGGATTGATCGGCTTGCTGAGGTAGTCGACGGCGCCGGCGCCGTAACCGCGCAGCACGTCGGTCTCCTCGAGCAGGTAGGCGGTCAGGAACAGGATCGGGACGTGCTGCGTACGCTTGCGCTGCTTGATCAGCTTCGCGAGTTCGATGCCGCTCATGCCCGGCATGCGGATGTCGAGCACGATTGCCGCGTACTCGCGCTCGAGCAGCGCGAGCAGCGCTTCCTCGGCCGAGTGCGCGCGCACGAGCTCGCAGTCGGGCGAGGACAGGATCGCCTCGAGGACCTCGAGATTGCCGGCCTGGTCGTCGACGAGCAGGATGCGGGCGCGGGGACTCACGGCAGCAACCTCCGGGCCTGTATCAGCGGTGGAGCCATACACGCAGCAGGGACAGGAGCTGGGCCGGGTTCACCGGCTTGGCAATGTAGTCCGAGGCGCCGGCCATGAGGCATTTCTCGCGGTCGCCTTTCATCGCCTTCGCGGTCAGGGCCAGGATCGGCAGCGCGCGGAAGCGAGGCACCTTGCGGATCTCGCGCATCGTCTCGTAGCCGTCCATCTCGGGCATCATGATGTCCATCAGCACGACGCTGAGGTCCTTCGTGCGCTCGAGGTTCTCGATCGCCTGGCGCCCGTTCGTCGCGGTCAGCACCTCCATGCCCTCGTTCTCGAGCACGGTGGTCAGTGCGAAGATGTTTCGCGCGTCGTCGTCGACGACCAGCACCTTGCGGCCCTGCAGGATCTCGTTCGAGGCGTGCAGCCGCTCGAGCATCTTGCGCTTGTGCTCGGGCAGCGCCGACACGACGCGGTGCAGGAACAGCGAAGTCTCGTCGAACAGGCGGTCGGGCGACTGGACGTCCTTGAGCACGATGCTCTTGGCCGCGAGCCGCAGACGCTCCTCCTCCGCTTCGCTGAGCTCCTTGCCCGTGAACACGACGACCGGGATGTTCCGCAGCACGGGCTCGGCCTGCAGCTTCTCGAGCAGCTCGAAGCCGCTCATGTCGGGCAGTCGCAGGTCGACCACGCAGCAGTCGAACATCTGGTCCATCAGCGTCTGCAGCGCTTCGTTGCCGGTGCCGACCGCGATGATCTCGATGTCGTCGTGCGACAGCAGCTCGACGATGCTGCCGCGCTCGATCTCGTTGTCCTCGACGATCAGCAGGCGTTTCGTGTGCGGCGTGACGTAGGTCTTGATGCGGTCGAAGGCCTGCTCCAGGTCCTCGGTCGTCGCCGGCTTGATCATGTACGAGAACGCGCCGTGCGCGAGGCCGTGCTGGCGCTGCTCCTCGACCGTCAGGATCTGCACCGGGATGTGGCGCGTCGTCGGATCGAGCTTGAGGCTGCTCAGCACGGTCCAGCCGAGCATGTCCGGCAGGAAGACGTCGAGCGTGATGGCCGTCGGCAAGAGCTCGCGCGCCAGCGAGATGCCGACCTGGCCGCGGTTCGCGATGACGGCCTTGAAGCCCTTCTGGTGCGCGAGCTGCAGCAGCACGCGCGCGTAGTTCGGATCGTCGTCGACGATCAGCATCACGTTGTCGCCGGGCTGGATCCTCGAGCGATCGTCCGGAACGATCTCGTCGGCGATGACGCGCGTCGGCAGCGCCAACGTAGGCGTCGACGAAGCCGGTGCGGTCGCGGTGCGCACCGGGCCCGTGTAGTTGAGCGGCAGGTAGAGCGTGAACGTGCTGCCTTGGCCGGGCGCGCTGACGAGCCGGATCTCGCCGCCGAGCAGCGATGCGAGCTCGCGGCTGATCGCGAGGCCGAGACCCGTGCCGCCGTACTTGCGGCTCGTGCCCGCATCGGCCTGCTGGAACGCTTCGAAGATCATGCGCTGCTTCTCGGGCGCGATGCCGATGCCGGTGTCCGAGACCGCGATCGCGACGACGCCTTGCGCGAAGCGCAGGATCGGGTGGTCGCCGCTCCAGCCCGAGGTCACGGGCTTGACGGTCATCGCGACCTTGCCGTGCGAAGTGAACTTGAACGCGTTCGACAGCAGGTTCTTGAGGATCTGCTGCAAGCGCTTCGGGTCGTTCGTGAAGGTCGTCGGCAGCGCTGCATCGATCTCGACCGTGAACGCGAGGTTGCGCGACTCGGCGACGTGGTGGAACGTGCGCTCGACGCTGTCGCGCAGCGACTGGAACGTGATCTCCTCGGCCTCGACCGTGACCGTTCCGGACTCGATCTTCGACAGGTCGAGGATGTCGTTGATCAGCGTCAGCAGGTCGGTGCCCGCCGAGTGGATGTTGCGCGCGAACTCGACCTGCTTCATGGTCAGGTTCGTGCCTGCGTTGTCGGCGAGCTGCTGCGCGAGAATCAGCACCGAGTTCAGCGGCGTGCGCAGCTCGTGCGACATGTTGGCCAGGAACTCGGACTTGTACTTCGAGGTCAGCGCGAGCTCCGCGGCCTTCTCCTCGAGCTCCCGGCGCGCCTGCTCGACCTCCATGTTCTTGCGCTCGACCTCGACGTTCTGCTCGGCGAGCTGCTTGGCCTTCGTCGCGAGCTGTTCGTTGGTCTGCTGCAGCTCGGTCTGGCGCGTCTGCAGCTCGAGCGTCAGCTGCTGCGATTGCTGCAGCAGGTTCTCGGTGCGCATCGTCGCCTCGATCGTGTTCAGCACGACGCCGATCGACTGCGTGAGCTGCTCGAGGAACGTCTGGTGCATCGACGTGAACGGCAGCAGCGAAGCGAGCTCGATGACGGCCTTCGTCTCGCCTTCGAACAGCGCCGGCAGCACGACGATGTTGACCGGTTGCAGGGCACCGAGACTCGAGTGCACGCGCGTGTAGCCCTGCGGCACGTCGCTGATCAGGATGCGCTGCTTCTCGAGCGCACACTGGCCGACGAGGCCCTCGCCGACCTCGATGCGCTGCGGCTGGCCCTGCCAGCGCGCGTAGCCGGCCAGGATCTGCAGCGCGGGGCGCTCGGCCGCCTCGGCCTGGTTCATCAGATAGATCGTGCCCTGCTGCGCGTTGACGAGCGGCGCGAGCTCGGACAGCAGCATCTTGCCGACGGTCACGAGGTCGCGCTGGCCCTGCAGCATGCGCGTGAACTTCGCGAGGTTCGTCTTGAGCCAGTCCTGCTCCTGGTTGCGCTCGGTCGTGCCGCGCAGGTTGTTGATCATCGTGTTGATGTTGTCCTTCAGCTCGGCGACCTCGCCGCGCGCCTCGACCTGGATCGAGCGCGTCAGGTCGCCCTTCGTGACTGCCGTGGCCACCTCGGCGATCGCGCGCACCTGGTTCGTCAGGTTCGCTGCCAGCAGGTTCACGTTGCCGGTCAGGTCCTTCCACGTGCCGGCGGCGCCCGGGACGTTGGCCTGGCCGCCGAGGCGCCCGTCCACGCCGACCTCGCGCGCGACGTTCGTGACCTGCTCGGCGAACGTCGCGAGCGTGTCGGTCATGCTGTTGATCGTCTCGGCGAGTGCCGCGACCTCGCCCTTCGCTTCGACCGTGAGCTTCTGGCTCAGGTTGCCGTCGGCGACCGCGGTCACGACCTTGACGATGCCGCGCACCTGGTCGGTCAGGTTGGCTCCCATGACGTTGACCGAGTCGGTCAGGTCCTTCCACGTGCCGGCGACGCCGGACACCTCGGCCTGTCCACCGAGCTTGCCTTCGGTGCCGACCTCGCGCGCGACGCGCGTCACCTCGGACGCGAACGAACGCAGCTGGTCGACCATCGTGTTGATGGTGTTCTTGAGCTCGAGGATCTCGCCCTTGACGTCGACAGCGATCTTGCGCGACAGGTCGCCGCGCGCGACGGCCGTCGTGACCTCGGCGATGTTGCGCACCTGCGCCGTCAGGTTCGACGCCATCGCGTTGACCGAGTCGGTCAGGCTCTTCCAGGTGCCCGCGACGCCCGGCACGGCGGCCTGGCCGCCGAGCTTGCCCTCGGTGCCGACCTCGCGCGCGACGCGCGTCACCTCGGACGCGAACGCGTTGAGCTGGTCGACCATCGTGTTGATGGTGTTCTTGAGCTCGAGGATCTCGCCCTCCACGTCGACCGTGATCTTGCGCGACAGGTCGCCGCGCGCGACGGCCGTCGTGACCTCGGCGATGTTGCGCACCTGACCGGTCAGGTTGCTGGCCATCGAGTTCACGTTGTCGGTCAGGTCCTTCCAGGTGCCGGCGACGCCGCTGACGATCGCGCGGCCGCCGAGCTTGCCTTCGGTGCCGACTTCGCGCGCCACGCGGCTGACTTCCGAGGCGAACGCGTTGAGCTGGTCGACCATCGTGTTGATCGTGTTCTTGAGCTCGAGGATCTCGCCCTCGACGTCGACCGTGATCTTGCGCGACAGGTCGCCGCGCGCGACGGCCGTCGTGACGCCCGCGATGTTGCGGACCTGGGCCGTCAGGTTGCTGGCCATCGCGTTGACCGAGTCGGTCAGGCTCTTCCACGTGCCGGCGACGCCGGGCACGGTGGCCTGGCCGCCGAGCTTGCCCTCGGTGCCGACCTCGCGCGCGACGCGCGTGACCTCGGACGCGAACGCGTTGAGCTGGTCGACCATCGTGTTGATCGTGTTCTTGAGCTCGAGGATCTCGCCCTTGACGTCGACCGTGATCTTGCGCGACAGGTCGCCGCGCGCGACGGCCGTCGTGACCTCGGCGATGTTGCGCACCTGACCCGTCAGGTTCGTGCCCATCGCGTTGACCGAGTCGGTCAGGTCCTTCCACGTGCCGGCGACGCCGGACACGGTGGCCTGGCCGCCGAGCTTGCCTTCGGTGCCGACCTCGCGCGCGACGCGCGTGACCTCGGACGCGAACGCGTTGAGCTGGTCGACCATCGTGTTGATCGTGTTCTTGAGCTCGAGGATCTCGCCCTTGACGTCGACCGTGATCTTGCGCGACAGGTCGCC
>DASVAL010000058.1:0-76782 GCA_036376355.1 Planctomycetota bacterium
GCACAAGAGCGAGAAGGCGATCCGCGACGCGGGCAAGCTGCGCCTCGAGGGCAAGGACTACGTGCTGCAGGATGGCGACGTCTGCCACTTCCTGATCGCGAACTGAGCCGGCTTCGCCGAAGCTGCGCGCATGGCTCGAACTCCTCGTGGCCCTGACCGCGGCAAACCGGACGGCAAACCGGACGACAAGCCGGGCAAGAAGGCGGGCGGGAAACCCCGCGGCAAACAAGATGGCCAACCGGCCGCCGAACCTCCGCCGCAGAGTGCGCCCGGGCCCGCACCCGACCCCGCCATCGGAACCTCCTCGGGACTCGTCGCATCGTTCGCGCTCGCAGCCGCGGCGCTGGCCGTGTTCCTGCTGCTGCCGCAGCGCACGTTCCACGGCTTCGACAGCGACTGGTACACGCTGGCCGTGCAGTCCTACGCGCAGAACGGCCAGAACGGCCTGCGCCAGCACGTCGCCTTCCTGCCGCTCGTCGGGCTCGTCTACGAGTTGATCCAGCCACGCGGCTTCGGTGCGTTCCACGCGCTGCTCGTCACGGCCGCGCTCGGCTCGGCCATCGGCGTGTTCTTCCTGCACCGCGCCGGCAGGCTGCTGCTCGCTCAGGGAGCCGACGCGAGGGCGCTGGCCGTCGGCGTCGCGCTGACCCCTGCGTGCTTCTATTTCGCGACCGCGGCCGAGATCCACGGCGTGTTCGCAGCGGGCAGCGGTGCTGCGTGGTGGGCGTTCGCGCGCTGGCGCAGCAACCCGAACCTGGCGCGGGCCGCGACAGTGGGCGCGGCCTGCGGCCTCGCCGCGTCGATCCACGGCTTCGGCCACCTGCTGACGCCGATGTTCGTGGCCATCGCGCTGACGCAGGGCAAGGCCCGCGGCTCGTACCTCGCCGCGTTCGTGCTCGCGCACCCGCTGGTCGCCGGGGCCATGGCCATTGCACTCGGCGGCTTCGCTTCCGACCAGACCGACGCGGCGGTGACGTTCCTCGACCCGTGGGCGAAGACGAGCGACCTCGCGCTCGCGCCGGCGACGCTGTGGCGCGAGGCGTTCGTGCCGTTCCTGCCGTGGTCGCTGCTCGCCGTGCTCGGCTTCCTGCGCGCGCAGTCGCGCCCCTGGTCGGCGGCGTTCGTGCTCGGCACCGCATTGCATGCACCGATCGTGATCCTGCTGCTCTCGCGCCAGGGATCGCAGTTCCACGAGCAGGGCGGCTATCTGCTGCCGATGGCCGTGCCCGCGGTGCTCGCGTCGATCACGCTGCTGCCGCGGCCCCTGTATTGGCTCGCGGCGCTCGTCAGCGCCGGCCTGACGGCCGCGCTCGTGGTGCCGCGCTGGCCACGGGCCTACAAGCCCGAGTTCGTCGCGGCGGTCGAGCAGCTGCGCACCGAACGCAACTTCGTGCTGCTCGTGGGACCAAACGAACTCGAGGGCGTGCGCACGGAGATCGCGGGGCCGAGCCCATCGACGAACAAGCCGCTGCTCTGCGTCGAAGTGAACCGCTCGCTCGAGAGCTTCTTCGGGCTCTCGCGCGCGAGCCCGCAGCCGGCGCCCATCGCGCCGTGGTTCGACGCGATGATCGACGGACTCACGAAGGGCGGTGATTCGGTGCTCGTCACGGCCGAGGCCCAACGATGCTTCGACCAGTCGCCGATCGAATCCGTGCGCAGCCTGTGGCGCGATCACGTGCCGCGTCACTACACGCTCGAACCACTGCAGCGCACGGGCCTCGACGGCGTGGTCCTGCGCCGCCGCTGAGCGGCGAGCCACCGGCGAGCCCCCTCGAGCCCCGTCGAGCGTCCGTCGAGCATCAGTCGAGCATCGCGCTCGCGATCACGGCGACGCCCGCGATGTCCTCTGCCGAGCAACCGCGCGACAGGTCGAGCCAGGGCTTCGTCAATCCCTGCAGCAGCGGCCCGTAGGCGCGGAAGCCGCCGAGGCGCTCGGTGATCTTGTAGGCGATGTTGCCGGCGTCGAGGTCCGGGAACACGAACACGTTCGCACGGCCGTGCAGCGGACTGTCCTTGCACTTGCGCGCCGCGACGTCCGGCACGTAGGCCGCGTCGAACTGCAGCTCGCCGTCGCTGGTGATCTCGGGATGCGCGCTGCGGAACTTCGCGGCGGCCGAGGTCATCTTCGTGACCATGTCGTGATCGGCGCTGCCGCGCGTGCTGAACGACAGGAACGCGACGCGCGGCGCTTCGCCGGTGAAACGCCGGTGGTTCTGCGCGGTCGCGAGCGCGATGTGCATCAGCTGGTGCGGATCGGGATCCGGCACGACCCCGCAGTCCGCGAACGACAGCACTTCGGCGCCGCGCACCATCAGGAACATCGACGACACGAGCGACCTCGGGTCGGCCGTGCCGAGGCAGTAGAGGCCCGCGCGGATCACGTCGGCCGTCGCGTGCGCAGCGCCCGTGACACCCGCGTCGGCGTGGCCGAGTGCGATGAGACCCGCTCCGAACATCACGGGCTCGACGGCCAGCTTCAGCGCTTCGACCTCGTCGAGTCCCTTGTGCTTGCGACGGCTGTAGAGCAGCGCCGCGACGTCGGGCAGGCGCGGATCGGTGCGCGGGTCGTCGACCCAGACGACCTCGCAGAGCCCGTCGCGCTCGAGCAACTCGCGCGCTTCGACGGTGCGCGGATCGCGCGTCTCGGGCAGCACGATGCGAGCGTGCCGCTTCCTGGCGCGTTCGCGGAGATGCTCGAGCACGTCGGTCATGGCGGTGTCCGGCTGCCCAGCCTACCGCTCGACTTCCATCTCGAGCATCGCGAGACCGTGGGTCTTTCCCTGCGCGTCGGTCTTCAGGCTCTCGCTGCCGCCGCCGCCGAGGCTGTCGCGCAACAGGAAGTTCAGCGCGAGCATGTTCGGCGCCTCGTACCGGGTGACCTCACCCTTGCAGATCGCGTGGAAGTGCTTCTTCACGCGCTCGACCGTCAGCTCGCGCTTGATCACTTCGTAGTCCTTCGCACTCGCGACGAACACGCCGACGTTGCTGCCGTCGCCCTTGTCGCCGCTGCGCGCCCACGCGAACTCGCTCAACTTGACCTTCACCATCACGACACCTCCACGCGAACGCGCGTCTGCACCTGCTTCTTGTCGAGCAACGCGGGCCAGTAGCCGACGATGTCCGTGGCCTTCGGCCTGCCGCCCGCGAAACCCGTCACGCCGGGCGGACCGCTCGTCACGAGCGGCACGATCTCCATGCCGAAGCGATCGACCTTGTCCTCGTCGCCGCACTTGACGCCTAGCCGCAGCACGACCTCGGGCGGATCCTTCGCCTCCGTGATGCCCGCGTGGCAGACGCCGGCGCCGACGAGCTCGATCAGCTTCTCGTGCTCCTCGAACGTGCAGCCGTCGAGCGCGAGCCGGCCGAACACGATGTCCGCGCACAACCTCGCCTTCGCGACCGCGTCGGGTCCGCTGATCGTCAGCTGCCCCGTCGTCTTGAAGCCGTTCTGGTAGCTCAGCGAGACCTTGTAGGTCCCGGTCGCGGGCGCACCCTTGATGCCCGACAACCGCACGCGGTCCCTGCCGACCTCCTCGACCTTCGCACTCGTGAAGTCCGCCGTGCAGTCGGGGCCCAAGTAACGCTTCGGGTCGCCCATCTCGTAGAGCAGCTGCGAGACGACGGTGTTGCGCGTGACGAGGCCGCCCGTGCCTTCGTGCTTCGTGACGACGAACGTGCCGTCACCCGACGCCTCGATGATCGGGTAGCCGATGCGCACGAAGTCCTTCACCTCGCGCCAGCCCGTGTAGTTGCCTCCCGTGCACTGCGCGCCGCACTCGGCGATGTGCCCCGCCATCGTGCCCGCCGCCAGCTTGTCCCAGTCCGCAGCGCCCCAGCCGAACTCGTGGATCATCGGGCCCGCGACGAGTGCCGGGTCCGTGAGCCGGCCGCCGATCACGATCTGCGCGCCCTGCTTCAGGCACTCGGCGACCGCGAACGCGCCGATGTAGACGTTCGCGCTCAGCAGCAGGTCCTGCACGGCCGACAACGGCCGGCCGTCGTCCATGTTCGCGAGCGCGTGCCCGGACCGCTGCAGCTCGGGGACGCGCGCGAGGATGTCGTCGCCTTCGATGATGCCCACCTTGAGCCCCTTCACACCCTGCTTGCGCGCGAGGTCGAGCACGGCCGCGAGGCAGGCTTGCGGATTCACGCCGCCCGCGTTCGCGATCACCTTGATGCCCTTCTTCGTGATGTCCGGCAGCGTGCGCTGCAGCATCGCGACGAAGTCGGTCGCGTAGCCGGCCTGCGGATTCCGCCCCTTGAGCTTCTGCATGATGCTCATCGTGACTTCCGCCAGGTAGTCGAGCGCCAGGTAGTCGAGCGGGCCCTCGCGCACGAGGCGCACGGGGCCGAGGATCGAGTCGCCCCAGAAGCCCTGGCCGTAACCGATGAGAACCTTGTCGCGCATGCTGGATCCCGAGTAGGGCACGCAGGATAGCGGCAGCCGCCTCGCGCGCCTCAGTGCGTTCTCGACCGGCGTCGCTGCGGGCCGCTTCGATTCGAAGGCGCGGCCGGGGTTGACGCCAGCCGTCGCCGGCAGGAAAAGCGTGCTCTTCAGCCTGCCCAGAAGAAGGAGAACCGCAATGAACTCGCATGTCCCCGCGAGTCTGGCGACCTTGGCTTTGGTCGCCCTGACTACGCTTCCGCATTCCGCGACGCTGCCGCTGACCCCCGGCGTCTTCCCGTCCAACGCCCGGCCCTACGGGCAAAGCTACGCCGAGTGGTCGGCGAGCTGGTGGACGTTTTGCATGGAGCACCCGGTGGTCGGCCACCCGTTCCTCGACGACGGGCAGTTCGACGTCACCACGGGCCAGTCGGGGAACGTCTGGTTCCTCGCCGCCCCGTTCGGCACGCACACGCGCACCGTGACGATCCCGCGCGGCACGGCGCTGTGTGTCGGCCTGCTGAACGCCGAGTGGTCGAGCCTCGAGCCGGTCAGCGTAGCCCCGCCCACGTATTCGTCGGATCCGGCGGTCCTCGAAGCGATCGCCACCAGCACGGCCGACTTCATCACGAACGTGACCTGCACGCTCGACGGCGTCGGCGTCGACAACATCGACGACTACCGCGTCGTGTCCCCGCAGTTCTCGTTCACGGCTCCGGACCCCTGGATCTTCAGTGCCCCCGACGTGCTCACGGGCCCGGGCACGGCCGTGGCCGACGGCTACTTCGTGATCCTGAGGCCGCTGAGCGTCGGCCAGCACGTGCTGCACTACTCGGGTGAGTTCGACTTCGGCGGCGGAGCCCTCTTCCCGCTCGACATGACCTACACGATCAACGTGCAGTGAGCGCGTGACCGGCGCTACCAGGTGTCGCCGCCGCGCGGCGGCGGCCAGCAGCCGAGCTCCTGGCGCAGCACCACGATCTGCCCGAGGTGGTAGCTGTTGTGGCCCTGGATCATCAGGATCTCCTCGCGCGCACTGACGCCGCTGTCCGGTTGCACGATCGTGGTGAGGTCGAGCTTCGGATCGCGAATGCGCGCCGCGAGGGCCTGCAACCTCGCGTCGAACATCGCGACGGCGTCCGCCCACTCGCCCTCGCGAGGTGCGGCCGGCGAGGCCCAACCGAGCGCGGCGGCGGCCGGGCGTTGTGGCCGCCCGTCGAGTCGTTGCAGCGTGATGTCGAGCCAGTACTGCATGTGCCGCAGCACCTGGAAGATCGAATGCGGCGATCGGCCGACGAGTTGGCCGGCCCTCGCCGCGTCGATGCCTTCGAGGGAGTGCAGGAGGTGCTTGTGGCTCGGGGCACCATGCAGCTGACGGACCATGGCTTCGCGTTCGTGCATCGGAGAACCTCCGGGTGAATCGTAGGCACGGCGGGCCGAACCCAGAACCGGCCGCGAGCAGGCCTTGCCCCGCGGCGTGTCGCGCAGCCCCTTGATCGGATCGCGGTACGAGCCGACCATCTGCGACCCGTTCCGGCCCCCCACATCGTGATCCGCCCTCTCCTGCTGACCTTCTCGCTGCTGCTCACGGCTTGCAGCAACGACGCCGAAGCCGCGAAGCCCGAAGACGACTGCACGCTCGCGACGAAGCTCGTGCCCGGCATCCCGGGCAGCCCGGGCCACCTGATCGTGTCCGCGCGCAACCCGAACGGCGACAGCGAGCTCGCCGTGCTGATGCGCCAGTTCGTGGACGACCTGCGCGAGGCGCGCGTGCTCGCCGAAGCGAAGCAGCCCGTGAAGAAGCTGCATCCGACGCATCGCAAGATGCGCTGCGCGTGGCCGACGAAACCCGAGGAGCGCAACGAACGCTTCGACAGCCTCGCGCAGGGGTACCTGGCCGCCGTGAGGGCGTTCGACGACGCACCAAAGCAGTCGACCTACAACGCGGTCATCCAGGGCTGCATCGCGTGCCACTCCACTTCGTGCGGCGGCCCGCTCGACTTCATCGACACGATGAAGTGGCAGTGAGCAGCGCGGCGCGCGGCGCGGCCCGCCGCGCACGAGGGATCAGCCCGCGCTGTCGAAGGCGGTGCGGACCCACGCGAGCAGCTGCTTGTCGACCTCCGACGCGTTCGCGAGGAACACCTTGTACTGGCACATGCCACCCTCGGGCATGGCGACGAGGCGCTCGGTCGCTTCGACGCCGCGCATGTTGAGGCCGACCTCGATGCGCCCCCTCGACGCGGGGCCGACCATCGCGAACTGCTTCTTCCTGCGCAGACTGACGTAGGCCTTCTTCGGTGCGATCTCGAACTCGCCGAGCTTGCCGATCTGCGCCATCACGGCCTCGTGCAGCGGTCGCAACGCGGCCTTCGAACCGCTGTAGATCGCATCGAGCACGTCGGTCGCGGGCGCTGCGGGACCGGCCGCGGCGGCCGTGACGCTCTCGCGCCACTTGTGCACGACGGTGTTCGCGTCGCCGTGGCCCATGCCGAGCTCGGTCTTCAGCAGCGTTACCATCTCGCCGTGCTTCTGCAGACCGCTCGCGGTCAGTCTGGCGAAGAGCTCAGCGAGCTTCTTGCCCGTGCGCGTTTCGATGTTGGCGAGCTGGGTCTGGAGGGCCTTGTCGACATTGGTCATGAGCAGCTGGATCGCGAAGTGAGGGCGCGGCGCATTCTGGCAGCGGGCGGCTCAGGAAAGCAATGGCGCGGCCTCGACGCCAGCGAGTCGAGAATCCTGAACCGCTCGGCGCCCCCCGCGGCTCTTCTTCCCTCGTGATGCAGGCCCGGACTCCCGAAGAGCTGCTGCGCGAGATGACCTGGCTGCGCCGCCTGGCGCGCAGCCTCGTTGCGGACCAGGCCACCGCGGACGACCTCGCCGGCGACACGCTGGCGGTCTGGCTCGCGAACCGGACGCCGCTGCGCAACGTGCGTGCATGGCTACGGAAGGTCCTGCGACACCGCGCCGACCGTCACCGGCGCCGCGAACAGCTGCGCGAACGCGGAGAAGGTGCAGCTGCGCGCTCCGAACCGTTGCCCGCGGTCGACGAGGCCCTTCACACGGCACAGCTGCACCGCGCCGTCGCGGACGCCGTGCTCGCGCTCGCCGAGCCTTCGCGCAGCGCGGTCGTGCTGCGATACCTCGAAGACCTGCCGCTGCACGAAGTGGCTCGCCGCCTGCGAGTGCCGGCCGAGACGGCGCGCACACGCATCAAGCGCGGCATCGAGCAGCTGCGCGCGCGACTCGACGAGCGCTACGGCAACCGCGCTTCGTGGGCCGCTTTGCTGACCGCGCACCCGGCGCTTCCCGCTCTCCCCTCCCTGACGCTGCTCATGGGCACCAAGTCCCTGCTCGCCGCTTCTGCGATCGCGATCGCGGCGGTCCTCTCGCTGTGGCTGACTCGCGACCCGACGCCACCACCAGCCGTACTGTCGCAGGCGGCTTCGGTGCCCGCGGGCTCGCCGGTCGCGGACGCGCCTCGCGAGCAGGACACGACGCCGGCGATGCGCCACTCGGCCGAGCCGGTTGGCCGGGGCGCGAGGCCCACGGCAGCGGTCACGGGTCGTGTGCTCGACGAGGCCACGCGGTTGCCGCTGCGCGAGGTCGACGTGAGCTGGCTCGCGCTCGACTCGGCGACGCCGCGTTCGCAGCCCGGCGTGCGCACGGGCGCGGACGGCCGCTTCGAGCTGACGACGCTCGTCGCTGCGCCGCAGGATCACTGCGTCGTGTTGTTGCGGCAGCAAGAACGCGCGCTGCTGACCGTCGACCTCGGCACGCCCGAGGGCCAGGCGCCGCTTCGTTTCGACGTCGGCGACGTGCTGATGCCGCCCGGCACCGCAGTGAGCGGCACCGTGTTCGACGCCGCTGGCGACAAGGCCCCCGCGACGCCGCTGTTCGTGTGCCTCTTCTCGTTCTGGACGAACGAAGGCCGCATCGTGCGCCTCGAGCAGGCGAGGCTCGTCGGCCGCAGCACGGACGACGGCACGTTCGTGCTCGACGATCGCCTGCTCCCGAACCGGCCGCCGCCGATCCTGATCGCGGCCGGCGAGCGCGGCGTCGGATTCGTCGACCTCGCGGACCTGCGGCGCGACCGCGGCGAAGCGACGGCCGACGTGCACCTCCTCGCGCCGTCGCCGCTGCGGGTTCACGTCACCGACGAGCGCGGCGAGCCTGTCGCAGGGGCACTCGTGGTCACCGAACCGCGCTTCCTGCCGATCTGCATGCCGGGCACGTTCCCGATCCGCGTCGAGAACGTGCCCGAGCTCGCGGACAGCTTCTGCAGGCGCACCGATGCCGGCGGCCGGGCCGAGCTGCAGCCGGTCGCGCTTCGCGGCGCGAGTTCGACACCCTACACGCTGCGCGTCGAAGCGAGCGGTCGCGACAGCAGCCTCGTGCGCGTCCAGGTTCCGCACGCAGGCGACCTCGAGATCGTGTTGCCGACCCAGCGGCTGCTCGAGGTGCACGGCACCGTGCGACACGACGGCGGCAGACCGGTGGCCGGGGCAACCGTGAAGGCACGGTGGCGCGCGAACGCGGCTGCGCAGACGCGCGACGACGGCAGCTATTCGCTCGCGCTTGCGCGCGGCGAAGGCCCGCTCTGGCTCGAGGTCGCGGCGCGAGGCGCGTTCCCGGCACGGCAGCAGTCGCAACCCGACGCGGCGGCAACCTCTGTCGAGGTCGACTTCACGCTGCAGCCCGCGATCGAGCTGCTCGGCAACATCGTCGACGAGGACAACCGTCCCGTCGCCGGCGCGAACGTCTGGATCAGCGGCGACGATGGGCAGAGCACACCGAGCGATCGCGACGGCAGATTCCGCATGCCCGTTCCACCGGCATCCGCGCGCGTGCTCAGCGTGCAGCCTCCCGAGCCGAGCAGCGCCTGGCTCGGCCACGTCGAGCACCTGCTGCTGCCGGGGCAATCGACGGTCACGCTCGTGCTGACGCGGCATGCGCGTGGCCGCGCCAGGCTCGACGTCGAGCTGCTCGACCCACAGGGCAAACTGCTCGAGCCGCGCGACGTGACGCTCGCGCGCGAAGACGGCCCCACGACGGAGCATCCGGCCACGGGAACGATCGGACGGATCACGGCGGACGGCCTTACGCCAGGCGAATGGACGCTGCGCGTCGAGCCAACGAACGGTTGCGAGCTGCTCGCGCGCTTCCGCGTGCAGCCCGACGAGGACGTGAGCCTGAGGCTCCAGCAGCCGATGCCTGCGAGCGCCCGCGGCGACGTCGTCTTCGACGTGCCGCCGGGGCAGCAGCCCGAGCGCGTGGACGTCTTCTTCACCGCCGGCGGACAGCGGGCCCGCTTCCTCGACGAGAAGGGCCAGCCACTGCCGCAAGGGCGCCGGCTGCGGCTGCGCACCGCGGACGGCCTCGGGTTCTCGCTCGCGGACGCCGATCCGACGCGCGTGCTCTCGATCTCGGCCGAAGCAGGCGACTACGCCGGCGAAGCGCACGTGCACTTCGACCGCAGCGCCGAAGCCAGGGTCCGGATCGTCGTGCGCGCCCTCGCGCGCGTGCACCTGCGCAGCGCTGCACCTCTTCTCGCCGACAACCTCATGCTGCAGTTCCGGCGCCGCGGCGAAGCATGGGGGGAATCGCTGCACTTCCGCGGCCTCGCGGGGCGGACCGACCTGATCGACTGGAAGCTGCCCGCCGGCGAATGGGAATGGCGGCTCCGGTTACCGACGCGCGGCGACGACAATCGCACCGCGTCGCCGTGGCACGACGGAAGGTTCGAGGTGGCCGCCGGCGCCGGCGCGCGGATCGACGTGCCCGATCGCTGACGGGAAAGCCGACACTGGTTGCTTCAGGTGCCGGCGTGCCCGGTCGATCAGGGAGCCGGAGGTCAACTCATGAACGCGCTGCTGATCGGAGTGCTCGGTGTCACGGACTGCTACTACGTTGGCAAGGACGTGGTCCTCGTCGCGAACCTGGCTGGTTGGACGGATCATTCTCCTGCGGACGATCATTACCTCGCTGCCATCGCACTCTTCTGCGTCCTCGTCGTCTGGTTCGTGCACGGACGCATCATGCAGCACGCACGCTGACCCGCGAACAGAGCCGCGTGCCGTGGCGCGACCTGCTGGCCGACGCCGACGGTTGGACCGTCGTGAGCTCCTCCTCGTTCCAGCACACGTTCGGTGCGGATCTGAAGCTGGCCAATGCAGCGGGAGATCGGCGACGTGATGGACGGCAAGGAGGTCCCCGCCTTCTCGCTCGGAACGGAGAAGTCTCCGAACATCCTGATCGAGCGTGGCAAGGTCTACTCGCTCGTGATCAGCCTGATCGGCAACCGGATGACGGTGACCGGCGAGGGCATCACTGCCTTACACGGAAGACATCGCGTTCCCCAAGTCGAGAAGGGGTGAGCCAGGCATCGTGGCTCGAGAAGGCACGAAAGCGACGATCACCAGACTGCGCGCCCGCCACCTGCGTTAGCTGACGGCAGCGCGTTCGCGTCGGAGAGATCGGCTCACCGGCCCGGTTGCGGGGCGACCTGCCAGTCGAGGTCCGCCTGCGACACGATCCACTTGTCGAAGAAGCCGCGGTTCATCGGGTTCTCGCGGAAGATGCCGCGCAGCTTCGCGTCGCGAAAGAAGGCCGTGTACTTGGCCTCCGGGTACTCGGCCATCCCGACGTACTTCTCGGTGACCCAGAAGTCGACGCTCCAGCCGCGCACGATCCCGCGCCCCTGGGGCTTGCCCGGCACGGCCGCCTGGAACAGATGCTTCGGGAACTCGCAACGCACGGGCGCCGCGAACTTGTAGGTGGGCTCGCCGTCGTACTCGAATCCCTGGTGCACCTTGGGGTCCGGCGTGCGCCGGTCGCGGATCGCCGCCTGGTGGCCGTCGCCTGGCGGAGGCCCGCCATCGTCTTCGGTCTTCGAGCACGCGCCGCCGAGGGCCACGAGCACGAGCGCGGTCAGGATCTTGTGCA
Source organism: Planctomycetota bacterium (assembly GCA_036376355.1). GTDB lineage: Bacteria > Planctomycetota > UBA1135 > UBA1135 > UBA2386 > DASVAL01. Next base: position 11,327 of record DASVAL010000058.1, read on the forward strand.
CGCCCTCCTATCGGTGCGCGCACCGTGTCCGGATGAGCTGCGCACGCGCGCGCTCCGTTCACTTCACGCCGAGCAGCATCTCCTTCGACGCCTCGATTCCGTCGGGCAACTTCGGGTTCCACGCCGCCTCGACGTACTCGTCGACGTCGGCTCCAGAAGCCGTCTTGCGCACGAACTTCGCGGGCAAGGTCAGCGGTCCGACCTGGATCGTGCCCTCGATCGACCACGTCCCCGGCCGGCCTTCGCGCGGCATCTCGTCGATCGCGTGGAGCGCGCCACTCCGAGGATCGACGTGCAGCACGTAGGCCTTGCGCTGGTCCGCGCACCGGCCGGCGAGCCGCACCTCGAGACAGCGCCGCCCGTCGGCGTCGTCGGGCAACAGCCGCAGCGACGTGCCTGGCTCGAGCAGCCGCAGCGGCAGGAAGAGCCGCTCCTGCAGCTCGCGGAACCACCCGCGCCCCGACACGAACGGCTTCGGCTCGGGGCCGCCCCCGCGCAGCACGTCGGCGTCCGCCGCGGCGTCGAAGATCGCGACCTTCCATGCCGTAGCGCGGTTTCCCTTCGGGATCGTGCCCGAGTTCTCGAGCCGGAACAGACCGTGCTCGCGGTCCCAGCAGCAGCGGATCTCGCCGAAGCGGCACGCGAACGTCTTCAGGTCGTCGAGCGCGCGCTCGCCGCCGTGATGGGCCACGACCTTCGCCGCGAGCTCGGCGGCCGCCGGGTCGCGATGCGCGTCGCCGTCGGCGCGCGCGGGGCCGAGCAGCTCGGCGCTCTTCGCACCGCGCCAGAACGCGAGCGGATCGAGGCGCCAGATCCGGAAGTGCACGTCGAAGCAGAGTGCGTCCTCGCGCGGCTTCAGCCAGTAGCCCCAGTTGTTCGGCGTCGTGCCGGCACCGGGCCCGTCGGGCAAGAGCCGCGCGAGCAATCGCATCGCGCGCTCCTGCTGCTCACCACGCAGCAGGTCGACGAGTTGACGCAGCACGCCGGCCTTCGCGACGTCGACGCCGAGAGCCAGCGCATCCTCGTCGAACAGGAACTTGCGCCCCTCGACGCACAGCGCCGGCCGCCGCTGCTCGATGAACGCGCGCGCTTCGGCCAGCTCGAGCACGCCGATCTGCGCCTTCCAGGGCTCCGCGAACATGCCCGCGAGATCCTCCGTGGTCGCCTTCGCGAAGGTCATCATGAACTCGAGCCAGTGCTTCGGCGCGGTCATCTGCTCGGGCGGGGTGAAGGAATTCACGCGCACGATCGGCCGGTCGGTCACGAAGCGCGCGATGTAGTCGATCGCGTTCAGCAGCAGCTTGCGCCCCGTCTCGTTGAACTCGCCCGGTGAGGGCTCGAAGCCGAAGTGCAGCAGGTGGCCCTGGCGCCAGACGCCGGCGGCGGTCGGCTGCTTCGTGTTGATGCCGCCGCACATGACCTCGATCTCGGGGCCCTGCAGTCCGCCGGCCAGAGCGCACCAGCCCGGCATCTTCGGCCCCTTGTCGTCGCACAAGCGCACGACGGACACCTTCTCGGCGCCGCCCAGCTTGTCGCGCCACTGCTTCGGCGTCTCGACGTCGACGGTGGCACGCACGTCGATCGCGTGCGGCGCCTGGAACAGCACGTGCTCGCGCATCCCGTACGCGAGAGGAGCGAGGCAGGTTCAACCCTCGGTGCCGGGCAGGTTCCAGTCGGCTGCGAGGTTGAGTCCCGCGCTGCCGATCATCACGGTCGGCCGGTCCCAGCGCGCGAGCACGCCGAGCGGGTTGTGCCGCGCCATCGTCTTGTCCTGCGACCAGGCCATGATTTCCTGCGCCCAGTCGAGCACGACGACGTCGGCCGTGCGCAGCTGGTCGGGCGTGCAGGTCTTGCGTTCCACGCTGTCGACGCGCGCGAACTGCTGGCGCAGGAACTGCACGAAGTCCGCGCCGCGTGCGCTCTCGAGGTCCCCGACGAACGCGACGTGCAGCTTGCGATTCAGGGACGGGTCCTGCGCCGCAGCACACAGCGGCAGCAGGAGACCGACGGACAGATGGAGGCGCATGGCGCGATGATCGCTTTCGTCGCGCAGGCTGGGAAGGCGGCGGGAAAGAGTCCACGCCGCGATGCGAGCTGCCGTGTGCCGCCGGGTCAGGAGGAAGGCGCTAGCAGCTAGCGAGCCGATGCGAGCTTTGCGAGCTCGGTCGTGCACGCGACGAGCTCACGCTGCAGTCGCGGGTTGGCGCTCGAGTTGATCATGACCGCAGCGGCGATCTTCAGGTCGGGGTAGTAACGCATCGCGGTCATCGAGCCGGGGAAGAACCCGCTGTGCCCCCACGCTTCGCCGAGCTCGGTGCGATCGATCATGACGCCGAGGCCGTAGCTCGAGCCGGGCCCGAGCGGCGCCGGCAGGCCGGCGACGGCTTCGTCGCGCACACCCGCGAGCACGTCGCCCTCGTAGAGCACCTTGGCCCAGCGCGCGAGGTCCGCGGCCGTGCTCGCGAACCCGCCGCCCCCACCTTCGAAGCCCGGATCGAACGGCAGCTGCCCGTCGACGAGCATCGCGTCGCGGCCGCCGAACGGGTTGCCCTCGCCCGCGTAGCCCTGCACGAGGCCCGGCACGCGCCGGCCGACGCCCGGCACCGTGTCGAAGAGGCGCAGCGGCGCGAGGAAGCGCGCCCGGATCTCGTCGTAGCACGGCTTGCCCGCAACGCGCTCGAGGATCATCGCGAGCAGCACGTAGTTCGTGTCCGAGTAGTCGAAGCCTTCGCCGGCCGGGAAGCGCGGCTTCTTGTCGAGCACGAACTGGACCTCCTCGACCGGCGTGAACAGGTGGTCGGGCCGTGAGGTCAGCGCCGCGAGGAACTCGCGGCTCAGCTCGTACCGCATGACGCCGCTGCGGTGCTGCATCAGCAAGCGGACCGTGAGTGCGTCCGCGTTCGGCAGCCGCGCGAACCACGGCTCGCTGCCGAGGAACGTCGCGACCTTCGCGTCGAGGTCGAGCCGCTTCTCGCGCACGAGCTGCAGCGTGAGGGCTGCGAAGAACGTCTTGCCGGTGCTGCCCGCGAGCAGGCGCCCGTCGGGGGGCATCGGCGTCTTCGCGTCGCGGTCCGCGACGCCGCAGACGACCGCGAGCAGGCGCCCGTCGGGCAGCACGACGCCGGCCTGCGCGCCGGGCACGCGGTCGGAGAAGCGCGCTTGCAGCGCCTGCTGCAGCTTCGTGCGCAGCTCGGCATCCGCGGCTTCGGGCTCCGCGAACGGCGCGCGGAACACGTCGGATGCCGGCGAGACCGTGACACTCTTCAGGCCTGCCGCCGTGATCGCCTGCACGACCGGCTCGACCTCGCCGAAGCCGCCGCTCGCGACCAGCTTCTCGACGCGCGCATCGGGCAGCTTGAACACGGCCCCGACCTCGAGCCCGCGCAACGCTGCGCGTTCGCGCGCAGCCGCCAGCGTCGCCGTGAGGGCCGCGAGATCGGCGACCTTCGTGCCCTGCACCTCGAACCCGCCGTCGACCTCGTGCACGACGAGCACGACCTCGTGCACGCCGGCCAGCAGGTCGATGCCCTTGCCGAAGCGCTCGAAGAACCACGCACGCGACGCGAGCGGATCCGTGCCGAGCTCGCGGCCGGCGATCTTCTGCAGGCAGCGTGCGCCGGCGTGGAACACGCGCGAGCGCTGGCTCACGAGCAGCGGCAGCACCGCGCGTGCGAGGCGTTCCTCGTGACCTTCGATCACCGAGGGCCGCAGAGCGAGAGCCAGCGCCTGCGCACCCTTCTGCCGGCTGGTCCAGATCGGCCGTGCGATCACCTCGAGCAGCACGTCGAGCGGGCACGCCGCGTCGGGGTGCGCGGCGAGGATCATCTCGAGCGCGAGGCAGCCGTTGTTGTCGAGCGCGGGTGCCTCGGCGCGGATGCGCTCGAGCAGTGGAGGGATCGAGGCAGGCGCGTCGTCGCGCGCCGCGAAGGCCCGCATCGCGTCGAGCTGCCCCGCCGACGCGGACGCACGCAGCGTGTCGAGCAGCTCCGCGAACGGGCTCTGCGCCGGAGCGGTGGCGCCGGTGGCCAGCGCCAACAGCAGGAGGAGGCCCTTCCTGGACGAGCAGCTGATCATGCCGCAACTACGTCGCGGAGCCGGCGCGCGCGAGTCCGAATGCACGGCGCCTCGCGCGGCGCCACCTACCAGCGCGCGCGGTACTCGAAGGAGCGCGCGGAGGTGTACGTGGTGCCGACGGCGTGCTGGAGGCCGAACCGCTTCAGGTCGCCCGCGAGTCCCTTCAGGACGGGCAGGATCTGCTGCATGCCCGGGATCATGCGCATCTCGGGCATCACGTCGAACATCGCGCTCGCACCTTCGAGGCCCTGGGACACCGGCGTGATCCCGACGCCGCTCCAGCCGGCGGGAACAGCGGCGATGTGGGTCGCGACCGCGGGAACGAACTCACCACCTTCACCCTGCTTCGCGCGAGCATCGAGCACGGCGCGCAGGTTGCGCCGCGAGGCCTCGTCCTTGCCCAGCGCGATCAGCAGCAGGTCGTCCGTCACGACGTACTCGAGCTCGAGCATGCCGCCGAGCGTCATGCGGTGGACCTTCGCATCGGCGTAGTCCTCGCTCTTGCGGCCCGCGTGCAGTCCGCGCGAGCGCAGGACCTTCTCGAGCGACTCCTCGAACGCCTTGCCGTTGCGCAGCGCGAGTCCGAAGCACGAGCCGGCCAGCATTGCCGTGGGATCCTCCGAGTCGGCGAGTGCGGCGGCGTCGAGCTGCGCGTCCGCGTCGCCGACGGCCAGCATCTCGGTGCCGAGGTGCGCGAGCAGCTCCTCCTGCAGTTTCACCTTCGTGGTCTCCGTGAAGGCTTCCATGGCCTTCTCGAACGTGATCGGCACCATCTCCCCCATGTGCTCCCAGATCGAACGGACCACCTGGAAGACGGCGCCCGCGTCGAAGGCGCTGACGGAGAACGACTCGGAGTTCGCGGGGACCAGGCGCAGCAGCTTCGGCCGCGCCTGGTCGAGCATCAGCGCGCCGAACATGCCGCGTTCGCCCTCGCCGACCGTGAACTTCAACTCGCCGACGAGGTGCTTGTCCTCGGCACCGAGCGCAACGCTCATCGACTTCATCGAGCCGACACCGAGGTCCTGCAGCATCTGCTTGACGTCGAACGGTGCGCCGCCCTCTTCCATCCTCGCGGTGACGGCCTTCATGAGCAGGTCGACCAGCCCATCGAGCTTCGCATGCGCCGAGAGCGGACGGGCGTCGGCTTGGCCTTCGTAACGGTCCGCAGTGCCGAGCAGCCGCGCCGCCTCCTTCTCGAGGTCGGACGCCATCAGCATGACGAGGTGGCCTTCGTGCAGGAACGGCACCGAGCCCTGCATGGGTCCGTCGGCGGCGACGCGCAGGCGCAGGTCGCCGACCGTCAGGTCCTTCAGCGGCCGCCGGTTCTGCTCCTCGTTCTCGATCAGGTTCGAAAGCGCGGTCGCCAGGGCGCCGAGGTCGTAGCTGCCATCGGGAGTCAGCGCAAAGACCATGCTCATCGCCGGCGGACGATCGGCCTTCAACGCCGCATCGGCGTCGGAGAAGTCGATCTGCAGCGAGAACACGATGTCGCCCGTGTAGTCCTTCAGCAGACTCTGCAGCAGGTCCACGTCGAACTTGCCGCTGCCGCGAAGCTGCTCGAGGCTGGCGTCGAACATCATGCCGGCCTGCGCGATCAGTGGCGCGAGCGTCTCGCCGTCGAACAGCTTGACGACGTTCGTCTTCGCGAACTGCTTCTTCCACTTCGCCGGCGCAGCGACGCGCACGACGACACACGAGTCGCCCGGCACGAAGCGGAACGGCGCTACAGCCTCCTGGGCCGCGAGCGACACACAGAGCGCCCACACGGAAGGGACGAGAGTCGACAACATTCGCATGACAGTCCTCACTTCTCTTGCAGGTAGATCATGACGCGGTCGTGCACGAGCAGCACGAAGTCGGTCCGGCCGTCGCCGTTCAGATCGCCGGTCGCGAGCTCGCGCGGCTCGATCTCGGGTTCACCGCTCGGGCCGGTCTCGAAGACCGGGAACGCGAGCGCGCGCGCGAGACCGTCCGCGGTGCCGGCGAGCACCTGCACGCCGGGCAGCTGGCGGTCGATCATCACGAGGTCGGCGATGCCGTCGCCGTCGAAGTCACCGCACTCGCCGTTCCAGTAGTGCGTGCGATCCGTCGGCGGCTGGTGCACGGCGACCTGGCGCAGGCTCGGGCCGCGGCCGAACGGCACGCGCAGCACGCCGCGCGAGGAAAGGAGCAGCGCCGCATCGCCGTGCGGGATCAGGTGCGTGAAGTCGTACGGAGGCACCTCGATCGACTGCATCGGGCGGTTGCCGCCCGCGCCATCGGGCGACGTGCGCACGAGCTTCTTCTCCTTGGTGTCGAAGTAGAGGCGCTTTCCCTCGCCAAGGTCCGCCGCGAGACTCAGCTCGGTCAGACCCTCGGGGCCGTTGTCCTGCGACAGCACGCGCACGAGTCCCTTGTCGTCGATCCGGAAGTGGCGCACGAACCGTTCGCGCACGGCGAGCAGTGCCTGCTTGCCTTCGTGCGCGCACAGCGCGAGCGAGCCGTCGTCGAGCTTCTTCGCGAACCCGGCCGTCTCCGCGGTCTTGCCGCCGGCCTTCTTCGCGTCTGCTCCCGTCGCGACGGTGCGCAGGCCTTCGCCCGGCACGACGAACGCGACCTCGAGCCCCTCGGCGTCGCCGATGTCCGCGGCGAACAGGCGCACCGGATCGGCCGGCAGGCGGCCGAGGTCGACGAGCCGCACGGGCTCCTGGCCCGGAACGAGGCGGTCGAGGTGCGCATCGCGCTTCTCCGTCCGCGCGAGCACGAGCACGCCGCCGCTGGGGTCGACGGCGACCGCGACCGGCTTGTCGACGCACGTCAGCTGCGTCGGGAACTGGTCGAGCGGCCAGGCACCGGACTTCCACGACACGGCCTCCTCCTCGGGACTCGCGAGCACGAGGTCGGGCTTGCCGTCCTTGTCGATGTCGCCGATCGCTACCGACGCGACGCCGGCCAGCGTCGGCAGCGTGCGCATCGCGAACGTGCCGTCCTTCCACTCGAAGAACAGCAGCTGGGCCCGTTCGGGCTGTACGAGCGCCAGGTCGTCGTCGCCGTCGTGGTCGAGATCGCCGACTGCGAACGGCAGCGCCTTGTTGCCCTGGCTCTCGGGGAGCGCCCACCACTCGCGCGCGGCCTCGACGCCGTCCTCGACGAACCCGTGCAGTGCGACGCGCCGGTTCGCGCCCGCGATCGACGCGAGCGCGGGCTTGCCGTCGGCGAGCTTCGCCGGGAACACGTGGTGCAGGTTGTCGATGCCCGCGATGTGCCATGGCCCGAACGTGCCGTCGCCGCGACCGTGGCGCAGGCGCAGGTTCATCGCGCCGCCTTGCGCGACACACACGAGATCGAGCTTCTTGTCGCCGTCGAAGTCCGTCAGGTGGAAGCTGCTCGCCTTCTCGTCGATCGGAGCGATCGGCGACAGCACGGGCTTGTCCGCGAGCTTCGTCACCCAGCGCACGCTGCCGCGGCCCAGCGCCACGACGTCGGCTTTGCCGTCGCCGTCGAGGTCGCCCGTCAGCAGCCCGACGCCGCGGCCGCCGAGGCCGAGGTCGAGCGGTGCCTCCCCCTTGTCGCCGTTCGGATGGCGGATCGTGAGGCGACCGCGCCCGTCGATGACGAGCAGGTCGGCCTTGCCGTCGCCGTGCACGTCGGCCAGCGCGTAGCCCGCGATCTGTCCATCGGTCGGAATCGCCTGGATCGCGGTCTCTTCGCCTTTCGCGCGCACTGCCACGAGCCGCGCGCGCCGCGGATCGACGACCACGGCCTCGAGCTTGCCGTCGCCGTCGAGGTCGCCGACGCGCAGGTTGCCGATGCCGTCCCCGATCTTCGCGGCGAGCGGGCCCACGAAGCCGAAGCGTGCGCGCAGCTCGGGCGGGATCGGCGGCGGTGAGCTCTGCGCGATCAGCGCGGAGGCGCAACACAGACAGCACAGACAGCACAGACAGAGGGCGACGCGAGGCTTGGCATCCATCCGGCTCACAATCTATGGTTGCCGAGATGCTACTCGCAACGCTGGCGTTCGTGTTCTGCTGCCAGGATCCAGGCAACACTCCGGCGGCGACGCCGCCGACGTCCTCGTCACCGTCGACGGCCTCGACGACGCCGGCCGAGATCGCCACCGCAGTCGAAGTGCTCGACCTCGGCAACGGATGCAAGGTGCAGGGACGCGTGCTGCGCACGACCGAGCAGAGCATCTTCCTCGACGTCGGCTACGACGTGTTGAAGGTGCCGATGGCCGCCGTGCTGCGGCGCGAGAGCATCGACGGCGGCCGCACGAACACGATCGTGCGCGAGAAGCTGTGGGCCCGCGCCGAGCTGCCCGAGCGTTCGGTCGCCGAGGGCGCGAAGATCATGGGCGAGGCCGTCGTGAAGGTCGAAGCGGCCGGAGGCCAGGGCTCGGGCTTCGTCACGCACGTCGACGGCTGGATCGTCACGAACTTCCACGTCGTCGAACGCGAGGTCGAGGTCGACGTCGTCGTCTACTCGCTCGGCAAGAACGGCTTCGAGCCGCGCACCGTGCGCAAGTGCAAGGTCGCCGCGATCAACCCGGCGATGGACCTCGCACTCGTGAAGATGGAGGTGCCCGGAGACCTGCAGCTGAAGTCCGTGTTCCTCGGCGACAGCGAGGACATGAAGGTCGGCGACATGGTCTACGCGATCGGCGCGCCGATCGGCCTCGACCGCACCGTCAGCAGCGGCATCATCAGCGTGACGAACCGCACGTTCGAAGGCCGCTGCCACTTCCAGATCACGACGCCGATCAATCCCGGCAACTCGGGCGGCCCGCTGTTCAACCTGCGCGGCGAAGTCGTCGGCGTGAACAGCTCGGGTTACCGCGGCCTGCAGGGACTCAACTTCGCGATCCCGTCGAAGTACGTGATCGACTTCCTGCAGAACCGCGACGCGTTCGCGCTCGACACGACGCGCAGCGAGAACGGCGTGCACTATTTGCCGGCACCGCGCAAGCCGCGCGACGGCAAGTAGGACGCCCCACGCGCGGGCCGGTATCCTGGCGTCTCCCTGGAGGTCGACCATGAAACAGCTCGTCCTGTCCGCATTCGCCGGTTCGCTGCTGCTCGCGAGCGCAGCGACCCAATCGGCAGCGACCCAGACGCCCGACGCCGACGCGAAGGCCTGGGCGTCACATCGCAACACGCGCGTGCTCTACGCCGGCTGGCCCGGCGGCTCGCGCGAGAAGGCCTTCGAGCCGTTCCTGCAGCAGTGGTTCGACACGGTCGCGACCATCAACCTCGAGAAGCTGTCGAACGAGACCGCGAAGGGATACGACGTCGTGATCGCCGACTGGTGCAGTCAGTACGGCAACGACGGCTACCCGAAGTCGGACTCGCTCTCGACGCCGCGCGTCTCGCTCGGCAACGAGTTCACGAAGCCCGTCATCGCGATGGACTTCGTGAGCTCCTCGCTGCGCCGACGGCACAAGCTCGACTGGCTTTGACTGTGCCTCGACAACAGAGCGCACGGCGTGCGTCTCGACCACCCGATCTTCCAGGGCCCACTCTCCGTCGAGGTCGTGCTCGACAAGGACCATCCCTTCAAGGACGCGCACGACGACCAGGGCACCTGGCTCGTGCACAGCGGCAAGTTCACCGAGGGCTGCGACGTCGGCATGGTCGCCGACGGCCACGGCTTCGAGGACTCGCCCGACTGCGAGCGCATCAGCGGCGGCATCAACAGCAAGGGCCCCAAGGCCGTCGCGATCGGCCGCCAGGCGAACATGCTGCAGTGGGGCTTCTACGGCGCGCCCGATCGCATGACCGAGTCGGCCAAGCGCGCGTTCCTGAACACGATCGTCTACATGAAGCGGTTCGACGGCCAGGTGCCGCTCGTGCAGAAGGAGGGACGCGGCCGCACGTGGTACTCGCAGTTCCTCGACACGCTCGAGCACATGAAGCCCGAAGAACTCGCGAACCGCGGCGAGAGGACGCTCGCCGGGTACGTGCTGGGCCGCTTCCCGCCCGAGCTGACGAAGGATCCGGTCGACATCGCAAGGCTGCGCAAGTGGTACGCCGAGAACGAGGAGTTCCTCGGCCCCGGCAAGAAGCCGCACGAGACCGCGATCGACAGCGACCTCGCGGCGCTGCAGCTCAGCAACCGCAAGCCCGAGTTCCTCGACTGGCTGCTCGACAAGCTCGGCAAGCCGGGCGACGAGCAGGCGCTGCAACTCGCAAAGCGTTACCTCGGGCCCGAGCACGGCGCCGACGCGGCCACCGCGAAGGCGTGGATCCAGCAGAACCGGCCGTTCCTGTTCTTCAGCGACACGGGCGGCTACCGCTGGTTCGTCGACACGAACGCGCAGCGCGCCGGCGCGAAGAAGCCGGGGCCGCGCGACGCCGACGCGCGCAAGTGATCCGCGCCGGGCCGCGGCCGCCGGCTGCGGTCACTGGCCGCGGTCACGACCTCGAGTCGCCGCGGATCGGCGACCGCTGCTGCTGCGGCAGGCCCTTCGCGTCGGTGACCATGCGCACGAGGTGCCCGCCGCGGCACAACGGCGAACGGCGCAGCACCGGCAGCAGCACGCCGAGCAGCTTGTCGACGTCGGAGCCGCAGAAGAACAGGATGCACTCGCCGCCGCCGAACTCGTTGCCGTCGTACTCGCCGACGCCGGCCTCGGTCACGAGAGCTTCGAGCGCATCGCCGAACGCCTCGAGCTCCAGGCGTTCCTTCGTCGTCCCCATCTGCTTGTTGCTGAGCGCGAGCACGACCAGCAGGTCCTGCTCTTCGCCGCGGGCGAGTTCGTGGTCATCGGAGTCGGAGCCATCCTCGAGCATCCTTGGCACGATAGATCGGAGACGCCGACACTGCACGTCCGGGCCGAAGGTGGAGGATCCCTGCGTCGACGGCGGGCGTCGACGGGGGTGGAGCCGCCTCGATCCCCGTCCACTCGCGCCGCAGTAGGATGCGCGCCCCATGGCGCAGCACCTGACTCCCCGGATCGCGGCGACGCCCGAACCCGAGCGGCCGGACGTGCGATGAACGCGCTGCGCGCGGTCCTGGTCGCTGCTGTCGGCCTCGCGTGGGCGCTGGTGTGGGCGTTCTTGTCCCTGAAGCTCGCAATCGGCGAGGCTCCGCGCGCCGCATACCTCGCATTGACGACCGCGGTCGTCGGAACGGTGCTCGCGTGCCGCCTGTGCGCACGCACGCTCGCGCGTTCCCGGGCGCGCTGGTGGCTGCCGGCGGCAGCGTTGCTCGCCGTCGCTCCGCTGCCGCTCACCCGGGCGTTCCTGTGGAGCCTCGGGTTCGTGAATCACGAGCTGACGGGACCGACGTCGCCGTCGGGCCTCACGGCGATCGTCGTGGTGCGCGATGCGAAGCCGGGCGTGAGCGCAGACTTCTACTGCAACGTGCGCGTGCTCGACCCGGCGGGCAACGTCGTCGCCGAGTGGAAGGACTGGTACGGCCAGTATCCGAGCGACGGCCCGCGCCTGTTGCGCAACTCGATGCGTTGGACGTCGGCGAGGACGCTCCTGTTCACGACGCGATCTGGTCTGGAGCAACTGAACGTGCCCTGACGATCAGCCAACCGGCCGTTCAGCACGCTGACGGGCGAGGAGCATGGGGTTCGGCGAACTGGTCGGCCTCGTGCTGATCTGGTCGGGGCACGCGCTGTGCTCGCAGTCGCACCGTGCGGAACGCGAGCCGCGCGGCGCGGCGGCGACCGGAGTCAGCCCGGCTGTCCAGGCGCCGTGAGCCCGAGCTCCTGCGCGTGGGGCTTCAGCGCCTCGATGATCGTCGCGACGTGCTGCGCCAGCTCCACGCCGTAGAGCTCCAGCCCGCGCAGGATCTCGTCGCGCTCGACCTTGGCCGCGAACGCCTTCTCCTTGAAGCGCTTCAGCACGCTCTTCGGCTCCAACCCCGCGAGCCGGTCGGGCCGCACGAGACAACACGCGACCGTGAAACCGGTCAGCTCGTCGGTGGCGACGAGCGCGCGGCTCATCAGCGTGTCGTAGGGCACGTTCCAGCGCGTGTAGTGCGCCGAGATCGCATGCGCGAGCACTGGCTCGCCGAGCTCGCGCAAGCGCGCGACGATCCGCTGCGGGTGCTCGTCGGGCCACTTCTCGTAGTCGGCGTCGTGCAGCAGCCCGGCGATGCCCCACTGCTCCTCGTCCTCGCCGTGCTTGCGCGCCAGCGCGCGCATCACGATCTCGACCGTGCGCGCGTGACGGCGCAGGCTGTCCGAGTCCGTCATCTCGTGCAGGATCGAGACCGCGGCGTCGCGCATCATGCGCGCAATGTGACGCGGGAACGCAATCGCAGCAAGCGCGGCGAGGGCGCGCGACCCGCGCGACCATGCAGGCATGGTGGCAGCGGGCGTGGCGCGGCATGATCCCCGCGCCCCCTCACCCTCCCCCTCAGGTGTGAAATGCGTTGTCTTCCAGCGTCCTGCCTCGCGCTCTCCCTGATCGCCGCGTGCCAATCCGCGCCTGCGAGATTCCATCCCCTGCCGCTCGAGGAGCGCTTCCCGGTCAGCTACGAAGGCCGCATCGCGCCGCTGGCGGATGCCGACCGCAAGAGTGTGGCCGAGCCGGCAGTGGCCCTGCCCGTGCCCGGCGCGTCGGTCGTGTTCCGCAGCACGATCGTCGAGCTGCCGCTGGCGGAAGCGCGGGCCCTCGCGCCAGAACTGCTCGCACCCGTGCCGACCAGCAGCGGCTTGCAGATGCAGGGTGGCCACGTCGATGCGGCCTTCTTGCGCAGCACGCTCCGGAGGCTCGCGAACAGCGGTTGCCTGCGCGCGGAGCCATTCACGATCGCCCGGATCGGCACCTCGTCGACGATCAGTCTGTGTGCGCAGACTGCGTACGTGAGCGCGTTCAAGATCGCCGGCACGCTGTGGTCCAAGGTGATGGATCCGGAGGTCGAGGTCTTCCAGTACGGCACCACGCTGACGTTCACGCCGCAGCGCGACGGAGACGCGCTGACGGTCAGCATCGACTGGCTGAAGAGCGACCCCGTGCGGCCGATCACGTTGGCCCGCACCGACAGCGTCGCGCTGCAGGTGCCGGTGTTCACGCGGGAGCGGTTGTCGGCGTCGACGCGCCTCGGCGAACACGACGCGCTGGTGGTCGGCGTGCTGCAGGGCCGCGAGCCGGACACGGTGATGATGTTGTGCGTCGAGACCGACGTGGTCAGCCCGCAGGTTGCGGCTGCGCAGCTTCCCGAGCTCGAGCGCCCGCAGCGGTGAAAGCCACGGCCTCGCCTGCCCGAGGCTCACCCACAGCCGCGAGGCTCACAGCGCGCGTGGATCGTGGCGAGAATGGGAAACCAGCCGCCGACGGCATCCGAATCGCCCCCGGCGGCACTGGTAGCCTGATCCGCCGATGTCCCGTCCGCTTCACCTCGAACACGAACTGCACCGCCATGGCGACGCGCTGCGCGCTCTCGCCGGCCTGCTCGTGCGGGACCCCAACCTGGCGGACGACGCCGTGCAGGAAGTATGGCTCGCGGCGCTGCAGCGGCCGCCGGGGCATCGCGAGTCGGTCGGCGGATGGTTCGCGACGGCGCTGCACAACGTGCTGCGCATGTGGCGGCGAACCGAGCGGCGGCGCGAACAGCGCGAAGAGATCGTGCGGAATGCGCGCGGCGGCGGCGACAGCGGTGACGCGGTGGCGCGCGAGGAGCGCGGGCGCCAGCTGCTGACCGCGGTCGAGTCGCTCGAGCAACCGTTCCGCGACGCGATCTGGCAGCGCTTCTTCGAGGGCAAGGCGCCGCGCGAGATCGCCGCCGCGAGCGGCGTGCCGGTCGCGACGGTGAAGAGCCGGCTGCAGCGTGGCCTCGGCATGCTGCGCACGCGGCTCGCGAAGCACGGTGGCGACGATTGGCGCGCGGGGTTCGCGGCGGCGTTCGCGTTCGGCAAGGAAGGCGCGATCGCTGTGACGGCGGTCGCGACAGGAGGAGTAGTGATGGCAACGTGGACGAAGGTGACCGCCGGCGTGATCGCGGTAGCGGCGGCGCTCGCGGTGTGGACTTCGTGGCCAGGCGCGGACGCGCCGGAGCTGCCCGCTTCGACCGGGCGCCAGGCCGCTGCGATCGTCAGTGTCCCGTTCGGTGAACCCGCACCAACGACGGCCGGCGTCGCGTCGCGCGCGGACGCCGCGCCCGAACGCGGCGCGGCACCGGCATCCGCGCGCCCCGATCCGAAGCTCGCGACGATCCGCGGCCGCTGCGTCGACGAGCAGGGCAAGCCGGTCCCCGGCTGCAATGCACAGCTGAGCGGCTGGCAAAGCAGTCGAGATCGCGTCGACGCGTGGCTGCGCGATCACCCGGAGCCGGACTGGGAGAACCCACAGCCGCTGATCACTGCAGCCGACGGCGCGTTCGCGTTCACGTTCTGGCCGCCACCGCCGTTGCAGTTCGCGATCCACGTCGTGCGCGACGATCTCGCCGCGATCGGCGCGCGCTGGCACACGATCGCCGAGGGGCGCGCGATCGATCTCGGCGACATCGTCATGGTGCCCGGCGTGCGCGTGCAGGGCCGCGTCGTCGACGATGCCGGCAACCCGATCGCGAACGCATCGGTGCGCGTCGATGTCGGCGTCGTCGACTCGGGCAACAGCGAGACGCCGTCGTTCCGCGACGCGCAGGCATCCACGTTGCGCGACGGCACGTTCCGCTGCCGCAGTGTGGTGCGGCCCGGGCCGTATCACGTGCACGTGTCCGCTCCGGACGGCCGGGAGCGGCCGCACCCGTTCTCGGGCACGCTGACGCGCGACCGTCCCGTCGAGGACATCGTGCTCGTGCTGCCGCGGCCCGCGGCAGGGCCCACGATCACTGGCCGCGTCGTCGACGAGACGGGGCAGCCGATCCGCGACGTGTCGCTCGCAGCGGACGACCAGGAGAACGGGCACACGACCACGACGCGCACCCGGCGCGATGGCACGTTCACGCTGAAGAAGAACGTCACCGGCGCGGGCGGCAGCGTCGCTCTGCGCGCAACGCACCCGACGTTCGAGCCGGCGCGGCCGGAGCGGACCTGGGCGTGGGGCAGCACGGACATCGTCGTCACGATGCACCGCGCGGGCGGGCTCGCGGTCTACGTGCGCGACGAGGACGGCGAGTCGATCACGGACTTCACGGTCCGCGTCGTGAAGCGGAGCCCGCTCAGCTGGAGCTCGAGCGACGCCGACGTGCGCACGCGCGGCCCGCATGCGGCGGGCTTCGCCGCGGTGCCAGGCATCCCGCGCGGCAGCTGGACGCTGGTCGTGGAGTTCCCGACCGCGATGCAGCGCGTGAGCGTCGTCGTGCCGATCGAGAAGACCGCGAACGACACGCTGCGCGTCGACGTCACGGCGCGAGCCGACGCGCAACGCACGATCCGCGTCGTCGACACGAAGGGCGAGCCGCTGGCCGGCACGCGCTTGCAGTTGTGCCTCCCGGTCGAGGGTGAGTTCGGCGAAGAAACGTACGTCCGTCCGCTGGATCGCGTGTTCGACGTCCACTCGTCCGCGCCGATGAGTCGCGCGCTCCTGCTGATGGAAGGCGCGACCACCGCCGACGGTTCGCTCGTCGTGACCGGCCCTCGCCGGCAGCCGCTCGGCATCCGTGTGTGTGGCCCGGGTCACGTCCCGGCCCACCGCGGCGGCGTGCTGCTCGACGACGAGGCGCCGCTGGTGATCGCGGTCGAGAAGGGCGCCCGGCTGCACGGTGCATTGCACCCCGCGGAAGTGATCCCGGCGTTGCAGAGGCTCACGGACAAGCAACGGCTCGAGCTGCGACTGCACGCGGCGGGATCGCAGCAGCGCACGCTGCCGTCGCGGTTCGAGCCAGGGTTCCCCGTCGCCGCCGACGGCTCGTTCGATTGCGCGGGCATCGAGCCCGGCGAGTGGAAGGTCGTCCTGGTCGATGCCTGGGTGCCACTCGGCGACGTCACGCTGCGGAGCGGCGAGTCGACGCGTCTCGATCCGGATCTGAGCGAACTGCTGACCGGCACGCTCCGGGGCACGCTGCACAAGAACGGCAGGCCGCTCGCGGACATGACCTTCCAGATCTGCGGCAAGGTGACGGGACCGTTCGCATACGTGAATGCCAAGACCGGCGCCGCTGGCCGCTTCGAGGTGCAGGTCGGGACCGGCGCGTACCAGGCGGTTCTCGGGGGCCTCGATCGCGCGGGCAACGCGTTCGAATGGCGATCGCTCGAGAACGCGACCGTCGCCGCCGGCCAGACAACGCAGCAGGAGTTCCACGTGTGGACTGCCGAGCTCGCGGTGATCGTGCGCGACGCGAGTGGCGCCCCCGTGCCGAAGCTGCAAGTCCGCGTCACGCGCGCTGACCGCGCACACATCGACTGGTTGCGGCCGACCGACGCGAACGGCGCGATCGACGCGGAGCTCGACGCCGGCACCGTCGCGTTCGCCGTGTTGCCGAAGCGCTTGCTGTCTCTGGAGGCGCAGCAGAAGGCGCGTGAAGCGGCCTCGGCGACCGGCGCGGGGGACCCGATCGGCGCGATGTTCATGACCGTCGGCACGGCGACCCTGGTGACGGGCAAGACGACGACCGTCGAGCTGCGCCTGCCGCCCGAATGGGAGTCGCGGTAGCGCCCGCACGCCCTTCGCCTCGCGCACCGCCGAGTGTCGCCGCTTCAGGCCCGCAGCGCGTCGAGGCGCTGCTGCAGCAACCGCCGCTCCGGCTCGAGCTTCGTCAGCGCGAGCGCGCGCTCGAAGGCCACCCTCGCCTGGCCCACGCGCCCGAGCCGCCGGCACAGCTCGCCGCGCGCGGCGTGCAGCAGCGAGTAGTCGCCGAGCTGTCCGCGCGCGAGGATGCCGTCGATCAGCGCGAGCCCCGCCTCGGGCCCGTCGCGCATCGCCACCGCGACGGCGCGGTTCAGCTCGACGACGGGCGAAGGCTCGACGCGCAGCAGCAGGTCGTAGAGACCCACGACCTCGGCCCAGTCCGTGCTGCTTGCATCACGCGCCTCCGCATGCACCGCAGCGATCGCCGCCTGCAGCGTGTAGGGACCGAACCGCCGCGAGCGCAGCGCCTGCTCGACGAGCCGAGCGCCTTCGGCGATCAGCGCAGCGTTCCACAGCGAGCGGTCCTGGTCCTCGAGCAGCACGAGCTCGCCGGTCGCCGACGTGCGTGCGGGTCGCCGCGCCTCCTGCAGCAGCAGCAGTGCCAACAGGCCACCGGCTTCGGGCTCGGGCAGCAGCTCGACGAGCAGCCGGCACAGGCGGATCGCCTCGCCGCACAACTCGTCGGCGGGCGAGCCCGACGCCGCCGACCAGCCCTCGTTGAACACGAGGTAGACGACGCGCAGCACCGCGTCGAGCCGGACCGGCAGGTCGGCGAGCTCGGGCACCGCGTACGGAATGCCCTCCTGCTGGATCCTCGTCTTCGCGCGCACGATGCGCTGCGCGAGTGCCGCCGGCGTCGTCAGGAACGCGCGCGCGATCGCCTCCGTCGTGAGCCCGCACACCTCGCGCAGCGTCAGCGCGATCTGCGCCTCGACCGGCAGCTCCGGGTGGCAGCACGTGAAGACCAGCCGCAGCCGGTCGTCCTCGACGTCCTCCTGCGGCGCTGCATCCTCGTGCTCGAGCCGTTCCGCGAGCTCGCCGAGCTGCGTGTCGAAGCGCGCGCGCCGGCGCAGGTGGCTCACGGCCTGGAAGCGGCCCGCGGACACGAGCCACGGCCGCGGCCGCGCCGGCACGCCGTCGCGCGACCACTGCTCCATTGCCGCGGCGAACGCGTCGTGCAGCGCCTCCTCCGCGAGGTCGAAATCGCCGAGCAGCCGCACGAGGCTCGCGTAGACGCGGCGCGCTTCGGTGCGCCAGAGCGCCTCGATCTGCTCGCGCACGTCCATCGCGGCTACTGGTGGCAGCCGTCGGCGATCGGCCGGACCTCGATGCCCCAGCCCTCTGCTTCGCCGAGGTTCGCGGCCGGGTGCAGCTTCGCGATGCGGATCGCCTCGTTGAGGTCCTTGGCCTCGATGATCACGAGGCCGCCGACCTGCTCCTTCGTCTCGACGTAGGGGCCGTCGGTGACGACGACCTTGCCGTTGCGGCGGCGGATGCTGACGGCGGCCCACTCGAGGCTCGTGCCCGAGACGAGGTGGCCGCTCTTCCTGAGCTCCTCGTCGTGCATGCGGCACTTGACCATCAGGGCTTCGAGCTCACTCTTGGACAGGGCCTCCATCTGCTGCTGGATCCCGTAGGCAAGACACAGGTACTTCATGGCGTCGCTCCTAGGTATGGGTTGTCGTCTGCGAACGCCAGTGGTCGCCCGGCCCCGGCGGGAATCGACAACCCGCGCCAGAAAAACTGTCGCCGATGGGGCCGTCGCTCGCGCACCGCGTGTCCGCTAGCGTAGCGGGCCAGGAGAACCCCCCGATGATCCGAGGCATCCACGGCCTGCTCTACTCGAGCGATCCCGACGCGACGCGCGCCTTCTTCCGCGACCAGATGAAGCTCCCCGGCAGCGACGTCGGCCAGGGCTGGTGGATCTTCGACTTCAAGGAAGGCGACCTCGGCGTGCACCCGACCGAGGATCCCGCCGGCGCGGGTGAGCACGACGTGTCGTTCTACTGCGACGACATCGAGGGCACCGTGCGCGACCTGAAGTCGCGCGGCGTCGAGTTCACGGATCCGATCGCCGACCACGGCTACGGCCTCGTGACGTACTTCACGGCGCCCGGCGGCATCAGGATCCAGCTCTACGAGCCGCTCTACGTGAAGGGCCCGAGCCGCAAGGGCAGCCCGGCGAAGAAGGCCAAGGCGAAGGCGAAGAAGGCGAAGAAGGTCGGCCCGCGCGCCCCAACCCCGAAGAGGCAGGCCGCGAAGAGAAGGCGCTCCTGAAGCCGAGACGTTCGAGCCGTTGGATCGACGCGGAGAGCGTTGGCGCGCCGACGCCGAGGTGGCGCGAGAGATCGTGCGCGGTGACCGGCCAGCGTGGGTCGATGTGTGCGAGGCTCGAGCTGTCGCGCTCGCTGTTGCGGAACGCGTTCGACCTCGCCCGCGTGTGTGCCTCGTGGCACGCGTGGAACACCTGCGGGTAGGGCTGTTGGATCGCGAGAACCGCGGCCTCGATGCCCGCCGTTTCTACGGACCGCGCGCGAAGTTCGTCAAGTCGAACTCCGCGGCGGCAGAGCGCCTCCGGTTAGGATCGCCCTGTCGTCCCACAGGAGGTGTCGATGGTCGTGCTTCCCCTTCCGTTCCCGGCCGTGATCATCCGGCGGCAGAAGAAGATCGTCGCTGCGTTCCGGGCCGCCGGCGCGATCAGCCAGGACCGCGCAACCACGATCGCCGCACTCGACGTGCACGAAGGCATGGCGTTGCGGTTGCTGCGCCGCAATGCCGTCGTCCGCGAGGTTGGCGAGAACCGCGTCTACCTCGACGAGCCCAGTTGGGAGATGCGCGAGGCGAGGCGTCACCGCATCGCCCGCACGATCCTCACGACGGTTCTGCTGATCGCCGTGGTCGCGGCCCTCTGGCTCGTCTTCCGTTGAGACGTGCCTCGGCCCGCGCGGGTGCTCAGCCGATCCGCGCGCGTCGGGCGCTGGCGTTCAGATCCCGAACAGCACGATCAGCGCGTTGTAGCTGAAGTGGGCCAGCATGCCCGGCAACAGGCTGCCCGACCGTTCGCGCAGCCAGCCGAGGTAGAGCCCGAGGCCGAAGTGGATCGGCAGCGCCGCCGTGCCGCCGTGGCACACCGCGAACGCAGCCGCCGTCGTAAGCAGGCCCGCGCGCATTCCCATGAGCGCGAGCAGGCGACCCTGCAGCATGCCGCGGAACATGACCTCCTCGAGGACCGCGGGAGCGACCGCGATGACGAACAGGGTCACCGGCACACCAAGCCGCTGCTCGAGCGCCGTCAGCACGTCGGTGTCGAGACCATCGACGAGTGTACGCAGCACGGCGAGCCAGCCCGCCGCGAGCAGGCAGCCGGCGCCGGCCGCGAGCACCGCCTCGAGGAAGAACCGCCGCGGCGCCGCACAGAGGCCGATGCGGCCGTAAGGCCCCGAGCAGGCGACGACGAGCGCGACCAGCACGCCCGAGCCGATGGCAGAGAACGGCAGCAGCAGATCGACTTCGCTGCCGGTCGCGAAGAGCAGCGCGAGGACCTGCGGGCCGAGCAGCGCGACCAGCA
Organism: Planctomycetota bacterium; assembly: GCA_036376355.1. Classification (GTDB taxonomy): domain Bacteria; phylum Planctomycetota; class UBA1135; order UBA1135; family UBA2386; genus DASVAL01. The sequence continues at coordinate 31,472 of DASVAL010000058.1, forward strand.
GCGCTGCGAACTCGAGCAGCGTGCGGTTCGTCCATCGCGCCTGCGTCGACGGGCTCGCGCGCTGCACGGTGCCGGGCGCCATCGGCAGGTGCACCGGGATCGGCGTGAACACGACCTCACCCGGTTCGCCTGGCAACGGGATCAGGCCCCCTTGCACGCGCGGCTGCGCTTCGAGGTCGGCGGGCAGCAGGGGAACTGGAGCCTCGCTCGGTGCAGGCAGCTGCGCCGGCAGCGCCTCGACGGAGACCCAGGCGCCGCAGTCGCAGCGCAGGCGGAAGCCCGCGAGACTGCGGTCGACTCGCCAGGCAGCACCGCAGGTCGTGCACGTCGCCGCGAGGGCGTCCTCGGCGCTCGCGCGTCCCCGCGGCCAGACCCGCGGCGGCAGAGCAGGGTCGTCGTTCATCGCCGCTTGGGCAAGGCACTCATCGACAGGCGCACTCTTGCTGCACCAATGAGCCCCGGCAACCTCGCCGCCACGACGCCCTGCTCGTCGCCGAGCAGGAGGCGCAGCTCCACACGCGTCTCGGCCAGCACGTTGCCGGTCGCGTCGAGCACCTGCACGAACAGGTCGCCGCCGTTGCCGATCGCTTCGCAGGCCGCACGCTCGGTGAGCCCCTCGAGACGATCGCGTCGTTCCTGCAGCTGCCTTGGCGTCGCCGGGTATTCGGGGCCGCGCCGCAGCTCGACGACGTAGTTGCCCCACGACCGTTCGATCTTCGCTGCCAGCATCGATCCGAACGGTCCCGTGTCGATGGCGAGCGACTCGGCCCGCGCGGCGAGCACGCGGTCGATCCAGCCGGTCTGCCAGAGCACGAGGACTCCTGCGAGCAGCAGCAGCGGTGCGATGACCACGAGGTCGCGCCGGCGCAGGCCGAATGCGGGCGCCGCGGCGGGTGTTGCGACGACGTCGCCGTCCGCCGGCGAGCGGGGGCGCCGCCGCGTGACGGGCTCGATGCGTGGTCCGCGAACGACGAACAGCGTCTCGGCCACTTCCTGGCCGTAGATCAGGCGGCAGCGCAGGTTCGACTCGACGCTGCCCGGTGCAGCGGCCGCGACCACGCCGTGCAGGGCCTCGAGGAAACGCGTTTGCGCCGCTTCGTCGAAGGCCGCAGCGGGAACTCGGGTCTCGCGCGGCATCAGCGTGAAGCGCCCGCCCGTGATCTCGCAGCGGAAGGAGCCAGCACCACACGCGCTCAAGGCGGCACTCGCCGCGAGCAAGGGCTCGGCCGCGGCCGTGCGCCCGTCGAGGATGCCCTCGATCAGCAGACCGACCGGCGCGCCGCCCGCGTTGGTGGCCGCGTCGCTCATGCCGAGTCCGCGCGGAACTCGCGTGTCTTGCCGAGCGGCTGCCAGTCGGCCCAGCCGTCGCGCCACAGCAGCGTCTCGGCGTCGATCTCGCGGTTGCCGAGCAGCTGCCTCAGCATCGTCTCGGTCACGGGCCCGAGCCGGTCCCTGCCGCGCGCATAGAACCAGTGCGTCAGGTCGGGCAGCGGCGGCGGGCTCGTGGCGTTCTCGGTCAGCTCGGGAGGCGGTGACGTGTCGATGTCGAGCGCGCGGTCGTGAGCGGTCAGGCGCCGTTCGACGTGGCCGTGCCGCTGGTCGGCGACCTGTCGTTCCTTCGCGAGCAGCTCGCGCAATCGGCGGTTCTCCATCTGCTGCATGCGCATCTGCTCCTCCTGCTTCTTGAGGTCGGGCAGCACGACCACCAGCACGAGGCCGATGCAACTCGTCAGGAGTCCGACGAAGAACCAACCCACCGCGCTGCGGCCGCGGCTCGCCGCGATCGACGCGCACATGGCGCCGAACACGACCGAGACGAGCAGCTGGACCAACAGGACGGCTTCATCTTCCGCAGCGAGCATGGACACGTCAGGCTGTTATCAGGAGAGAACTATCAGGGGAGAACTATCAGGGGCGAATCGGATCAGGGGGAGAAGCAGCGGGCGGCCCAGCCGACCAGCACGGCAACCGTGAACAGACGCACGCCGGCGCGGCGCCAGCAGCGGTGCGTCGCACTCTCCACGCGGCGGCGCAGCACGTCGAGATCCAGCAGGAGACCGCCCACCAGCACCAGTGCCACGACGGGGCCCGCGGGGTGCAGTGCAACGGCGAAGCCGGGCTCACCCTGGAGCGCTGCGGCCGTGCTGCGCACGAGACCGCATCCGGGACAGGCGAGCGGGCCGAAGCACCTCCCGAGCAGGCAGTCGGGTCCGCGCAGTCCGAACCACGTGGCGGCTTCGGGCGTCACGGTCGCCGTGAGGCCCACGACGAGCGCCCCGCCGAAGCCGAGCGCGCGCAACCAGGTGCCTCGCGGCGGCGCAGGCGGGGGAATCCCAGGTGGATGACTCACGTGCCGCTATCGAACGAAGGTCCCCGGTGCCGTGCAAGCCCCTCGCCACGGCCGGGCGGCACCCTGTTGCCGGCGGCGTCCTCACTGCCACAGCTTCTCGATCACACCGGCGACGTAGCGGTCCCGGTTCTGCTGCGGATCGAGCGGGCTCGGCACGCCGGAGATCGACAGCCGCGAGACCTCGAGCGGCGTCGTCGAGTGCACGAACAGCACGACCTCGCCGGCCGTGAGCCTGCCGACGTCGGACACGAGCGCGGTCTGCTTGCCGTCGATGCTGACGCGCAGCACCTTCGCGCCGTCGTGCTCGAGCCGCAGGCGGTGCTTCTCCCCGACCACGAGCATCGCGCCGCCGCCGATCGGCTCGACGACGTTCTGCTCGGGATCGAGCACCTGCACGCCGCCCGTCAGCGTGACCAGCAGCATGCGGCCCTCGGCGAGACACATCGCGATGCCGCAGTCCGGCACGAAGTCCGCGTGGACGGAGAACTCCATCTCGACGGTCTGCTTGCCGCGCAGTGCGACGCTCCAGCGCAGCGCCGTCGAGCCGACGAGTCGCCACCCGCCCTGCGCGGGCAACAGGCCGCTGTCGCCCGAGTGCGCGATCTTGCTCGGCCCCGCGAACAGCGACTCGATCTCCTCCTTCGACAGCGGCGAGAAGTCCGCGTTTGGCGCGCTGCCCGAGTCCTTGTACTCGATGCGGAACGCACCCTGCCCGGTCTCGGCGACCGCGCCGCGCACGCCGAGGGCCGCGAGGTCGTCGACGCGGAACGCACGCTCGGCGAGCGCACGCGCCAGCTTGTCGATCGCCTCCTTGCGGCGCACGAGCAGCGGCGACTTGCCGTTGTCACGCAGCAGCGACTGCAGCCAGGCCAGCGATTCCCGCGCCTTCTTCGCGTCGTCGACCTGCGGGATGCGCATCAGCTCGGTGATCGCGGCCGCCTGCATGCCGCTTGCGCCGAGGTCGCGCGGCAGGTCGCGCTTCAGCTCGACGATCGCCTTCTGGTCGAGCTTCAGCAGCCCCTGCAGGCTCGCGAGCGTGTCACCCTTTAGCCAGCGCGTCCAGATCTCGAGCCAGCGCTCCTTGCTGAAGCGGTCGAGCCGGTTGCCCTGGCCCACGAGCACGGCCGGCGTCATCACGCAGAGCGGCACCTCGGTCTCGGTCGTGCCGATGCGCAGCACGATCGCTTCGGCGGAGCACTTCAGGACCTTGCCCTTCAGCTTGTTGCCGCCCGAGGTCACGGACAGATCGCCTCCTTTCTGCACCAAGTCGGCGAGCGCGTCGTCGCGCAGCTTGACGAGGGCTCCGATGCGCGCGCGCTCGCGCACGATGAACTCCTTCTCGGCCGGCGGCACAGGCTCCGCATCGTCGGGCAACAGTGCCTGCGCGGCTTCGTACTCACCGCGCGCGCAGAGGCGCCGCACGCCGGCCAGCCGTTCGGTCAGGTCCTCGGCCGTCCAACGCAGGCCCGTCGTGTCGAACGCGATCGGCGGCGCCATCGGCGCCGCACCACCGCCCTTGCCGGCTCCCTTCGTGAGGTCGCGCAGGCCCGGATACTGCACCCGCAGCGCCGCGTCGAGCCAGACCAGCCACTCGGCTTCGAGCTTCGCCATCGCGTCCGGCGTCGTCAGGCCGAGCGCCTTCTGGAACACGGCGAGGCCCGACTCGCCGTTCTGTGCGGCGCGCACGTAGCGCAGGAACCCGGCCTCGTGCTTGCGCTTCTCGCCCTCGTGCAGGAAGCGCACGAACATCTCGGCCTGCGAGTAGAAGATGCCCATCACGGCCTCGGTCTTGAGCGCCATGCCGTTGCGTTTCTTCGCGAGCTCGAGCACGTCCTTGTAGGAGTCCGCCGCGACGAGGTCCGCGATCGGCGCGATGTAGAACCGGCCCGCGGGATTGCCGTAGCCGAACGCGAGGCCCCTCAGGTGGTGCAGCTGCTGCTGTGGCTCGCGCAGCGACGTCGCGACGTTCGTGCACGAGGAGCGGTAGTCGGCGAGCCCCTCGTTGAACCAGGCGGGCTTCGGCATCTGACCGTCCTTCGCATGCGCGTGCTGCAGCGCGTGCACGAATTCGTGCAGCACCGCGTGCCGCTCCTCGTGGTTCGCGTTGTAGCGCGCGAACGTGTCGACGTAGGTCACCGCGAGGCGCAGGCTCGGCGTGTAGTGCGCCCGCGCCATCGCGAGCGACGGGTCGCCGATCGCGGTCCGGAAGTCGAGGTAGCGGCCGCCGCTGCTCAGGATCGCCATCGCGTAGCCGCCGGCCTCTGGCCTGCGCACGAGCTCGCACGGCTTCTGGTAGTCCTCCTCGAACTGTGCCGAGAGCTCGCGCAGGAACGGCAGGTAGCTGTTCACGATGCCGATCTCCCAGTCCTTCTCGTCGTTCGACGAGCGCTCGATGCAGAACAGGAACGGCGGCCGGTCCACGAGCGTGAACACGATCTTCGTGAAGAACGGGTGCTGCTTCAGGTCCTGCTCGACCTTGGCGCGGAACTTCGTGTAGTCGTCCTGGGCGCGCGCTGCGGCGCAGGCGATGGCGAGACCGAAGATCGCGGCGGGGAGGCGTTGCATGGCGTTCCGTTCTTCGCTCCTGGGCGAAGGCGTAGGATGGCCGGGGCTACGGCCCGAGGCAACAGGGTTGGGATCGCACGCGCTCGCGGCTGTGCAGCAGGCGAGGGCAGTCCCGTGGTCGCTCTTGAAGTTCGAGGCGCTCGGCGAGATTCGTCGCGGTCGCCTGTCGCGCAATCGCGTTACCCCCCTTGCCGGCCGCTGCTCACCAGGGGGACACTCTCGTCTCTGTTTCTCCCGCATGCTCTCGTGATCAGGAGGACCTCGTCATGCGTTCGTTGGCTGTCATCACAACTCTCTCTCTCTCTCGGTAGTTGTGGCCACCTTGGGCGATCCACTGCGCGCCCAGGGGGTTTGGACCGTGGGCTTCGACCACATCCCGCACGACCCGACGCCTGTCCCGCCACCTGGGCCCCAGGTGCATCCAGCTTCGGACTCGATCCTCAACCCATCGCGCTGGATCACGGTGAATCCATCGACGGCTGGAGGCCCCTCGCCGACGCCGGGGCAGCGCATGAACACTGTGCACGTGTGCCTGATCCCTTCGGGTGTGCACCGCGGTGAGGTGCTCGTGTTGGATGGCAACCTGTTCAATCACCCCGTACGCGCCTTTCAACCGTGGTCGATCGTGAACCCGTATTGGCCTCAACCCAATCCGAACTTCTGGCCCGGCCAGCCCGCCGTCCAGTACCGCTTCCACAACGCGACGCTCCAGATGCCATTGCAGGCGAGCGGAATGCCGGAAGGTGAGCTGTTCTGCGCTGGACAGTGCTGGATGGCCGACGGTCGGCTTCTGATGTGTGGAGGCACCGCGCGGTACCCTTTCCAGACGGGCGGAGGCTTCGAGGGCACGAAGTTCGTCTACCTCTGGGATCATGTTCCGAATCTCACGACCGGTGATCCGTTCGGCAAGTGGTGGCGAATGGCGGACCTCGAAGTCCCTCGGTGGTATCCGACGGTGACCTACTATGGCACGGCTGACCATCGCGCCATCGTGATCGGCGGCACGCACTGGAATCCGCCGCCGATCAACACGCAGAAAGTCAGCAGCTACGAGGTCGTGCGCCCCGCGTTTGGCACGATCCCTCCTCAGCTGCAGCCTATCCCGAACGACTTCGACACCAAGTTGACGGCGACCTCTCCGGGCTGGACCCCGTCACCGCCATCACCGCTGGCGTCAATCCGCCAATACTGGGGTCCTGTGGACCTCCGCTTTGGCGACTATCCGCGCGTCCATACCCTCGGGATCCTCGAACCGATCAGCGTAGGTACTGCGCCGCGGCTGTTCGTGTCGGGCTTCTTTGCCCAGGGCATCCGGTGGGCACACGACCACCGTGTCGATCCCACGTTCAACACAGCAGGTGGGCAGGGCTTCGAGATCGGTCAGATGCCGCCCCACGACGACGTGGAAGTCCATTACGGCACCTCCTTGTTGTTGCCTGGGATTCCAGGCGGCATCAGCGCACAAGTCGCGCGCATCGGTGGCCAACGTTATCCCCCCGGGTCGACCCAGGGCTATCAAAGCAAGCGCGTTGAGACGGTCACGGTCAACCTCTCGCTACCGACGACTTCCAGGTGGTGGTCCACGGGAACGGGCTCGATCCCGGAAATGAACGTCGCCCGCTCCTTGGCCAACGTGGTCCTGCTGCCGACCGGCCAGTTGTTCGCAATTGGAGGACGCAGTGGGCCGACGAGCTTCAGCGACACCCCTGAACTCCTGGTCGACGGGACGTGGGTCCCCATGGCGCCTCACACCGGCATCCGCGAATACCACTCGGCGGCGATCCTGCTGCCCGATGCGCGAGTCTTCGTCTGCGGTGGCGAATCGCGAATGGTCGCACCCATACCGGGCATCTTCACCGGACCCCCACCAGGTCCAGACTACCTCATCTGGGAGCCGCCATACTTCCAACTCAGCAACGGGGGCGTACCGGTGACGATCACGGTGAAGAACGATGCCACGGGTCTCACCGTGCTGCAGACAGCGATCGGTGGCTTGCAGGCCATGCAGTATGGTCAGACGTACCGGGCGGAGTGGACAAACACGCTCGACCCCGGCATCTCGATCGCCAACGTCGTGCTGATGCGACCGGCCGCTTTGACGCACCACGACGACGGCGGCCAGCGCATGGTGCGCCTCAACGCCTGGGATGACGGAACGGAGAACTCCGTGGTCTTCCAGAGCCCTCCGAGCGTACTGCACGCCCAGGACGGCTGGTGGATGCTGTTCCTGGTCAACAGCGAGGGCCGGCCGTCGCAGGCCTACTGGGTCCACCTTCGGTGATCCATGATCACCGCGAATCAGCTGCTGTTGTTCACGACGATCGGCCTGACGAGTTCGGTGGTCGGTCAGGATCTACTCTGGCGCGTCGAAGGGGTCAGTGGCCTGATCGGCCGCGGCGTGGATCTTCATCGCATGGGCGACTTCAACAACGATGGTTGGGAGGACCTGCTGGAGGAGGGTGAGTTCTGGAACGGCCAGTTCAGGACCCCGGCGATGCGGATCATCTCGGGCCACGATGGCAGCATTCTGTCCTCTGCCTCACCCGTGCCTAACGCCTGGGGCATCGGCAACATCGCTCCGCTCGGCGACATGAACCAGGACGGTGTGCTCGACTACGGCGCGCACATCTGGGACGGCGGCAACCCGATGTACACCCAGACACTCGCGGTCTTCAGCGGGGCCACACACGCGACAATCTGGACCGCGACGATCCCGAGCGCATGGGGTACGGGCTTCGCCGGCGTGCTCGCTGGCGAGTTCGACGCCAACGGCGACGGCCGCAACGATGTCGTCACCTGCGCCCGTACACTGTCACCGCTCGGCACGATCATCGTCTACGACAACTCGGGAACGGAGCTGTACCGCATCGTCGATCCGCTGCCGAACGTGTGGGTCGCCCTCGACGTCGCGAACCTGCGTGGCGATCTCGACGGCGATGGCTTCGGCGACTTCGTGTCCAGCGGTGCCGATCTGCAGAACCGCGGCGCCATCGTCTGCTTCTCGGGCCGCACCGGCGCCGTGCTGCGCGTCTCGTACGGCGAGCAGCCCGGCGACAAGCTCGTCAACGCCGGCGCCTGCGGCGATGTGGACCGGGACGGCGTGCCCGACTACTGCGGCGGCGGCTCGTTCGGCGCCTCCGTCGTCACCGCGTTCTCGGGTGCAACCGGGCAGATCATCCACTCGTGGCGCGACACGGTGAACTGCTGCATGGGTATCAACGTGAACGGCGGCTACGACCTCGACCAGGACGGCGTGCCCGATCTTGCAGCAGGGTCGCTGGGCACCGACATGAACGTGTTCTCGGGGCGCGACGGCACCTTCCTCGCGCGGTTCCCGCGATCCGCGGGTTACCACACATGCGGTGGGGAAGTCCTAGCGATGCTGGCCCCGCCTCCAGGCGAGCAGTACCCGATCTTCGTGTACAGCGAACGGTGCTGGGGAGGCGCTCCGGCGAATGGCATCGCACCCGGTGTCGTCTTCGCCTACCGCGGCTGCCCCAAGGGCGTGCGGCGCTTCGGCATGGCCGATGCGAGCCCCAACCAGCCGCTCGCGCGCACCGGCATGCGGAGTCCCACCGCAGCGGCACCCCCCACCGTCCGCTTCACGATGTCCGATGCGCCGCCCGGCGCGGTCGCACTGTTCACGCTCGGCAGCTCGAATGCGTCGATCGGCAGCGTCGCGCTGCCGATCGGTCTCGATCCGTTCGGGTTCCCCGGCATCACGCTCTGGACCTCCGCGGACGCGAGCCTGCTCACGATCGCGGGCACCACCGGCATGGCCGCAGGCTACGCCGAGTTCAACGTCGCGCTGCCCCCGGGCCGCACCATCGACTACACCGGCACGCCGCTCTACGCGCAGTGGCTCTGGTTCGACCCGACCGACCTCGGCAACCACGGCTCGACCGCAGGGCAGCGCTTCAGGTTGCAGTAGGAGGGCGCAGTCGGCTGCACGAATGTGCGCATCGCGTCGATGCGCAATCGCGGATTCGCCCAGAATTGTCGCGCCCCCCGCCCACGCGCGCGGCCGGCGGATATCCTGCGGCCTCCCCATTGCCCTGTGGAGGTTCCATGCGCCGCACCTTCGCCATTGCCGTCTGTTCGCTCCTCGCCGCCTGCTCCCTCGACTATCTCGCAGAGACCGCAGAGACCGCAGAGCCCGAGCTGCGCGAGCGCGAGGAACACAATCCGGGCGGCGTGCGCCAGCGTGCGCAGATGCGCAGCCCGAAGGGCCAGGTGCCGCACGACGCGCTCGTGCAGGCATGGCAGCAGAAGGAACAGATGGCGATGTTCGACGACCTCGGCGCGCCCGTGCAATGGACGTGGCTCGGCCCCGGCAACATCGGCGGCCGCCTGCGCGCCGTGTTGATCGATCCGGCGAACCCGCAGCGCATCTGGGTCGGCTCGGCCGGCGGCGGCGTCTTCTACAGCGACACCGGCGGCGCGTCGTGGCAGCCGCGCAACGGCCTGCTGACGATGCTCGGTTGCGGCTGCATGGCGCTCGATCCGACGAACAGCAACCACCTGTACTTCGGCTCGGGCGAGGGCTTCTTCGACGCCGAGCAGGGCACCAGCAACACGGCGATCCTGCGCGGGGCAGGGATCTTCGAGTCGTTCGACGCCGGCGTCACGTGGACGCGCATCATGAGCACGTCGACGCCGGACTGGTACTTCGTGAACCGCCTCGCGTTCCAGCCCGGCAATGCGCTCGTGATGCTGGCCGCGACCGCGAGCGGGATCTGGCGCAGCACCAACGGCGGCCAGACGTGGACGCAGCGCACGGCGACGCGCACGCTCGACCTCCGCTTCCATCCGACCGATCCGCTGCGCGCCGTGGCAGGGCGCCACGACGGGCGCGCGCAGTGGACGACCGACGGCGGCCTCACGTGGAACACCGTGCAGATCTCGGCGATCGCGACGCGCGTCGAGCTCGCCTACGCGCGCAGCAATCCGACGACGGTCTATGCGACGGTCAGCGACACGTCGTGGTTCGTGCACGTGTGGCGCTCGCTCGACGGCGGCCAGACCTGGGCGCAGCGCAGCTCGACGTCGATCGGGACCTACTCGCTCTACAACAACTGCCTCTGGGTCGATCCGACGAACGCGAACAACCTCGTCTACGGCGGCGTGCAGCTCTACCGCAGCACCGATGCGGGTGCGACGCGCACGCAGTTCACGAGCGGGTCGCACCCGGACTACCACGCGATCGTCGAGCATCCCGGCTACAACGGCACGACGAACAAGCGCATCTACACGGGCGACGACGGCGGCCTGCACACGATCACCGATTGGCAGGTCGGCAGCTGGACGGCGCTCAACAGCGGCCTCGGCGTGACGCAGTTCTACGGCGCTGCGATGAACCCGGTCTCGAGCGTGATGATCGCCGGCGCCCAGGACAACGGCACGAGTCGCTTCAACGGCAATCCGAACGTCTGGACCTACAACATCATCGGCGGCGACGGCGGCTTCTGCGCCGCGGACCAGACCGATCCGAACTACTTCTACGGCGGCTACCAGTACCTCGGCCTGCAGCGCAGCAGCAACCAGGGTGTGGGCTGGACCGACATCCGCGGCACCACGACGAGCGACCCGGGCTTCAACTTCATCCCGTACTTCCTGCTCGACCCGAACAACCAGAGCCGCATGATCGCGTGCGGGCGCGCCCTGTGGCGCACGAACAACGTCAAGACCGGCAACCCGCCGGCGTGGACGCAGATCAAGGCGCCGCGCATCTGCCCGACGTTGACCGGACCCGCGAGCGCGCACTTCCAGGAGAATCCGTTCTGCAATCACTCGACGGCGCAGATCGCGGTCGGCAACTCCGACGTAATCTGGGTCGGCCACAACGACGGCGAGGTGCATCGGACCAGCAACGGCACCGCGGCCGCGCCGGTGTGGACGCTCGTCGACAGCCCCGCAGGCGGCCTCTTGCCCGACCGATGGGTCAGCAGCATCGCGATCGACCCGAGCAACCACCAGCGCGTGATCCTGAGCATGATGGGCTACACGCCCGACAACCTCTGGGAGACGCTCGACAACGGCGTCACGTGGCACACGATCGACGGCAGCGGCACCGGTGCCTTGCCCGACCTGCCGATCAGCTGGGTCGTGATGCACCCGGTCCTGCACAACCTGCTGTTCGTCGCGACGGACCTCGGTCTGTTCCACAGCACGAATGGCGGCGCTTCGTGGGCGCCCATCGCCGGCGGCCCCGAGAACGTCTGCATCGATCAGCTGATCTGGAAGAACGACCGCGATCTGCTGTGCGTGACGCACGGGCGCGGCGTCTACCAGGCGCGGCTGCCGCTCGCCGGCACGCAGCCCGTCGGCACGGGCTGTGCAACGCTGACGCCGCCGGTGCTCGCGGCCACGTCGCCGATCGTCGGCACGACGATGCAGTTCAGCCTCGCCTCGGCGCAGCCGAACGCGTTCGTGTTCCGCGCGATCAGCATGGGCCCGCCGATCCAGGTGCCGGTCGGTCCCTGCACGGTGCACATCGATCTCTCGATCGGAGTTATCGACCTCGCGGGCACGACCTCGGGCACGGGAGCCTGGAGCAGCCCGCTGTTCCTGCCGCCGTTCCCGGAGCTGATCGGCCAGCAGCTGTCCGCGCAGGCCCTGCTGCTCGTCGCCGGTGGCGGACCGATGCTGGGACTCGGCGATCTCAGCACGGGCCTGCACGTGTTCCTGGGTCTCTGAGCCTCTGAGCCGCGGCCGCGCGCGGCAACCGCGGTTCACGCCGACTTGCGCGTCGCCCACCGTGCCGCGCCGTGGAGACGGTGCGGCATCGGATCCGAGCCACGTGGCGTGCTGCGTGCGCCCCACGGTCGCCGCTGCTGCCGGGCCAGTCCGATCGAGAGGACGACCGCCGTCGCCGTGACCAACACGTTCGGATAGCCCGACAGCAGCACCCCGGTCCACTGCTCCGCGATCACGCGGAACACCACCGCCATCTGCGTGGTCCAGACGCAGGTCCGCAGGGCCTCGACGGAGATCCCGCAGCGCAGCACGAGCATGCCGACCGGCAGGATCAGCAGGCCCGTGACGCCGAGCACGAACATCGCAGCGGTCACGGTCGCCACGCGCGCCGACATGATCACGCCCTCCTGCACCCACAAGCCGTCGAGTGTTCGGGCCAGCTGATCGTGGCCCGCGACCATCCCGAGAGTCCCCGCGAACAGGATGACGGCGCCCGCATGCTGATGGATCTTGCTCATGGGGGGCACGAGGGGAAGCCGGCCCACGACCGCACGCGCGGCTTCACCTTTTCCCGACCCGGCCCCGGCGCACCGCCGCTACTTCCTCTCGTACTTCCAGTTGCGGTGCTTGCCCTCGCTCAACCACTCGATCGCCTGCTCGACCCGCCGCGCCCGCGTGTCGTCACCCTTGGCGGTCGCGATCCACTCCATGTACTCCTTCCTGTGGCTCGGGCTGAAGCCCTCGAAGTGGTTGCGCGCACGCTTGTTCGCCGCGAGCGCGGCCTTCAGTGCCTGCGGCATCGCGATCGGCTTCTTCGGAGCGGTCTTGCGGCGCACGACCTTGACGCCGTCGACGTTGAGCTTCATGGCGATCTTGATCATGCGCTGCAGCTGGCTCACCTTCGGCAGCTGAGCGATCGACGTCAGGCAACCGAAGCTGCCCGCCGCCTCCTTCCAGCGCGGGTCGCGCTTGCCGACGACGAGCTCGTGCTTCCAGAAACCGAACACGCAGTGCCGCTTGAAGGCACCCATGCCGCACAGGATGCCTTCGTAGCAGAAGGTCGGCATGCGCCAGCGGATCGTCTCTTCGACGTCGGGGCAGGCGCGGTGCACGACGCTGCGCAGGTGCGTCAGGATCGGCTTCGCGAAGTCGGCTGACTTCTCGATGTAGGAATCGATGCGTGCGTCGATGGTTGGCATGGAGAACGCTGACTCGGACGAGGCGTGGTCGTTGCAGACCGAGCTGGCTGCGTCGCGGCGGATCCTACCGAGGCGCGCGGCAGGGCATCCAGATCGGTGCACGGACTCCGCAGCGCCGCGGAACTGACCTGATTGACCAGCCGCGACGAGCGCTGACAATCTCGCGCATGAAACTGGCGGATGAGTACAGGCGACAGTTCGCATGGCGTTCCTGGATGCAGGTCTTCGCCGCACTGCCGGCACTCGCGGGCCAGACCGTGTTGGACCTCGGCTGCGGCGTCGGCGACCAGGCGGCGGAGCTCGTGGGGCGCGGAGCCAGCGTGCTCGGCTTCGACACCAACGAAGAGCTGCTGCGCGAGGCGCGCGCGATGCGGCTGCCGCACGCGGAGTTTCGCGAAGCCGACCTGCGGGCACTGCCGGCGTTGCCGACGCCGGCCGACGGGCTCTGGTGCAGCTTCGCGACCGCGTACTTCCCCGACCTCGCTCCGGTGCTCGCCGCGTGGAGCCGGCAAGTGCGCGCGGGAGCGTGGATCGCGCTGACCGAGATCGACGATCTGTTCGCGCACGAACCACTCGAACCGACGGCGGCCTCGCTGCTCGCAGGCTACGCGCAGGAGGCCCTGGCCGCCGGGCGCTACGACTTCAAGATGGGCCGGAAGCTCGCGGACCACGTACAGCGGGCCGGGTTCACGGTCGGCAAGGTGCTGACGCTCGCCGACCAGGAGTTCTCGTGCCACGGCCCGGCGCAGCCCTCGGTCGTCGAGGCCTGGCGAACGCGCTTCGATCGCATGGGGCTGCTGAGGGAGTTCTGCGGCACGCAGTTCGAGCAGGTTCGCGACGAGTTCCTGCAGTGCCTCGTGCGCGAGGACCATCGCTCCGCCGCGAAGGTGACGTGCTGCATCGCGACGAAGTCGTAGAACGGCCGGCGCAGCCGGCGTGACGGCGCAGCAGACTGCCGGCGCAGCGGCGCGACCTGCTATGGTTCTGCGGCCGCAGGACCACGCCGTCGAGGCCACCCCATGCCCACTGCAGCAGCAATGCCAGAAAGCGCCAGGACCGGAGCCGTCGTGAGCCAGCCTCGGCCCGGCGCCCTGCTGGCGGTACTGTCGCTCGCGCTACTGCCGCTCGCGGCACTGCTGCTCGCGACGCATGGCGCGGCACAGGAACCGCACTGGGCCTTCGTGGCGCCGACCAGACCGCCGCTCCCCGCGACGCGCGATGCACGCTGGGCCAGGAACGAAGTCGATCGCTTCGTGCAAGCGCGACACGAAGCGCTGGGACTCACGCCGTCCCCCGAAGCTTCGCGCGCGGAGCTGCTGCGCCGCGCGGCTTTCGACCTGACCGGGTTGCCGCCGACTCTCGAGAGCCTCGAACGGTTCGAGCGCGACCAGCGCCCCGACGCGTTCGAACGCATGGTCGACTCGCTGCTCGCGTCGCGCGCGGCGGCCGAGGAGTCGACGCGCTGGTGGCTCGATCTCTCTCGCTACGCGGACACGCACGGCATGCAGCGCGACCAGGTCCGCGCGCTCTGGCGCTGGCGCGACTGGGTGCTCGACGCCTGTGCCGCGAACATGCCGTTCGACCGCTTCGTGACCGAGCAGCTCGCGGGCGACCTGCAACCCGCAGCGACGCTGGCACAGCGCGTCGCGAGCGGCTGGAACCGCAACAACCCGAGCTCCGACGAGGGCGGACTGATTCCCGCGGAGTACCTCGCGCGCTACGCGATGAACCGCACCGACACGTTCGGCACCGCGATGCTCGGGCTCACGGTCGGTTGCGCGCAGTGCCACGACCACAAGTCCGATCCGCTGACGCAGCGCGACTACTACCGCCTGCTCGCCTACTTCGCGTCGTTCGACGAAGAAGGCAACGACGGCGGCGCGCTCGCGCCGGCACCTGCGCTGTTCGCACCGCTGCCCGAGGACCTGCCCGAGCACGAACGACTGCGCGCGGCGGACGACGCGGCCAAGGCCGGACTCGAGGCCGTCGTCTGGTCCGCGCTGGCGCCGGTCGCGATGGACGGGACGGAGTTCACGGCGCTCGACGACGGCTCGCTGCTCGCCGTTGGCGACGCTCCCGCGCGCGGCACCTACGCTCTCGTCGCGACCGGCACCTTCGGGGGCGTGACGGCGCTGCGCCTGCTCGTGCTGCCCGACGACGCGCTGCCGCAGCGCGGGCCCGGGCGCGCCGACAACGGCAACTTCGTGCTCGGCGAAGTCGAAGTCACGGCCGGCGACGGCGTGAACGGCGAGCGCGCGACGATCGCCGCGGCCCATGCCGACTACGCGCAGCCGAAGCACGAGGCGGCGCGCGCGATCGACGGCGATCCGGCGACGGGCTGGGCGATGCTGAGCCACCACGAGAAGACGGCGCTGTGGCTGACGCTGGCCCGGCCGCTCGCACCGGGCACGACGCGCATCGAGCTGCGCATGCAGCACGAGACGAAGCACGAACGACACCTGATCGGCCGCTTCGCCTGGCACGTCAGCACGCAGGACGTCGGCGAGCGCGCGGCGCGCGCGAACGAAACGGCCCGGCAGCTCGCCGCGTGCGAGGCGCGGTTGCCGAAGTGCATGGTCAGCGGCGAGCGCACCGCACCGCGCGACGTGCACGTGCTGATGCGCGGCCGCTACGACCATCGGGGCGAACGCGTCGGCCGCGGCACGCCGGCGTTCCTGCCGCCGCTGCCGGCCGGCGCGCCGGACGATCGCAGAGCACTCGCGGCGTGGTTGTTCTCGCCGGCGCATCCGCTGACCGCGAGAGTCGCCGTGAACCGGATCTGGCTGCGGCACTTCGGCCGCGGCCTCGTCGCGACGCCGCACGACTTCGGCGTGCTCGGCGCCCGGCCGAGCCATCCGGAGCTGCTCGACTGGCTCGCGTGCGAGCTCATGGCACACGGCTGGGACGAACGGTGGCTGCACCGGCTGCTCGTGACGTCGGCGACGTGGCGGCAGTCGTCGCGCACGACGCCGGCACGGCGGGAATCCGATCCCGACAACGTGTGGCTCGCGCGCACCAGCCGCGTGAGGCTGCCGGCCGAGGCGATCCGCGACCAGGCGCTCGCGGTCGGTGGTCTGCTCGTCGAGCGCACCGGCGGCCCGAGCGTCAGGATCCCGCAGCCACCGGGCATCTGGGAGGCCGTCGCGTTCCCGGGCAGCAACACCGAGCACTACACCGCGGACAGCGGCGACGACGTGCACCGCCGCAGCCTCTACACGTTCTGGAAGCGCACCGCGGGACCGCCGCTGCTGCTGACGTTCGACGCGCCGAGCCGCGAGACCGCCGTCGTCGAGCGGCAGGTCACGAACACGCCGCTGCAGGCGCTCGCGATCTGGAACGACGAGGGCATGGTCGCGGCCGCGCGCGCATTCGCGCGCCGCATCGCCGGTGCGCGCGAGTCCGAGGCGGCCCGGCTCGACTTCGCGTTCCTGACGCTGCTGCAGCGTGTGCCGGCGGCCGCTGAGCGTGCGGCGTGCGAGACGTTGCTGCTGCAGGCCCGCACGCAGCGCTTCTTCGACCTCGACGCAGCGGCCAGCCCGCTCGCGGCCGCGGAGCTCGCGGCCTGGACGCTGGTCGCGACGACGCTGTTGTCGCTCGACGAGGCCCTGCACCGCAACTGAACATGCACGACGTGCTCACCATCGACCGCCGATCGTTCCTGCGCGGCACTGCTGCCGGTGCAGCGGCGCTCTGGTGTCGCGGCGGCGGTGACCGCGCGCTACAGCCGCACTTCGCGGCGCGCGCGCGGCGTGTGCTCTACCTGCACATGGCCGGCGGCCCGTCGCAGCACGATCTGTTCGACCACAAGCCCGCGCTCGCGCGCTGGCACGGCCAGGACCTGCCCGACTCGGTCCGCCAGGGCCAGCGCATCACGACGATGACGTCGACGCAGAAGCGGCTGCGCATCCAGAAGTCGAACCGCGCGTTCGCGCAGCGCGGCGAGTGCGGCGCGTGGATCAGCGACCTGCTGCCGTTCACCGCGAGCTGCGCCGACGAGCTCGCGATCGTGCGCTCGATGCACACCGACGCGATCAACCACGAGCCGGCGATCAACCTGCAGCAGACGGGGCACGAGCTGCCGGGCCGCCCGTGCTTCGGCGCGTGGCTCGCATGGGCGCTCGGTGCCGACGCGAAGGACCTGCCCGCGTACGTCGTGCTGCACTCGACGTGGAGCGGACCGAAGGTCGACCAGCCGCTCTACAGCCGCCTGTGGAGTGCCGGCTTCCTGCCGGCCGAGCACCAGGGTGTGCTGCTGCGCAGCCAGGGTGATCCGGTGCTGTTCCTGCAGGATCCGGCCGGCGTGTCGCGGCAGGCGCGCGCCCAGCAGCTCGCGGCCATGGCGGCGCTGAACGCGGCGGCTCGCGATCACTTCGGCGACCCCGGCATCGACGCGCGACAGCGGCAGGCAGAGCTCGCGTTCCGCATGCAGGAGGCCGTGCCCGAGCTCGTCGACCTCGGGGCCGAGCCCGAGCACGTGAAGCTGCTCTACGGCCCCGACGTGCAGACGCGCGGCACGTTCGCGAACAACGCCCTGCTCGCGCGGCGGCTGCTCGAGCACGGCGTGCGCTGCGTGCAGATCTACCACCGCGGTTGGGACCAGCACAAAGACCTCGAGCACGACCTGCCGCGGCAGTGCCGCGACGTCGACCAACCGATTGCCGCGCTGCTGACCGAGCTGCGGCGGCGCGGGCTGCTCGACGACACGCTCGTCGTGTGGACCAGCGAGTTCGGCCGCACGGTGTATGCGCAGGGCGAGCCCGACGACGCGCACTACGGCCGCGACCACCATCCACGCTGCTTCGTCACCTGGCTCGCGGGCAGTGGCGTGCGCGCAGGCTGGCAACACGGCGAGACCGACGAGCTCGGCTACAACACGGCGCGCGATCCCGTGCACGTGCACGACCTCAACGCGACGCTGCTGCACCTGCTCGGCTTCGATCACGAGAAGCTGACGTTCCGCTACGAAGGCCGCGACTTCCGGCTCACGGACGTGCACGGCCGCGTCGTGCGGGAGCTGCTCGCGTGACTCCGTCGCTCGTTGCGCTAGCCTGAGCCGACCCGCCCATGCTCGACCGCAAGCAGGAATACACCAGCATGGCCGAGGTCGAGGGCACGCTGTGGTGGTACCGGGCGCTGCACCACCTCGTGCTCGCCGCGATCCGTGCGCATGCGGGGACCGCGGACCCCGAGATCGTCGACGCCGGCTGCGGCACCGGCGGCCTGATGCTGTTCCTGCGCGCGCGTGGACTGCGCAGGGTACGCGGCTTCGACCTCTCGGCCGACGCGGTCGCGTGGTGCAGGAAGCGCGAGCTCGACGTGCAGCAAGGCAACCTGCTCGACGTCGGCAGGCTCCAGGCGACGCACTCCGCCGACGTGATCGTCAGCAACGACACGATGTACTTCCTCGATCGCGACCAGCAGCAGCGCTTCGTGCAGCAGTGTGCGGACGTCCTGCGGCCGGGCGGGCTCCTGATCCTGAACCTGCCGGCGTTGCGCGCGTTCGCGGGCATCCACGACCTCAGCGTCGGCATCCGCGACCGCTTCTCGCGCGCCGACACGAAGCGGCTGCTCGCAAAGCCGTCGTTCGAGGTCGTGCGCGAGACGTACTGGCCGTTCGTGCTGTCGCCGCTGGTCTGGCTCGCGCGCGCGGCGCAGCGGCGGACCATGCGGACCAACAAGGACTTCACGGTGCGGTCCGACATCGACCTGCCGCCGCGGTGGCTCAACAAGGCGCTGCTCGCGCTGGTCCGCGCCGAGAACGCGCTGCTGCGCCGGAAACCGTTCGGCAGCTCGCTGTTCCTGGTCGGACGCCGCGCGACTCAGCCGAGCAGCGTGTTGAGCTCGGAGGCGACGCGATCGACGCTGGCCTCGGGCAGCTCCGGGTAGAGCGGCAGCGACAACACCTCGGCCGCGAGCAGCTCGCTGTGCGGCAGGTGACCCTTCGCGAGGCCGAGGAACGCGTAGCCGCGCATCAGATGGATCGGCTCCGGGTAGTGCACGCCGGTCGCGATGCCGCGCTGCTGCAGCGCCTCGCGCACGCGTTCGCGCTCGGGCACGCGCACGACGTAGAGATGGAACGAGTGCGCTGCGTCCTTCGCGGCGGCGACGCGCCGGATCCGCGGCGACAGCGCCTTGTCGTAGCGTGCGGCCAGCTTGCGGCGGCGCGCGACGTAGTGCTTCAGGTGCGGCAGCTTGACGCCGAGCAGCGCCGCCTGCAGCGGGTCGAGCCGGCTGTTGATGCCCTCGCGCTCTGCGTAGTAGCTCTTCTCGAACCCGTACATGCGGATGCTGCGCATCCTCGCGACGAGCTGTGGATCGTTCGCGTAGCAGAGGCCGCCGTCGCCGAACGCGCCGAGGTTCTTGGTCGGATAGAACGAGAACGCGGCGGCGTCGCCGAACGTGCCGGCCGGCTTGCCGCGCAGCAGGGCGCCGTGGCACTGCGCGCAGTCCTCGACGATGCGCACGCCGGAGCCCGACAGACGCGCGGCCAACCGTTCGACGTCGACGACGTTGCCGTAGAGGTGAACGGGAACGATCGCGCGCGTGCGCGGGCCCGTGCGCCGCACCGCGTCGTCGACGTCGAGCAGCGCCGTGTCCGGTGCGACGTCGCAGAACACCGGCGTGGCCCCCGTGCTGCGGATCGCGCTGACGGTCGGCACCGCGGTGTTCGCGACCGTCAGCACCTCGTCGCCGGGACCGATGCCGAGCGCACGCAGCGCGATCGCGAGTGCATCGGTGCCGCTGTTGACGCCGACCGCGCCGCCGCCGCCGAGCGTGCCGGCAAAGGCCTGCTCGAAGCGCTCGACCTCGGGTCCGAGGATCAGCGTGCCCGAGTCGAGCACCCTGGTCACGGCCGCCATCAGCTCCGGCCGCAGCGCCGCGAGCTGCTCGCGGTAGTCGAACATCACGACCGGCTTCATTGCAGGTAGACGTCGGCGTGCCGCCGGAAGAAATCGACCGTGCTGGCGAGCCCCTCCTGCAGGCCGATCTGCGGGCGCCAGCCCGTGGCAGCCGCGAAGCGCGACCAATCGCCGTAGTAGTCGCCGATGTCGATCAGCCGTCGATCGGTCGGGAACGGCACGTGCTCGATCCGGAAGTCCGCGAGCTTGCCGAGCATCGCGACGAACTCGTTCAGCGAGTAGTGCGCGACGGCGCCGAGGTTGAAGAGCCGCCCGCGGCAGTTCTCGGTGACCGCGGCGACGAGGATCGCGCGCACGACGTCGTCGACGTGGTTGAAGTCGCGGCGCTGCTCGCCGTCGCCATAGATCAGGATCTTCTCGCCGCGCAGGGCCCGCAGCAGGAAGACGCCCGTGAAGCCCTGCCGGTCGTTCTTGATCTGCTGCCTCGGCCCGTACGTGTTCGTCAGCCGCAGCACGACCGACTGCAGGTCGTAGGTGCGGTGGTACAGCAGGTGGTAGTACTCGGCGGCCAGCTTGTTGATGCCGTTCACGTCGACGGGCACGGTCGGATGGTCTTCGTCGACCGGCAGCCGCACGGGGCAGCCGTAGACCTGGCGCGTCGACGTGTAGAGCAGCACGGCGCGCGGATTCTCGTGCCGGCACGCTTCGACGAGGTTGATCGTCGACGAGCAGTTGACCGCGAGGTCGAGCTCGGGATCGCGCATGCTGTCGCCGTGGCTGACCTGGCCCGCGAGGTGGAACACGAAGTCCTGGCCGCGGACCAGCGTACGCAGCGCCGCGACGTCCCGGAGGTCGGTGACGTGGATGCGGACCCTGCCCGCGACCTCTGCCACGTTGCGCACGTCGCCGCCGTGGTTCGCGATCAGCGAGTCGACGATCGTCACCTGCGCACCGAGGTGCACGAGCTGCAGCGCGAGGTTGCTGCCGATGAAGCCGAGCCCACCCGTCACGAGCACGCGCCGGCCCGAATAACGGTCCGCGTAGCTGGCTGCGGAGCTAGGTGCCATCCCGCGCCTTGTCGTCAGGGACGCTGCCGCAGTTCACGCGGCTGCGCACGACGAACTGCTGGCGGCCGTTGTCCTGCAGGAACAGCCGGCCGAGGTACTCGCCGATCACGCCGAGCACCAGCAGCTGGATGCCGGACACGATCAGCACGGTCACGATGATCGAGGCCCAGCCGCTCTGGATCTCGGGATGGTTCAGCCGCTCGATCAGGAACCAGACTCCGAGCACGGTGCCGATCATCGCCACGGTGATGCCCGCGAGCGACGCGAGCCGCAGCGGCAGCACCGAGAAGCCCGTGAACATGTTGAGCCACAGCGAAATGAGCTTGCGCAGCGTGTAGCCGGACTTGCCGACGTGCCGCGGGTCGTGCTGGCACAACACGGTCGTGTAGTTGCGCGTGATGCGCAGCACGAGTCCGTCCAGGTACGGGAACGGCCCGCGGTAACGCACTACCTCGTCGATCACGAAGCGCGAGATCGCCTTGAAGGACGACAGGTAGAGACCGCGCGGCTTGCCGAGCATCAGCGTCGCGACGCTGTCGTTGAACCGGCTGCCGAGGTTGCGGAACCAGGCGTGGTGCTTCACGGCGTAGCGCGACCAGACGACGTCGAAACCCTCCGCGAGCTTGTCGACGAGCTTGCGCACCTCGGCCGGCGGATTCTGGAAGTCGTCGTCGAGGATCACCGCGGCATCGCCGGTGCAGTGATTCAGGCCCGCCATCACGGCGTTGTGCTCGCCGAAGTTGCGCGACAGGTCGACGAAGCGCACGTGTGGCCGCGCTGTCGCGAGCGCGCGACAGACCGCGCCCGAGTCGTCCGGCGAGCCGTCGTTGACGAGCACGATCTCGAGCTCCCGGTCGGCCTTCAGCTCGGCTTCGAGCCGTTCGACGAGCGGCCCGATCGTGTCAGCACCGCGGAAGACGGGGATCACGACCGACAACTTGCGGATCACGGACCCCGCCCCGCAGCTCGTCGCGGCTGTGAACCCGGCACCCGCGGGCACGCACGATCGCGCGGTCCGTCGAGGTCAGGTGTCATTCCTTTGCACAGCCGCATGGCGGGGAGTTGTAAAGGACCGGACCACTCGATCCAGCCCACGCTGCTTCCGGCGAGAAGGAATCTTCCCAGGGGCTGCGCAACTGCCGGCCTCTGCGCTGTGCGCGTCACCGTTCCTCGACGATCAGATCGTTGACGCGGAAGCCGAGCATGCGCCGGTCGGTCGGTGAGCCGCGTTCGGGCGTGCCGTGATAACGCCACTTCAAGACCGTCTCGCCCGGTTCCAACTCGAGCTCGACCTCGCACGGAGTCCCGATGGTGCGGAGCGCGCTGCGCCAGAGCTGGCGGCCCGTGGAGCTCGAGATCGAGAGCTCGTGCGTGCGCCGGCCCATCACGTTGCAGCGGACCCGGACCTTCTTCGCCTCCGCCGCGGGATTCCACAGCAGGCAGGTCGCTTCTTCGCCGCCCCAGCGCCAGAACGACGTGCCGCTCTTCTCGTTCGAGAACCAACCTCCCCCGTCGAGCACCGTGATCTTCTTCGCGTCCCACGACACCCCGTCCCACGGCTCGTAGCGATTCGGACCCGCGAGCACGGGCAGCTTCGGCGCGCTCGACGGTTGCAGCGCGAAGACCACGTGCGGCCCCCGGTCGAAGAGGACCTTCATGCCGGCCTCCTCGAACGCGCGCCGCATGGCCCTCGCGCCGTCGACGTAGGCCGAGCGGCAGACGTAGACCGCCGCGAACCCTGCCGACTCGAGCTCCGCGCGCATCTCCGCGGCCGGCATCCTCGCGACGCGGCGCTGCCACACCATCGCATCCTCGCCCGCGAGCACGCCGTACGAGAACCTCAGCGTCTTCGTGAAGAAGAACGGCCGGAAGTGCTCGTAGTCCGTCATGCCGACGATCGGCGGCTGCTCGAGGAACGGGACCGCCGGCAGCTGGAAGACCATCGCGCCGGCCCCGAGCGCCCTCTCGAGCTCGGTCCCGAGCTCGCAATCCAGCTGGGGCTTCGCGCGGATCGTCAGGTCCTCGGCAGTCGGTATCGGACGCATCTGGTCCCACAAGCCCGCGCAGAACAGCGTCAGCACGATCGCGTACGCACCCGCGGGACGCAGGTTGCGCCACCGCACCGACGCCCAGGCCGCGAGCGCCAACAGGCTGACCGCGAGGATGAACACCGTGTAGCGGTTGCCCGCGCGGAACACGACCGTCACCGTGAGCGCGAGCGCGCTCGTGAGGCCGCCGACCATGCCGAACCCGACGATGAACGCGATCGTCGACATGTATGCGGGCCGCAGGCCGGCCCGCCCGCGCAGCAGCGCGCGCAGGAATGCGATCGCGACCAGCACGACGCCGGCAATGCCGATCACGCCGAGGTACGAGGAGTAGTGCTCACCCTCGAACAGCGTGAACCTGCCGTACTCCTTCGTGAAGTCCGACGCACCGGGGAACCGGTGGTACGGCGGCGGCACGATCCACTCGATCGGACGCAGCGCGTAGATCTCCGTGCTCGCGTAGCTGCGCACGAGGACCTTGCGCGCGCTCGTCATCATGCCCTCGATCGCGCTGTAGTTGTACGCGGCCGTCACGAGGCCCCAGACGGCCAGCGATGCGAGGCCCGTCAGCAGGTTCTCCTTGCGCCGGCTCGTCAGCGCCTGGTACGCGAGCGCCATCACGAACAGCATCACGAGCATCAAGCCGTAGTACGGATTGCCGGTGGCCGTGACCGCCGCCGTCGCGATGCAGAAGAGCTGCCAGCGCCTGCGCCGCAGGAACTCGCGCGAGCCGCCGACGAGCCACGAAGCGAGCAGGATCGCGGGCGCCGTGAACGACAGCGTGAACGAGTAGTGGCTCAGGCCGCGCGAGATGTTGTAGTGGCTGAACGCGAACAGCAGCGCGGCACAGGCCGCGAACGGCACGCGGTGCCCGAGCGTGCGGCTGCAGAAGTAGAACGTCAGCGCGTTCGCGAGGTGCGCGAACAGCAGCGCGATGTGGCCCGCTGCGATCAGGCCGTAGAACTTCGCGACCTTGCCGAGCGCCCAGAAGACCGGCCCGTCGGGCATCGGATAGCTCGACCAGTCGGCCTCGAACGGCGCGCCGAGCCTCGGCATCGTCTTGTCCCAGAACGTCGACAGCCCTTGCTCACTGGCGAGCTTGATGCGCGCGAACGTCTCGAGCACGTCGATGTCGTACTCGGGTGGCGCGAGCCAACCCTCCTCCTTCCACCGGGCCCTGGCGAGCAACCAGATGCCGATCGTGACCAGCGCGAGCAATGCAGCGCGCAGCCAATCCCGTCGCGAGAGCGGTGAGGTCATTGGTTCGAGAGGACGACAGTACAAGCACCTGCCGCTTCAGTGGCCGGCACACGCGTTCGACGAGGCACAATGGGCGGCATGACGCCCGGGCGTGTCCTGTGCACAGAGGACTACCGGACGCAGGAATCGGACGCAAGGCAAAGGGTTGGCCGGAACGTCGCTCGCGCCCGGGCGAAACCGCGCCGAGTACGCGCGCGCGGATTTGCTTGGCTGTTCGCGCGCGGAAAGGCGCCTAGCAACCCATGACGAACTCCACCACCCTCGCGCTGCCGGCGGCACTGGGCCTGCTCGCCAGCCTCGCGGCGCAGCGACTTCCCGAACTCGAACCCAACAACACCGTTGCACAGGCCCAGACGCTGAACGCCGGCGCCCAGGTCACGGCGAATCTGGCGGCCGCCGAGCAGGACTGGTACCAGTTCACGCTCTCCGGCGCGGCCGAGATCCACTTGCGCACCTCCGGCAACTTCGGCGTGAACCCGAGCGTGGACACGGGCGTGTTCCTGTTCGACGCAACGGGCACGACGCGCCTCGCCTGGAACGACAACGCGCCGGGCAACATGAGCGACCTCGGCGTCAACCTCGGGGCCGGCACCTACACGGTCATGGTCGCGGGCAAGACGGCGTCGACGACCGGCGACTACGGCCTCGACTTCGTCGTGCTGCCCGGTGCCGTGATCCACACGAACGAAGGGCCCGAGCCGAACAGCGGCCTGGTCCCCGGTGGTGTCCCGACGCCGATCACGCTCGGCAACACGGTCGCAGGCTCCTTGTCCTCGCCGGCCGACGCGGACTTCTACTCCTTCACGCTGACGGAACGCAGCGTCGTGCAGGCGATCTGCTACGACGACGGCGCCGTGCCGCAGCTCGACAACACGCTGCTGTCGTTCTACCAGGAGACGGGCCCCGGCAGCTGGACCGCGATCGGCACGGCGAGCCAGCTGACGACGAGCCACCGCTCGTTCAACCTCGCGCACCCGCAGACGCTCGCCGCCGGCTCCTACGCGATCCAGGTCTCGGCCGGCACTGCAGCCGCCGGCACCGCGCCGTTCAACTACACGCAGACGGGCTTCTATGCGATCCGCACGCGCCTGATCGCGATGCCGGACCTCGTGCAGCAGCCCGAAGGCGTCGAGCCGAACAACACGACGACGACCGCGCCGGTCTTCTCGCTCGGCGACACCCTGACCGGCTTCTGCAGCGGCAGCAACGAAGAGGACTGGTGGCTGTTCGCGGTCAGCGGTCCCACGACGATCGCCGCGATGGCCGACAACGGCCCCTCGTCGCCGATCACCGACACGACCGTCAAGCTCTACGACGCGAACGGCACCTCGATCACGTCGGCGTCGTCCGGCGGCCCGAACAGCCACGGCCGGCTGATCTTCACGATCCCCGAGGCGGGCATCTACTACCTCGCCGTCGGCGGCGGCCTGTTCGCGGCGACCGGCAACTACGTCGTCTACACGGGCAGCTGCGACCCGATGTTCGTCGCGAGCGCGTTCTCCACGACGCCGCCGTCGACCAACGCGTGCATCGGCTCGAACGCGCTGCGCCCCGCGCTGACCGCGGCCTCGACCGAATCGCCGCAGCTCGGCTCGACGTTCGTCGTGCGCCTGCAGAACACGCTGCCGAACACGATCGCGGTCCCGCTGATCGGCTTCTCGCGCACGCTCGCCTACAGTGGCCAGCTGCCGCTGCCGTTCGACCTGGCCCCGGTCGGTGCGCCCGGCTGCTTCCTGCGCGTCGACCCGGTGATCATGCAGCTCGCGTCGACCGACGCGGGCGGCGTCGGCTACATCGACTTCGTGCTGCCGCCGGCACCCGCGGTGCGCGGCTTCACGTTCTTCATGCAGTCGATGCAGCTCGATGCGCCGCTGAACCCGCTCGGCATCTCGATGTCGAACGACGTGCGCGTCCAGGTCGGCGACCGCGGCTTCTGAGCCATCCTGTGAGCGGGGCTGTGAGCCGCGCCGCCCGCCCGCCGGCGAGCCGCTGACTCCTTGCCGGCCTCGCGCCGGCATGGACAATCGGGGGATGCGCTGCTCCCTCCTCATCGTCGCGCTGGCCGGCTGCCTGCCCGGCCAGCAACTCGTCCAGGCGCTCAACGACAATCCTTCCTACGGCAGCTACGCCGTCGGCTGGCCAGCCAGCGTGATCGCGTTCCGCTTCACGGCGACCACGCCGGTCCTCGTCGCGGCGCAGATCTTCACGGGCAACCAGCCACCGGCGAACCATTCGCTCGAGATTCGCACGCGCAACGTCTCGACCGGGCTGCCGGACCAGCTCGTCGGTGCGGCCGGCACGTGGTCGACGACGCACACTCGCTGCTGGCAGGGCGCGACGTTCGCGCAGCCCGCGGTGCTGACGGTCAACGACGACTACTTCGTCGTGTGGCGCGTGCAGGGCATGTTCCACCAGCACTCGGTCAGCGCCGACACCGAGCCATCGAACGTGCTCGTCGAGACGCGCGTCAGCGACGGCAGCTCGTGGCACGGCAACGCGCTGCTGCCGGGCAAGTACAGGCTGTTCGGACCCTATGCCGCCGGCACGACTTCGACCTACGGCACCGGCAAGGCGGGCATCTACGGCGTGCCGACGATCGGCCTGCACGGCTGGCCGGCCCTCGGCAGCCCCGTCGACGTCTGGCTCAACGGCGCCGCGCGCAACGCACTCGCACTGCTCGTGCTCGGCCTGCCGATCCCGGGCGGCGTGCCGGTCGGGTTCGCCGACCTGTGGGTCACGCCCGAGCTGCTGCTGACCTTCACGACGAAGACGCACACGAACCCGCTGGTCGGCGGCGTCAGCTACTCGCTGTTCGTGCCCAACATCCCGTCCGCGGTCGGCTTCCCGCTGTCGTTCCAGTGGGGTGTGTTCGACGCCGCTGCGCTCGACGGCTTCAGCCACACGGGCGGCGCCACGGCCCTGATCCAGTGAGCCGCAGCGCCCCCTGGCGCGCGGCTACTTCTTCGCGCCGTCGGCCTTCGCTGCGCGCCGCGTGTAGGTGATCTTCAGCGCGGGCATTTCCTTGCCGTCCTTGCCGGTCAGGAACATCTCGAACACGTAGCTGTCCGCGCTCTTCCACGTGAAGACGTTGCGGTACTTCGCGGGCTGGCCGTCGTTGCCGACACCCATCCCGGTCATCGTCAGGATCTTGCCGTCCTTGTCGAAGTTGCCCTCGAGCACGAGGAAGCTCGTCAGCATCGAGTCGACCCACGTCGTCACGTACTTGCCCTTGCTCACGTCGAAGCCCGTGACGCCGTGGCCCTGGAACGGCATGCCGCCGAAGTCCGCCGTGAAGTCCTCGACGAGCCAGAGCCCGCCCATCGTGACCTTCGCCTCGGAGACGCCCTTCGACTTGCTCGGCTTGCCTTCGTGATCGACCGACTCGAGGACGGCGTCCCAGGTGCCGGCGCTCGCGGCGAACTTCTTGTGCTCGGGGCCCGGCTGCGGCAGGTCCTGCGCCGCGAGGGGCATTGAGGTGGAGGCGAGGAGGGAGACGACGACGGAGAACAGGCGCAGCTTCATGTGTAGAGGTGGGGAGATGGAGTGATGGCGTCCACGATCGTGTGGACACGGCACGGACGAACGGGGGCTGCCGCAATCGACAGGATTTGCGAGCCCCTCGTGCGCCAGCCTCCCTACCCCCTCACGGGCGCGGGCTCACTGCACGCGGAAGGCGAGACCGTTCGAGAAGGACAGGCCGCCGGGCACGGGCTCGAGGCCGACGTGCTGCGCGTAGAAGCGCTGGCCCGAGAAGTAAGGCGGCAGGAAGAAGGGGAACGAGAGCGTGGCCGGGCTGGTCGCCGAGGTGATGTCGACCGCCGTCACGTCGACGCTGACGTTCAGGTAGCAGCCCGCGGTGCCGAGCACGGGATCGAGCAGGAGCGGCAGCGGGATGCCGAGGTGGGTCGTGTTCGAGACGCCCAGCACCAGGAGGCCGATCGAGTTCGGCGCATGGTTCGTCGAGGTCGTCGTGACGACGGAGCCGGCGAGGAACGGCCCCGTCGCGGTCAGCGACAGGACGCCCGCACCGCCACTGCAGCTGGTGCCGAAGGGAATGGCGTAGCCGCCGGCGCCGGCGACCGCGATCCCGTTCAACGGGCCAGGGTTGTTCGCGAGGAACACCGGTGTCCCACCGGCGTGCGGCACGCGATAGACCTGCCCCGTGCCGCCACCGGCGATGAAGTCGCCGACGTGGTCGACGTCGAGCCCGTTCGGCCCCGGGATCGATCCGGGCGGAGCGATGTTGGTCACGACGCCGGCACCGTCGACGCGGATCAGGCGGTTCTGCGTCAGCACGGTCGCGACGATCTCGCCCGTGAACGCGTCGAAAGCGATCCCCGAGACGAAGCCGCCGAGCCCGCCGACGATCAGCGTGGCCGTGGTCGTGCCGCTCGCGAGCCGGTAGATCTCGCCGTCGCCGCCGAGCACGACGTCGCCGGTGATGGGGTCCCACGCGCCAGAGCTCAGGGAACTGCCCCACGGTTGGGCGCCGGACGAGAGGTCGACGACGGAGCCCGTGAGCGGATCGAGCAGGCGGACCTGATTCGTGCCGCTGTCGACGACGACCACCAGGCCGCTGTCGTGCCAGGACATCTGCACCGCGGTGCCGACGCCGTTCGTGATCAGCGCATAGCTGACGGCGCCGGGGCCCGTGATGGTCGCGCGGCCGACGAAGCCGGTGCCGCCGATGAGGAAGGCGTTCGGGTTCGCGCGGTCCCAGAGGATCGTCTGCGAGAGCCCCGTGCCCTGGAAGCCGGCCGTCGTGTAGCCCGTGACGCTGGAAGTGGTGCCGCCGATCACCGCGAAGGAGGTGGTCGAGAAGCGGCTGACCGCGATGTCGCCGGCGTTGACCTGCGCGGACAGGGTTGCCGACAAGGACAAGGTTGCGGAGAGGAACACGGTTGCGGAGAGGCTGGCGGGCAGCAGTGAGATCCGGTGCATGATGCGAAAGGTGCGTGGTGGGAAGGGAGTCATGAGTTGCAGGGCGTGTTCAGCAGGAGGGCCTCACCGCACGACGGCTGGAATCTCCGACGGCACGCCGACCTTGCCTGTCTTCGAGGACAGCTCGATGCGCAGCGTGGCGGGGCCGGCGACGGCGGCAGCGGGGACTCGCACGGAGTCGTCGTAGAGGATGCCTCAACAGTGTTCGCGGATGCGCGAGGTCTCGGTCACCGTCCGTCCCTTCTCGTCCTTCGCGATGACCGTCACGGTCAGCGCGTCGCGCTCGACGTCGATGAAGTTCTCGTCGACGACACAGAGCGTGTCCGGGCCGGAGCCGGGGTTGCCGGCGATCACGTTCACGTGCGTAGCAGCACCGCGGCTCAGCTCGATCGGGTCGGCGCCCCAGGTCGCGAAGTGCAGCGGCCCGAGCGGGCAGGGCCGCAGGATCGGCGCCTTCGCGAGCGACTTGCTCCACGCGGTCGTGTCGAGGCCGAGCTTGCCGTAGCCGCCCGACACCTCGTGCTTGCCGTCCCACAGCAGCTGGAACCAGAAACCCGTGCGGTCCTTCTTCGGCGCGGTCGACAGCAGGAACTTCGTGTGCACGAGCGTGGTGCCGGGCACGGCAATCTGCGCGATGCGGAACGACATCTCGAGGCCCGCATCGGCGCGCCCCTTGTCGCGCACGCCGGCGAAACGTTCCCCGGCGTCCGTGAGGTCGCGGTCCGCGTCGAGGTCGAGGTAGAGCACGTCGTAGAACGGCGCGTCCGGCGCGGACTTGTCGACGGCGGCCACGACGCGGCAGGCGCCGGCGAGATCGAGCACGAACATCGCGTAGAGCGGCTCGGTGACCCAGGTCGGCTGCTTGTCGAGGCGCCGTTCGACCTTGCTGTAGTCGAGCTCGACGTAACCGGCGGGGGCGGTTGCCTGCGCGACGACGGGCAGAACGGACAGCAACGTCACTGCAGGCAGGGACCAGGCGATCAGGGACGAACGCATCGAGAGCCTCCGTGGCGAGCCAGGGTAGATGGCACCGCAGTCGCGCCATGCTACACGACGGCTGCGCTCAGGCACGCCGCGCAGCGACGGCGAGTGCTGCGCCACCGAGCACGAGTACGGCTGCCAGCAACAGGCGCGACGACAGCTCTTCGCCGAGCAGCAACACGCCGCCGATCGCGGCCAGCACCGGCACCGACAGCTGCGCCATGGCCGCCTGCGTCGCCGAGAGCCTGCGCACGGCGGCATACCAGATCACGTAGCCGAGGCCCGACGTGATCGCACCCGAAACACACGCGAGCACGGCCCCCTCGAGCCCGACGTGCGGCGTCGCGAACGGCAGCGCGAAGGCGCTCGCAACGAGGCACATCGGTCCTGCGCGCAGGAAGTTCGCCGTGGTTGCCGCGACGGGATCGGCCGTGCCGCGCCCGCGCAGCGAGTAGACGCCCCAGCTGATGCCGGCCGCGGTCATCAACGCGAGGCCCGCGGGGTCCGGCGCCGTGACGCCGGGCAGCAGCAGTGCTGCGAGACCGGTCGTCGCCGCCGCGAAGCCGATCCACGCGAGGAACGGCGGCCGTTCGCCGCGCCAGAGTCCCCACGCGAGCATCGTGACCTGCACGGCGCCGAACAGGACGAGCGTGCCGGTCGCCGCATCGAGCGCCACGTAGGCGAGAGCGAACGCGACCGCGTAGCCCGTGAGTGCCAGCGCCGAGCGCCACGACCCCGCGTGCAACGTGGCACGCACGCCGCGCCGCGCGCACAGCAGACTCAGCATCAGGGCACCCGCGACGATGCGCAGCAGCGTGAAGCTCGTCGGATCGATCGCGCGCGGCCGCAGTGCCTGCCGGCACAGCAGCGAGTTGCCCGCGAACGCGACCATCGCGACGGCAGCGAGCAGCAGCGCGCCGACTCCGACGATGCGCCGGCTGTCGCCAGGCCCCTGGTTCATCGCGTCACGCGGGCGGCCACGGCACACGCGCGAAGTCGGCGAGGCGGCGTTCGAACTCCCCCGCATCGAGCACCGCTCCGGCGGCACGCGCGAGCTCGGCGCAGCGCAGGTAGTGCTCACGATCGCGCATGAGCTCCTCGCCGTTCACGAGCGTGAAGTCCTGCTGCTGCCCGTTCGCCCACGCGAGGAACGCGAGGCCCGCCTTGTAGTGCTGCGTCGGCTCCGCGAACACGTGGCGACCGAGCTCCTCGCAACGGTCCGCGATGCGCAGGAACCCGCTCTCGTCTCCGGCCGCGAGGCGGCGCAGCGCCTGCTGCATCGGCAGCGCGATCGCGTCGAAGATGCCGAGCAGCGCGTGGCTCCAGTCGCCGAGGGCCACGCGGCGGTTGCCGATCATCGTCGTACCGGACAGCTTGCCCCCGCCACCGGGCGCGGGCGGCGCATCGCCGCCGAGGATCATGCGGCCGAAGTGGAAGTCGTCGCCCGTCAGCACGATCTGCTCCTGCGCCAGCAGCTGGCGGCGCGTGCGGACCTCGAAGTCCGCGTCGAGCAGCGACAGCTTGCAGCCGCGCACGACCGTGGGGTCGAGCGCCATCACGCGCTCGAAGCTGCGGCCCGGGAAGTAGCCCGCCAGCGCCGGCAGGAACATCGGCCCGAGCCAGTGCACGAACGCGGGACCGCGCACCTGCTTCACGATCGCCGCGTAGACGTCGACGTAGTCGCTCTCGACGGCGTCCTGCTCGCACAACCACGGCATCGGCAGGATCACCGGAATGCCGCCGTGCGAGCTGATGAACGAGCACTGCTCGACGACCGCGTCGACGAGGTCGGCAAGCGTGCGGACCGCGGTCAGCTGGTCGGTGCCAGCACCCGCGCAGAAGCCGTTGCCGAGCTTCAGCGCGCCGCACTCGGTGATCAACCTTCGCGCCGCCGGCCAGCCGAGGTGGAACCGCTGCGCCGTGTCCATCGCTTCGGCGACGCCGAAGCCCCTCTGGTCCATCGCGGTCCGCAACCGCATCGTCGCGGCCCAATCGACGTGTTCTTCGATGACGCGCGGGTCACCGGGCCGCTTCGGCCTGTGGCCGAGCTGCGCGTACCCGGGACGCATCACGACGTGCAGCGCCGAGTAGCAGAGGCGCAGCACCGTCGCCGCTCCGGTTTCCGTTCGCCCGGTCATGGCTCCGCGGCCCGCAGCGCCTTCACGGCAGCTGCCTCGGACATCGCCTGGTAGTGCGGATCGAGCGGGTAGCAGCCGCTGACCATGCCGTTGCGCGGCGCCGTCGTGCAGTCGCTGAACGTGCGGCAGAGCCGCCGCCGTTGCAGCGTGCGGCCCGCGAGGAGGTCGCGCGGCAGGTCGGGGTAGGTCAGCAGCGTGCGGCCGAGGCCGACGAAGTCCACGTGCCCCGATGCGACCTCGTGCTCGGCGACGTGGCCGAGCCACTCCTGCAGGTACGTGTAGCCCGTGCCGACGAGGCGCAGCGCCGGGACCGCGTTCTTCGCCGCGCGAACGGCGTCGAGGTGCGCGCGCACGAACCGCAGCGGATCGTCGGGCGGCTGGTAACCGTCGCTCGGCGGATAGGCCGCGGGCCGCTGCAGGTGCGGGTTCCAGTACGGCGAGCCCAGCGTGACGTTCACGAGCTCGATGCCGAGCGCGTGCAGGCGGCGCAGGAACCGCAGCGGCTCCTCGAGGTCGAAGCGCTCCGGTGCGCGGACATCGACGCCGAAGCCGTGCTCGTACGGCAGCGGCGTCGCCATCGCGCGGCCCGTGCCGGTGGTCGGATCGTGCTCGAACGGCACCGTGTCGGCGAGCGACACGCGCACGCCGATCGGCAGGCCCGGACACGCAGCGCGGATCGCGGCGACGATGCGTTCGAACAGCCGCGTGCGGCCCGCGAAGTCGCCGCCGTAGAGGCCTGGCCGCGATCGCGCCGCGAGCAGCTCGTGCAGCAGGTAGCCGTGGCAGCACTTCACGTCGACGAAGTCGAAGCCGGCCTTCTGCGCCGCGGTGGCCGCGTGCACGAAGCTCTCGCCGATGCCCTCGAGCTCGCCGTCGGTCAGGATGCGCGCCTGCGCCATGAACGGGTACTTGCGCGCGAGCACCGGGTGCGCGAACGCGAGCAGCGGCGCCGGCGGGCCGTCGGGGCGCGCGAAGCGGCCCGAGTGCGTGAGCTGCAGGCCGACGAACTGCGTCCGTGGCGCCAGCCCGGCCGCGGTCGCGCCAGCGCGCAGCTCCTCGAGAAGGTGGGCGAGGCCGCCCGCGAAGTCGGCCTTCGGCTCGCGGTAGAGCTGGCGGCTGTTCGCGCGGCCGTCGCGCTGCACCGCGAACGCTTCGCCGCCCCAGACGAGTGCTGCACCCGAGCTGCCGAAGTGCCGCCAGCGCCGCAGCGTCAGCTCGGTCGGCAGTCCGTCCGCGGTGCCGTCCCAGCCTTCCATCGGATGGCACGCGAAGCGGTTCGTGAGCTTGCGCCCGTACACGGTGATCGGCTGCGCGAGCGCGCCGTTCGCGGCGACGGTCGCGGCGACCTGCCAGCCCGCGTCGATCGTACGCAGGTGCGCCTCTAGCTCGGCGAGCGACCGGAACCTGCCTGGGGACGGAAAGCGCACGCCGCAACTGTGCCGCCCCTGCCGCCCGCGGACCAGGGGCTGGTCGGGCTGGTCGCTGCGCTCACGCGTTCGCCACGACCTGCATGCTCGAAGCGTGCCCATCGAGCGCCTGGCCATCGCGCGCTGGGCCGAGCTCTGGCAGCAGGGGCTCGACACCACGCGCCCGCCTGCAGGCGATGCTCGGCGCGGTGGCGCCGGCCAGTGTCGACGAGCCAGCGTAGTCGTGACATGCGGCTTCGCAGCTCCAGCTTCCCCATTCGGTGCGTCCGCGCGTAGCATTTCGCCAATGGGGAAACAGTCAACTGTACGACGACTTGCGCACCGTGCAGCGGTCTTGGCCGCGATGGCCGTGAGTCTGGCGGCGCAGGACGAAGTGGTGAAGTTGACGGAGACTCGCCAGCGAACGCAGCGAGAACACGCGGCCTTGCTGATCGCGCTCGCGAAGCAAGCCGTCGCCGAGGACTCCATCTGTATTCGTAGCGCCCGTATTCCGGCTGAACTGCTCGACGCCGCGCTCCTGGCGGAGGCAAACGTGCCGCGCGTCGGCACGCGTAAAGACCACAAGGGTGACTTGATCCGGATCGCGAACATCTGCGAGGCCATCGAGGAGGGCCGCAACATGAGCGAGGCGAATCTGGATGCCGTGCGCAAAGTGAGTCCGCTGCTCGCCGACATCGCCGTCGCGCGGCGGAACGCAGCGCGCGCTCTGCTGCCGATCGCTTCCGGCTACCTGGCAGCGGGCGCGATCGAGCCGGCGCATGAGGTAGCCACGCTGTGCGTTCAGCTCCACCGCACCACCGCAGACGAGGTCTACGCTGCGACCGGGGACCGCGCAGCCGCCGCTCGGTTCGCAGCGACGACCAAGCCGTTTCTGGAGCGATTGCGGCTCAGGCATGAAGCGATTGGCCGCGCCAAGGGCTGGAAGTTCAACGGTATGGCTATCCGCGTTCCGGATGCCGATGCCGAGAACGCGGCGTTGATCGCGACTGATCGCGTGAACGGAGACTTCACGATCGAGACCGAGGTGCAGTTCGCCGCGACGAAGGGCACGCTGTTGCTGGTCGTCGCGTGGGTCGACTCCAAGAACTACTGTGGCCTCGAATACGGGCGCGACATGGGGGCCGGGACGATCATGCTGCGACTCGTGCACGTTACCGGCGGCGAACACAAGGATCTCGTCGTGGCACCGGCCACCTGGCGCAGCAGCGACGAGTGGTTCCCGTTGCGCGTACGTGTAGAGCGCGGCGTGATGTCGACCGACCTGTGTACTGGACCATGTTCGGCGCCTGTGCCGATCGATCTCGCGGCCGGTGCGCGCTGCGGCTTGCTGCGTCCAGGCCACGGCAAGCGCGACCTGCGCAAGAAGGTCGACGAGCCGATCCAATTGCGCAACTTCGTGGTCCGCCCCTAGGACCAGCGGCCGCGCAGCACTTTCAGGCGACGTCGAAATATCGCGTCGCGTGCGCCCTCGGAGTTGATGCGGCGTTGCCGCCGGGCCCCGCCCCTACTTCGGCGGCGCCGAGCCGGGCTTCGCGGCCGGATCCAGCTCGAGGCTCGCGGCGAGGTCGGCGATCGCCGCGTCGTCGAGGACCTTCGCGGGTCCCCACGCGAGCACCCAGACCGAGTCCGCCTCGCGCACGAGGACCACGGCGACCGTTCGCAGCGGCCCTGTCGCGTCCCGCAACTCGCCGATCGAGTACGCGCCGCGCAGGCGCCCGCGGTCGAAGACCTGTGACTGGCCGGGCTCGAACGCCCGCCTATCGGTCAGACCCGTATGTCCCGTTCAGGCGCGTCAACTCCTCGAACGCCTTGTTCCGCTGGCCGGCCTCGCGGTTCACCTTGCTGAAGGTCCGCTGCTGTCGCCGCAGCGCGGCGCGTGCGTGGCCAGCCGGAGTTGCTGCCGCTGTGACCGGTAGCATCACCTGGCGCGATGGGGATACAGTGATCGCCCCGCGCGCAGCGAGTGCGCGGCCAGGAGTCGTCGATGATCGCTCTCCGTCTCGTCGTCGCCGCGGCAGTCGTGGCGGGTCCGTGCGCAGCGCAGACCGTTTGGAGCATGGGCTCGCCGTGGACGGACCTCAACACGGTGATCGCAGCCGCGATGCCGGGCGACATCGTGCTGCTGAACGGGATGACGTTCGCTCCGTTCAATCTGAACAAGGGCTTGACGCTCGTCGGACCGGGCACGATCCAGCCGTGGATCCCGTTCCCCTTCAGTTACGCGACGACCTTGTCGATCCCGCCCGGGGAGCGCGCGCACTTCGCGGGCATCGGTTTCCTGGCGTCCGGCCCTCCCAGCCCGGGGGTTGGCACGCATATCGTCCACGCGACCGGCACGGTCACGTTCGAAGACTGCATCTTCGAAGCGGGAATACCGCACAGTCTGTCGGTCGCCGGCACGATCCTGCTGCACCGCTGCACTTGCACGCCGTCGCCATCGTCGTCGTCGCATCCGAATACGAATGGCGGCGTGCACGTGCATGGCGGCGTGTGTTGGATCACGGACAGCACGCTGAACGGCGCCAACGCCCACTACTACGTTGGCTTCCCGGACGTCATTGCCGGGACCCCGGCGCTGCTCGTGTCGTTTGGAACGGTATCCGTATCGAACAGCACGCTGAGGGGCGGCTTCGGCTTCGCGCACTCTCTAGCCAGCACCATGATGCCGGGCCTTCCGGCGGTGGACGTGCAGGGCGGCACTGTATCGATCACCGACTGCACCCTGACCGGCGGCACCAGTCCCGGCGGCCAGCCGGGACCGGTGGCCCTCGCGGGCGCGGGCGGCGTGGCGCCGTACGCGCGTACCACGCTGACGGGTGGAGTCGGCTCTCCACCGGGCGCGCCGTCGAGCGGATCGGTCGCACAGGTGCCACAGCTCGTCGGCATGTCGATCGCGCAGCCGTTCCGACTCGGACTGACCACGCAGCTGATCGCGACCGCGGGCACTTCGCAGTTGCTCGGCATGATCGCCGCTTTCGATCCGACGCCGGCCACGCATCCAGCAGTGCTCGGGCCGTTCCTCGGGGCCGTGCCAACGATCCCGCTGCTCGTCGCGGCGCCGCTGCCGGTCGCACAGGTCGTGCACACCGTTTCGGTGCCGAACCAGCCACAGCTGCTCGGTTTCGCGGTCTTCGCGCAGGCGTTCCAGCTCGAAGGCGCGTTCGTGCGCGTGTCGGCGGCGGTCGGCGGCGTCGTTCACTGAGAACCGAGGCGGCTTCGATCAGCGTACGCGGAGCCGATCAGTTCGCCGAGAACTTCGAGCCGAGGGAAGGCCTCGAGTGTCCCGGCAAAGGGAGTGGCTGCACTCGGTGAGTTCGAGAAGCGACTTGCGATTCGCGACGTGATCCGTAACCAGGGGGCATGGCGCGCCGTGCCCTGCTGGTGGGACTGCTCCTCGCGATCGCGGCAATCGCCGTCTGGCTGCTCCGGGAGGATCCGGGGCCCGACGCGACTTCGCCTCGAGGGGCGCCGGCGCAGCCGATGGCAGCGCCGGAAACCGTTGCGCTGCCATCACCGGGGTCTTCGCCGACGCCTTCGTCCGCGGTCGCCCGCGTAGACGCCAGCGGCGACATCGAGCTGATCGGGCGCGTCGTCGACGAGCAGAAAGCGCCGGTCGGCGGCATCGCGGTGCACCTTGCCGAAGATCCGCCGCTGTCGCCGTTCGCGATGCTCGCGCGACAACAGCGCGGCGCGTTCCTCGGCTCGCTCGCGAGCACCAGCACCGGCGTCGACGGCTCGTTCCGCCTCGTCGTGCCGACCGCCAACGCGGCTGCGCCCTTGCAGGTGGTGGCGCTCGGCGTCGTGCACGGCGACGCCTGCCAGCGACGCGTGCGATCGCGCGGGCGGACCACCGACATCGGGGAGATCGTGTTGGTCCGCGGCATGCCCGTGCGCGGGTCGGTGGTCGACGCCGCGACGGCAGCACCGCTCGCAGGTGCCGTGGTCACGGCACTGCCGCCGAGCCTGCAGTTGCTGCGCTTGCCGGAGCGTGGCGAAGGGCGCACCGCCGTCGCCAACAGCATCGGCGAGTTCGTCTTCCCGGGCCTCGCACCGGGTTCCTGGACGTTCCGCGCCGAGGCCATCGGGCACGCGACCGAGGAGCGCCCACAGCAGGCCGTGTTCGCCGACCAGCCGACGGAGCTGCACTTCGAGTTGTCGCCGGGCCGCGAGCTCACAGGCATCGTCGTCACTGCCGGGGCGAACGTGGCGGACGCGCAGGTCACCGCCGTGGCGACGGGTACGGATGACGGGCGCGTCGCGGCGCGTTCGGACCAGAACGGCCGCTTCGTGCTCGCGGGCCTGGGCCCGGGCACCTACCGCGTCACCGCCGGCAAGCAGGCATACCGCACCGCGATCGTGGAGGACGTGGTTGCCGATCGCGAGGGATTGCAGCTGACTCTCGAGCCGCAAGGCGCGATCCGCCTTCGCGTCGTCGACGCTGGAGGCGCCGCGGTGACCGCGTACGAAGTCGCACCGGTGCTCGTCGGCGCGCCCCGCGTGCAGACGGAGGCTCCGCGCAGCGTGCTTGCCGCCGAACTTGGCTCCGGCGCGTACCTGCTGGCGGACCTCGACGCCGGCGAATGGAACGTGCACGTGAAGGCGTCCGGATTCGCGCCGGCGACGTCCGGTCCGGTGCCGGTGGGCGCCGGTGCTCTCGCCGAAGCCCGCATCGTGCTCGAACCAGGAGCGACGCTGCGGCTCCAGCTGCGATCGAGCTCGGGGCGAGCGCTCGGTGGCTCGACCGTCACGCTGCAGCCCGATGGCTTCGCCGATGGTCCGGTGGCTGCAGCCCTCGGTTCGTTGGTCCGCGATCCGTTCGATGCGGCATCGGCCACGACGAACGGCGAGGGCTTCGCGACGTTGCCGGCGCTCGGTGCCGGCACCTGGCAACTGCGCATCGACCGCAAAGGCCACGCGCCGTTCTACGTGCGGGACGTCACCGTCGCGCGAAACGCCCACCGCGACCTCGGTCCCGTCGTGCTGCCGGACGGGGCTCGCCTCTCGGGTCTGGCGCTGGTCGACGGCGTCGTCGACCGCACGATCGAAGTGCAAGTGCTCGCGTTGGCGGGCGGCAACCTGCCGGCGGGATACCGGGTCACGGCGCCGGTCGATGGCGAAGGCCGCTGGCGCAGCGAGGTCCTGCTGCCGCCGGGCCGTTACGCAGTGATGGCCGGTCGGCGGCGTGCCGACGATCCCTTCCTCGAGAACCAGGACCACACCGCGAGTCGCCGCGAAGTCGAGCTCGCCGCAGGCGCGGTTGAAGTGCGCGTCGAGCTGTCGCTGAAGCGCCGCGGTTCGTGATCGGCAGCGAGGAGGCGACGCGCGCCGAGCACTGCGCGAGTTCGTCGCGCACTACCACGCCGAACGACCCCACCAAGAACGCGGCGATCAAGAAAGCGCAGGCGATCGTCTCGGTTTCGCCGCGGGTCGGCAACACTCCACATCATTGGCGTTGCGGCGTTTCCTGCGCCGACTCCGCCACGCGGGGCCATGACTCGGAGCCGGGGAGGCTCGCGAATGAGGCCGACATGACGACTGGAGGTCCAGTGTCATGTCATTCCTGTTTCGCTCGGCGCACATACCCACGTCCCACGACGACGGTTCTCCTGCCTGGCCCGGTGCGGGCACTCGCGTCGCGAGGGTTCATCGAGGCCTGCTCGCGACCGCCTGCGGTGCTGGCCTGCTCGTCGCACTCGGCTGCGGCACCCGCAACCAGAGCGCTGCCAGTGGTGGCGGCGGTGGTGGCGGTGGTGGCGGTGGTGGCGGCGGCCCGACCGTCGGGCGATTCGTCGATCCGGGCCATCCGAACGCCAGGGACAGCAACCCCGGGACCGCCGATTCGCCCTGGCTGACGCTCGCCCGGGCCGCGACGGGCGCGGCTCCTGGTGAGACCGTCTGGGTTCGGACCGGCGTCTACACCGAAGGCCTCTACATCGCCGTCTCGGGCGAACCGAACCGGCGGATCGTCTTCGCCGCCTACCCCGGCGATCAGGTCGTGTTGCGCAACCGGGGCGTCGAGGCGCGTGGCCAGAGTCACCTCGAGATTCGCGGCTTCCGCATCGAGGAGTGCATGGGCGGTGCCGGTGACGAACGGGGAATCTACGTGAAGGGCATCGAGAACGGGCCGACCGTGGGCGACATCGTCATCGCCGACAACCACATCGACCACACCTACTCCTCGGCAATCTCCGCCTGGGGTGTGTCGTGGCACGCCAATCCGGGCAACTTTCGTCGCATCGCCGGATTGGTGATCGAGCACAACACGATCGAGCGCGCCAACGACGGCGGCCACAACGAGCAGATCACCTTGGCCAACGGAGTCGAGGATTTCGAGATCCGCCACAACATCCTGCGGAACGGCGGGAGCGGTGCCAACGGCGGTGAGGGCATCGACATCAAGGAAGGCTGCGCCTTCGGGAGCATCCACCACAACGTCGTTCACGACATTCAGCGGCGCGCCATCTACATCGACGGAGGGGGGCGCGATGCGAGCTACCACGCGCCGACCCACGACATCGATGTCCATTCCAACATCGCCTACAACGTCGAGAACGGCTTCGCCATCATGAGCGAGGGGGGAGAGGACGTGTACAACATCCGCGTCTACAACAACGTCTTCTACAACATCACGGACGACTGCGCCTTCATCTACGACCACCCGAACGCCGCTGGCAGCCCTGGCCAGTTCTGGAACATCGAGTTCACCAACAACACGTTCTGGGACTGCGGGCGCACGGGGCTCGATCTCAACAGCAACCAGCTGGTCAGTGGCATCGTGGTCCGCAACAACATCCTCAGCAGCTACGACGACCGCAACAACCTGGCCAGCGAGGCCAACAACCGGGTCGGCGGCAATCCAGGCTTCGTGAACGAGCTCGCCAACGATTTCCGGCTGACGCTCGGATCGCCGGCACTCGACGCGGGGACGCCAACCAACGCTCCCGACACGGACATCGATGGAGTCGCGCGCCCACAGGGCCCGGGGATCGACATCGGCGCCTACGAGCTGGTCCGCTGACCCGGTGGGGAGTCGCGAGGCGTCGAGGGCAAGACCGCGTGGAAGCGGCTGGAGGCGAAGCTTCCTTTCGTCCGCTTCACGCGGCACGCTGTGCCGAACAGGTGATCCTCATGCCCATGACCCGACGCGCCCGAGCACGTTCGTGGTTCTTCGCCTGCAGGCTCCGGCAGCTGCTGGCGGGACGCCTCCGCCCCGCAGCCCTCGCGGCATCCGTCGTCCTGCTGTCGACGCTCGCGCAGCCGGCGACGGCTCAGGCCCCCGGAGCGCCGCGCCGGCCCAACATCGTGATGATCGTGGCCGACGACATGGGCTTCTCCGACCTGGGCATGTTCGGCGGCGAGATCCGCACGCCGCACCTCGATGCCCTCGCCCGCGGCGGCGTGCGTTTCTCCAACTTCTACACCGGCCCGAGCTGCTCGCCGACGCGCGCGATGCTGCTGTCCGGTGTCGACACGCACCGCAACGGCCTCGGCAACATGGACGAGTGGACGGCCCCGAACCAGCGCGGGCTGCCCGGCTACGAAGGCGTGCTCAACCAGCAGGTCGTCAGCTTCGTCGACCTGCTGCGCGATGGCGGCTACCACACCTACATGGTCGGCAAGTGGCACCTCGGCAAGCAGCCCGACCAGATCCCGCGCGCGCGCGGGTTCGAGCGCGACTTCAGCCTGCTCGACGGTGCCGGCAGCTACTTCGACATGACCGGGCTGTCCGCGTCGTCGCCGCGATCGATCTTCACCGAGGACGGCGATTACATCGACGAACTGCCCGACGACTACTACGCGACCAAGACCTACACCGACAAGATGATCTCGTTCATCGAGTCGCAGCGTGGGGACGGCAAGCCGTTCTTCGCCTACGTGGCGCATCAGGCGCCGCACGACCCCTACCACCTGCCCGACGACTGGCTGCGCAAGTACGCGGGCGCCTATGACGTCGGCTGGGACGAGCTGCGCAAGCAGCGGCTCGCCCGGATGAAGGAGCTCGGCCTCGTGGGGCCCGACACGAACCTGGCGGAACGGCTGTGGTACGTGCCGACGTGGAGCGATCTGGCCCCCGCGTCGCGGGCGCTGCTCGGCCGCAAGATGGAACTCTACGCCGGCCTGGTCGAGAACCTCGACCACCACGTGGGCAGGCTGGTCGACCACCTGAAGCGCGTCGGCGAGTACGACAACACGCTGTTCGTGTTCTTCGCCGACAACGGCGCCGAGGGCACCGACGTCGCGCACATGATCGCGGGCACGCCCGGCACCCGCGACCACCTGTTCTACGTCGTCAACTGGTCGCAGACGCACCCCAACGCCTGGGGCAGGCCGCAGTCGAACGTCACCTACGGCCCGGGTTGGGCGCAGGTCTCGATGACCCCCTTCCGCCAGCACAAGGGCTGGCTGGCCGAAGGCGGCATCCACGCGCCGCTGGTCGTCGCCGGCGCCGGCGTGCGCCGCGAAGCGGGCAGCATCGAACCCGGGCTCACGCACGTGATGGACCTCGCCCCGACGCTGCTGGAGATCGGCGGCATCACCCCGCCCGCCACCTGGCAGGGCAAGCCGATGCAGAAGCTGCAGGGCCGCTCGTGGGCGCCGATGCTCGCGGGCGGGCCGGCCCCCCGCAGCGAGCAGGATTGGCTCGGCTGGGAGCTGTGGAACAGCCGCGCCATCCGGCAGGGCAAGTGGAAGCTGCTGTGGCAGCCGAAGCCCATGGGCAACGAGACCTGGGCGCTCTACGACCTCGCCGTGGATCCCGGGGAGCGCGTCGACCTGGCGGCGCAGGAACCGGAACGGGTCCGGCAGATGGTGGCGCTGTGGGACGAGTACGTGCGGGCCAACAACGTGGTCCTGCCGAGCCGCACGCCCTTCGAGACGCTCGAAGACGCGCTGCCGCCGCGCGTCCCCGTCGACGAGGGCTATCCGCCGTTGAAGTTCAAGAAACCGTTCATTCCCCCGACCAGGCAGCCCGGAGGGAGCGCCCGATGACGACGACGCAACACGTGCCGACGCAGACATGGCTGGCCGGCGTGGCCTTCCTGGGGATCGCGGCCGCGGCACCCGCGCAGGGCGACGGGCCGAGGATGTACTGGAAGACGCTGGCCGACAGCACGGCGGTGACCTTCTGGAAGATCGACGCCAGCGGCAACACCAACCCGTTCGACAAGGCCCACGTGGTGCAGCCG
Organism: Planctomycetota bacterium; assembly: GCA_036376355.1. Lineage (GTDB taxonomy): Bacteria > Planctomycetota > UBA1135 > UBA1135 > UBA2386 > DASVAL01. The sequence goes on from DASVAL010000058.1 coordinate 74,189, forward strand.
AGCGGCTCGTTCGAGGCCGACCTGGCGATCCTCGGCTACCACCGGACGCTGGACCTGTTCGGGCAGTCGGCGACGGCCTCCGTGCTGCTGCCGGTCGGCAGCCTCGACGGCGAGCTCGCCGGCTCGCTGCTCACCGAACAGGCCTCGGCATCCGGCTACGGCGATCCGACCCTGCAGTTGGACTACAACCTGATCGGCGCCCCGGCGATGAACGACCTGCCGTCGCTGCTGCGATACGAACCCAGGTTCACGCTCGACCTGCTGGTCTCGGTGGCGGTGCCGATCGGTGAGTACGATCCCGACGAGACGCTCAACCTCGGGCAGAACCGGTGGTACGGCCGGCTCGGCGCGCCCATGATGCTGACCATCGGCCCCTGGGTCCCGGGGCAACGCACCACGCTCGAACTCCTGCCCGCCGTCTGGGTCTACGGCGACAACACCGACTACCAGGGAACCAAGACCCTCGAGACGGACCCGATGTTCGCCCTCGAGGGGCACCTGACCCGCGACCTCACGGAGTCGGCATGGAGTTCGCTCGATGCCGCCTGGTTCCAGGGCGCCAAGTCAGAGGTCGACGGCCTGCAGGGCGAGGCCGTGGACAACCTGGGCGTCGGCGTCACCTTCGGTTTCCAGGTGACCGACAACCTCTCGGTCAACCTCAGCTACTTCACCACGATCGACGACAACGACGACGGCGACCTGCGCGGCGACGAGTTCCGCCTCATGTTCACCTACGGCTGGCACCAGCTGCTCGAGGGCATGCACCGTCTGTCCGGGAAGTGAAGCCGGGCCGGCGCCGATGCATGTTCGCCGTTTCGTGGGTCGCCACGCGCGATGCAGACTACTGCGCCGCCAGGTGCGCGTTGACGAGGCCGTAGCCGAAGGTCTGGTCGTAGCCGGCGGTACCGAGATCCGTCGCCGTGCTTTCGATCCGTGCCCGCACCTGGGCTGCGGACCACGTCGGATGCACTTGCCGGACCAGTGCCGCGATGGCGGCGACATGCGGGGTCGCCATCGACGTGCCCTGGAAGAAGTAGTAGCCGAACGACGTCGGCGCTCCGCTTGCGAACGTCTGCTGCAGGACGCCGTCGGCGTAGCCGTCGCCGTTCTGGTCGACGGTGGTGTCGCCGCCCGGCGCCACGACGTCGAGACCGGAGCCGTAGGTGCCGTAACGCGGTCGCGCGCCGTTGAAGCGGGTCGCGCCGACGGCGATGCACTGCGTGTAGATCGCCGGGTACTGCACGCCCTTGCGTCCCGTGTTGCCGGCCGCAGCGCACAGCGTCACGTCCGCGTTGGCGGCGTTGATGACTGCGTTCTGCAGCGTCGTCGACCCGCTGCCGCCGCCGAGACTCATGTTGACGACCTTGGCGTTGTTGGCCACTGCATGGGCCAGGCCGTTCGCGATCTGCGCGTGGCTGCCACTGCCGCTCGCGTTGAGCACGCGCACCGGCATGATCGTGCAGTCACGCGCGATGCCGGCGCAGCCGATGCCGTTGTTCGTCACCTGGCCAATCGTGCCAGCGACGTGCGTGCCGTGTCTGTTCTCGTCGTTGGCGTGTCCGTCGTTGGCGACCGCGTCGTACGGGGCGACGAACGTGCGGCCGACGAGGTCGGGCGCTGCGGCGAAGCTGCCGAAGTTCTCATAGGCAACGCCCGTGTCGACCACTGCGACGACGACGCCAGCCCCGGTGGCGCCGTTGGCCCACGCGCCTTCCGCGCGCACTCCGTAGTTGCTGACGGACGTGCCCGAGGCCGAGCCCTGGTTGAACAAGCTCCACTGGTACGACCAGTGGGTGTCGTTGGGGGCCACCGTCGTGCGGGCCAAGGCGTCGCGTTCCGCGTATTCGACGCCGGCCTGGTCGCCGAACCACGTCACCATCGCGTCGACGAGTGCCGGCTCGCAGCGGAACACGTAGAACTCGCCGTGCGAGCCCCGGTCGACCAGCTTGATGCCGGCGGCGCTTGCGATCTCGCCCAGCGTGGCTTCGTCGACGGCGCCGCGGAAGCGCACGATGACGCGGTCGGCAGTCATGGCGCGCGGCGCATTGCCATTGACGAAGCCACCGGTGTGAAGGACCGGTGGAAGCGCCTGCGCGGAAAGCGACGCAGCCACCGCGAGCACGGCGAGAACGACGGAACGGTGCATGGAGACTCTCCGAGAGCGACGAGTTGGGGACCGCTTTGTTACGGGCGTGCCCTCACCCCTGTGCGGCCGACTAGCATATCCCGGTTGCCGCAATCGGCGACGAGCGCGCGAGGCGCTCGACCCTGAGCGCGCTCACACCGGCCATGCCACCAGCGACTCGGCCGGTCAAATCACGGTCCACGCGAGCTCGCGGTCGAGTGCGTCGACGACCGCCTGGTCGCAGCCGTAGCCGATGCCGTGTAGCGAACGAACCGAGAGTGCGCCGGCTTCGATGCGCAGCCGTGCGCCGTGCGGCGCGCGTTCGTAGAGGTCGGGGTGCGCGTCGAGTGCCGCATCGACGACGGCGGACGGCAGGTGCGCGAGGCCCGGGAAGTAGTGGTGGCCGTTGCGTTCGCTGTGGCCGAGGTCGAGGCAGCTCGCGGTGCACAGGTCCTGCTGCAGCGCGACC
>DASVAL010000063.1:0-44519 GCA_036376355.1 Planctomycetota bacterium
GGCGACGACGACCGACGATGATGACCGAGACCACAGACGCTTCTGTCCAACGTCTTGGACGCTCAGGCGCGAGCCGCGCGCGATGGGATTGATCTCGCGGTTGCGTGATCGCGCGGCTCGTCGCCTGCTGCGTCTTGTTGGGCCGTGCCATCCTCCTACATCCTGCGAGTTGCCACCAGCCCTCGAGCTCATCCCGCTGAACGGGGCCACAAGCGAGTGACCACCATCCCTGCTCCCGGCAACGATCACGACTGGCGGGCGTCGCGCATCACAGCTGACCGCGACTCTCTTGGTTTCTCTGGGATGCCCGCGGCAACAGTGCGCCGGCCCAACTAGGTTTCGGCGGAAGTGCCGAACTACGGCACTCCGCGCCGTTGGCAGCCTAACCCCGCGAGCGGGACCTCGCCACCGGCGACCGTGACTGGACGCAGGGCGCAGATCACCGATCACCATCAGACGCACACTCGACGTCGCCGAAGTTCGATCACGCACGAGCATCACGGTTTTGGGCAGAACTGCCTAACTCCCATCGTCGTCTTCTTGCGCCTGCACGCCGCCGGATCGCTCTTCGGGATCACGAGGCGTGGGCGTCTCTGACCCGTCGTTCCCGACTTCGGGCTCCGGCTCCGCCTGGCTTCGTTGCGCGCTACCGCCAACGCCACCAACCTCGCCGCGCCCAGGACCACCACGACCGAGGTTCTCGAGTGGGCTGCGCACGCCATGGGGGCCCCGATTCAGGACGTGGGTGTAGATCATGGTCGTGCGCACGTCGGAGTGCCCGAGCAGCTTCTGGATGGTGCGCAGGTCGTAGCCGTCTTCGAGCAGGTGCGTCGCGAATGAGTGCCGCAGGGTGTGGCACGAGGCGCGCTTCGGGATCCGAGCCTGCAGTGCCGCGAGATGCACAGCCTTCTGGACTGCGGACTCGTGGAAGTGATGGCGGCGGCGCTGGCCGGTCGCGGCGTGGAAGTAGGTGCGCGTGGCGGGAAAGAACCACTGCCAGGCCCAGTCGCGACCGGCGGCGGGCAGTTTGTGGGCGAGCGCGTGCGGCAGTTCGACCCAGCCGGCGCCGCGGCGCAGGTCGTCCGCGTGCTGGCGCTCGATTGCATCGCGGTGGGCGCGCAGCGCGGCGCGGAGGGGCGACGGCAGTACGGTCTGGCGATCCTTGTCGCCCTTGCCGGCGCGCACGGTGATGGCAGAACGGGCGAGGTCGACGTCCTTGATGCGCAGGTGCAGGGCTTCGAGCAGGCGCAGGCCAGCACCGTAGAGCAGGCTGGCGATGAGGTGGGTGGGGCCGGTGAGGTGGGAGAGGAGGGCAGCCACTTCGTCGCGGTCGAGGACGGTGGGCAGGTGCGGGCGGCGTTCGGCGCGCACGAGGTCGTCGAGCCACGGCAGGTCGAGTTGGAGCGTGTGGCGGTAGAGGAAGAGCAGCGCGGCAAGCGCCTGGTTCTGGGTGGCGGCGGCGACGTGGTCGGTGACCGCGAGGTGGGTCAGGAACGCGGCGACCTCGGTCGCGCCGAGGTCGCGCGGATGGCGGCGTCCGTGGTGGAGGATGAACCGGCGGACCCAATGGGCATACGCCTGCTCGGTGCGCGGGCTGTAGTGGCGGGTGCGAAGGTCGGCGGTGAGGCGTTCGAAGAGGCGCGGTTCGGTCATGAAGGCTCTGTGTCCTGAAGAAGGGGCGCGGTGGCACATGCCGCGGAAATCCTCGAGCCGACCGACCGTGCTCGGCGCGGTGCGCCCGACCGACACCCTCCTTCGCGCTTGCTGCGTGGCACCGTCCCCGTAGGCTTCGCCCACGGGTCACGATGCCCTCGCCCGTTGTCGATGCCTTTGCCACTCTGCTCCGCGCCGACCCGGCGGCGCCCGTGGCGTGGACCGCGGGGGGCCCGCGCGATCGGCAGGCGTTGGCGGGAGCGGCGGAGCAGATCGGCATGCTGCTCGCGAACATCCCGGCCGGCGGCCGCATCGCGGTCAGCGTGCGCGAGGGCTTCCTGTTCCTGGCCGCCGTGCTCGCGGTCTGGCGCCACGCCTCGTGCGCGATCCTGCTGGATGCGGCGGATCCGCAGGCGCCGAGGTTCGACCTCGCGCGCCAGTTCGGGGCCGGCTCGCTGCTGCATCACGGTGCCGCGATGCGCTGCGAACGGTTGGGGGCCATGACGCCGGCCGACGACCTCGCGGCGATCAAGCTGACTTCGGGGTCGAGTGCAGAGCCGCGCGGCGTCGGCGTCGGCTTCGGCGAGCTGATCGCGGACGCCGAGGCGCTCGAGGCATCGATGGGCATCGGTGGGGACGACCGCGTGTTCGCGGCCGTGCCGATGTCGTTCAGCTACGGCGTGGGGAACCTGCTGGTGCCGGCGCTGTGGCGCGGCCGCGAGCTCGTGCTGCCCGATGCGAGCCACCCGGTCGGGCTGATGCACGCGCTGCGGACCGGTGCGCCGACCGTGCTGCCCGCGGTGCCGGCGCTGCTGCGCGCGCTGCTCGGCGGAACGTTCGAGCTGCCGGCGAGCCTGCGGCTCGTGATCTCGGCCGGTGCCGCGCTGGCGACGGACGTCGCGAGCGCGTTCCACCGGCGGTTCCAGCGCCGGGTGCATGCGTTCTATGGCGCGACGGAGGCGGGCGGCATCTGCTACGACCGCACGGGGCTCGCCGCCGAGCGTGGCACGGTCGGCACGCCGGTCGAGGGCGTCGCCGTGGGGCTCGATGCGAATGGGTGCGTGCAGGTCAGGTCGAAGGCGGTCGGCCGCGCGCTGCGGGCGGATCCGGCGCTGCGCGATGGGGTGTTCACGGCGAGCGACCTCGGCGAGTGGTGCGACGGCGAGCTGAAGCTGAGGGGGCGCGCGAGCGGCGTCTTCGACGTCGGTGGGCACAAGGTGCATCCGCGCGAGGTCGAACGCGTGATCGCGCAGGCGGCCGGCGTGCAGGACGTGGTCGTCGTGCCGTGGCTCGACGAGCACGGGCGCGCTTCGTGCGCGGCGCTCGTCGCGGCGTCGGTCGACGAGGCGGCCGTGCGGCGGTACTGCGTGCAGAGGCTGCCGGCCGCAAAGGTGCCGCGCTGCATCGTCGTCGTGCCCGAGCTGCCGCGCTCGAGCCGCGGCAAGCTGCAGCGAGAGGACGTCGAGCGGCTGCTCGGCATCGCGCCCGGTCGCAGCGGGCTCGCGACGTGAACGCGCGCGAGCTCGGCGAACGACTGGTCCTGCTGCCGTTGCGGCGCCCCGCGGTCACTCTCGCGGTGCTCTTCACGCTGGTCGCGATCGCACTGCTCGGCTGGCCCAAGGTCGAGTTCGTGCCCGACGTCTCGCGCCTCCTGCCGGCCGATCATCCGCACGTGCGCGTGGCCGAGCTGCTCGACCAGCGGGCGCGGCCCGCGCGCACGCTGTGGCTGTTGCTGCGCGGAACGGATCTCGAGGTCCTCGTGCCCGAGGTGGCCGCGGCGTTGCGCGATTCGCCGCTCGTGGCCGCCGTCGCGACGACGCAGGACGAGCTGTTCGGCGCTGCCGCGGCGCGCTCTAGGCAGGCGCCGCTGTGGGCGCTCGGGCCCGCCGAGCTGCGGGCGCTTCAGCAGGCGCTGTCGCCCGAGGGCAGGGAGAAGGCGATCGCGGCGCTGCGCGAGGACCTGGCCGACGATCCGATCGCCGCGCGCGAGCTCGCCGTTCGCGATCCGCTCGGCCTGCGGTGGGTGCTCTCGGCCGCGGACCCGGCGAGCAAGCTCGGGCTCCGGCCCGGCACGCCGCTCGTGATCCTCGACGGCGGCACGCAGGCGCTGCTGCGCGTGACCGGCACGGCCGACGCCTACGACGTCGACTACGCGAGCGAGCTGCTCGCGCACGTCGAGCAGGTGCTGGTGGGCAAGGACTGCGACCTGTTCGGCGGCTACGCCGTCGCGCGCGGCGACGACCTGCGCATCCGCTCCGACTTCGAGCGCGCGAGCCTGTGGTCGTTGGCGCTCGTGGCGCTCTACCTGTGCTGGGTCATGCGCGGCGTGCGGCTGCCGTTGCTGGTGCAGTTGCCGGCCACGCTGTCGATCGCGTGCGCCATTCCGCTCGGCAGCCTGTGGTTCGGCCCGCTGCCGACAGTGTCGGTCGCGGCCGTCGCGGTGCTGTGCGGGCTCGGCGTCGACTTCGCGATCCACTACGCAGCGCGTTACCGCGAGGAGCGGCAGCGAAGTGGCCACGCCGAGGCCGTTCTGGCCGTGCAGCGCGCGACCGTGCCCGAGCTGCTGATCGACATGGCGACGACGGCGGTCACGTTCCTCGCGGTCGGCAGCGGTGCGATGAGCGGGCTGCGAGCTTTCGGCTACCTGTTGGCACTCGGGCTCCTGTGCAGCGTGCTCGTGACCGTGACCGCGCTGCCGGTCCTGCTCGCGTACGCGGGCGAACGGCGCGACCCCGAACGCAGCGATCTCTCGGGCCTCGCGGATCGCTGGCTGCAGAGCCGCCGCGCAAGGCCCGTCGCGTGGGTCAGCTGTGTGCTCGCCCTCGCGGCCGCCGCATTCGTGGCCAGCTCGGGCGTGAAGCTCGAGGCGGATCCCGAGGCGCTGCGGCCCGCGGACGATCCCGTGGCCGAAGCGCGGCAGCGCATCGAAGCGGTCGCCGGGTTCTCGACCGTGCCGGTCGCGGTGTTGTGGCCTCGAGAACGGGACCCAGGGCCGCTGCTCGCCTGCTTGCGCGCGATGTCGAAGGCCGGCGAGGTGAGGTTCTGGAGCGGGCTCGAGGCGATCGACACGAACGCCGGCCGGCAGGCGGTCGCCGGCTTCCGCGCGAGCACGGCCGGGTTCGTCGAACCCACGCTGGCCGGCCTCGCGGCCGCCGGGCTGCAGCCGGAGCCGTTCCGGCCGGCACTCGAGGAGCTGGCTCTGCGCCATGCGGCGGACCCGCCCGCGCTCGAGCCGGTCGTCGTCGAGGTCGGCGGAGTCGCACATCGTGTGGTCACCGTGTGGCCCCGCGAACGGCTCGATCGCGAGGGCTTCCTGTTCTTTGCCGCTGACGTGCGCGTGTTGGCCGGCGACGCGGCGGTGGTGCACGGTGCCGCGACCGTGATGGCGGTGCTCGAGCAGATGCTGCGCGCCGACCTGCACCGCGCGTGCTGGCTCGCAGCACTGCTGGCCTTCGTCATGGTCACGCTGTGGCTGCGCTCGTGGCGGCACGGTCTGTTGGCACTGCTGCCGAGCGCGCTCGGCCTCACGTTCACGCTGCTCGTGCTCGCCGTGTCGTCACAGCCGCTGTCGCTGCTGAGCTTCGTCGCGGTGCCGTTCGTGCTCGGCATCGGCGTCGACGAGGGGGTGCACATGGTCGGGCACTTCCGGCGCGGAGGGACGGCGACGGGGGCGACGGGCGTCGGCGTGGTGCGCACGAGCCTCGGCACCGTGCTCGGGTTCAGCTCGCTGCTCTTCGCGACGAGCCCGGGACTGCGCGCGGTCGGCGCGATCGTCGCGGTCGGTTCGCTCGCGAGCATGCTCGCGTGCCTGTTCGTGCTGGCACCGCTGCTCGCGCGCCGCGATCCGGCTCACCAGAGCCGCGCCCAGCAGAACCAGTGATGCGGTCGCTGGCGGATCGCCCACTCGCAGGCGTCGGCCATCTTCTCGACGGCGACGCGGATGTCGGTGGCCCGGTCGTCGGTCCTGGCGACTTCGATCGCCTCGCGCATCACGATGCGGTAGCGCCGCCGGCCCTCGCGGAACACGAACACCGGCACGAGGTGCGCGTCGGCAGCGCGCGCGAGTGCGGCGGGGCCGGGTGGCAGCTCCATCGGGCGGCCGAACATGCGCGAGGTCAGCGAGCCCATCCCGGCGCGCGGCCGGTCGCCCGGCAGTGCGACGATGTCGCCCTTGCGCAGCGCCATCAGGAGGCGCGCACCGAGCGTGAGGTCGGCGCCCGCGTAGTGCACCACGAACAGGTCGCGCTGCGGGTGCTTGCTGAACAGCTGGCTGACGAAGTCCTGCGCGGGGCCGTTCATCTCGGGTTCGCGCACGACGTGGATCTTGCGCCCGCGCGGCACGTCGCGCACGAGCGGCCCCATCTCCCAGTTGCCGAAGTGCGCCGTGAAGAACACGTAGCCGCGCGTCGTCTCGTGCATCTTCGCGAACGTGGGCCCGCCGTCGAACTCGAAGTGCATCGGCCGGTCGGGGCGGAACTGCTCGTAGCGCTCGGTCTGGCACCACGCGAGGTCGTAGAACGTGCGCCAGATGCGGCGCTGGCGCTCGAAGAAGCCGCACGGCCCGAGCACGACCTCGAGGTTGCTCGCGACCGCCGCGCGGATGTTCCAGAGCCAGAACCAGAAGAAGCACGTCGACAGCCAGTTCATCGCGACGATGAACCACTCGGGGCAGAACGTGAGCCAGTAGTGCAGCCGGTACCACGCGATGCCCGTCACGTGCAGCGGGCCGAGCAGCCGGCGTCCCCAGGTGGTCTGCGGACCGTGCGGTTTCTCGCGGATCGGTTCGACGGTGTTTGCCGGTGCGGACACGGATAGGCTCGCGCGCCGAGGAGCCTACTCGTGTCCGCTGCCCATCGCATCACGTTCCTGCCCGTGCTCGCTCTTCTGCTCCCGGCGTGCCACAGCTTCGGGCCGCCGTCACCACAGACACTTGCGCGGCTCCAGCCGATGCCGCTCGCGGCCGCGATCGCTGGCCGGTTCGAGCTCGAGCTCGACGGGCCGGGCCTCGCTGGCACGTTCGATGCCGTATGCGCGCTCGAGGGCCGGTCCTGCAGGCTGCAGCTGTTCCCGGACATCGGCGGCAAGGTCTTCGACCTGCGCCTCGAGGAGGCGTCGATCGCGGCCGACGGGCCGTGGGGGCACTACGAGGCGAACGCACCGCTCGACTCCGCGCCGCCTCACCTGGCCTTGGCACTCGGCGCGATGCTCGCCGAGCTGCTGGCGCCGGTGCCCGCGACGCGCGTGCTCGGCGAACGCCAGACTCCCGACGGGCGCACACAGGTCTCGCTGCGGCCAGCGCTCGGCAGCGGCGCCGTCACAGCGACGCTCGGCAACAGCGGCGAGGTCGAGACCTATGCCATCGCGCTCGGCCGCATCGCGTTCACGCTCGCGGCGGACGGCTCGCTGCGGGGGCGTGGCCTCGCGGGCCGGCTGCGTTTCCCGGGCCGCGGCTGACACGACCTTTGACGTGGTAACACAGCGGGCCCCTGGTATAGGAAGGGAGTCCCGACGACCACCACGGCGGAATGGACCGTAACATGGGCCGTTTCTGCCGATCGTCGCGGGCGGCTGGTACCCGGCGCCGGCGTTCCGCTCCGCAGATCTCCCCGACCTCCTTTTTCTCGAACAAGTGGGCGCCGCGCCGGATCCGAAAAGTGGGATACGGCCCCGCGGCCGCATGACCGATGTTCCGCCGCAAGCCGCAAGACCAGAACCCGACCGACGCGCCCGATCCCGAGGGCGAAATGGTCGTCATCGTCGACCAGTCGGTGAACCCCTACCTCGTGCTGTTCCACGAGCCCGCCGGGTACCGCGCCGAGCAGATCCGTTCGCTGCGCAACCGCCTCGTCGCGATGAACCCGGACGGCGAGCCGAAGACGCTCGTCGTGACCTCTGCCGTGCGCGGCGAAGGCAAGACGATCACCGCGCTGAACCTCGCGATGGCGCTCGCCGAGCTCGAGCGCCAGCAGGTGCTCGTGATCGACGCCGACCTGCGGTCGACGAGCTGCGAGCGTTACCTGAACCTGAACCCCGAGCCGGGCCTGACCGACGTGCTGCTGGGGCGCGCGCCCGTGGACAAGCTGCTGCGGCCCGCGGGCTACCGGCAGCTGATGCTGCTCGGCGCCGGCACGCCGGTGCCGAACCCGGCCGAGGTGATCGGCGCGTCGCGACTCGAAGAGCTGCTGCACCGCCTGAAGGAGCGCTTCCAGTACGTCGTGATCGACACGTCGCCCGTGCTGCCCTCGTCGGACACCGGCGTGCTCGCGGCGCGCGCCGACGGCACGCTGCTGGTCGTGCGGCTCGAGCGCTCGGTGAAGAAGCAGACGCGCGAGGCGCTGCGGAACCTGCAGGACATGGGTGGCAACGTGCTCGGCTGCTTCGTCACGGATCTGCGCGGGCAGGATCCCGAGAGCGACCGGCGTCTTGCCTACGAGTCCCACGGCGGCGAGGACGCCTGAGCGTGGGCGGCCTCCGTGACACGCTCAAGGAAGCCGTGCGGCAGATGGCGTTCCGCACCTCGTTGTCGAGTCTCAAGAAGAAGGGTGTGCAAAAGGTCAATGTGCTCGGCATCGATCGCATCGTCGCGCTGATCGAGGCCGCCGTGCACCGCAGCCTCAAGTCGCGCTTCGTCGGCGACGAGCGCGAAGCCGTGGCCGCCGCGACGAAGGCCGAGTTCCTGCGGCTGCTGCGTTCGAACGAGGACCTGCAGCGGCAGAAGAGCGAGTGGGAGCGGCAGAAGGAGCAGGCCGAGGACGAGATCGACCAGCTGCGCCGCGACCTGGCCCAGCAGAACCAGTCGCTGCAGCTGCAGCTCGAGCAGGATGCGCTCGAGAACGCGAGCCGTTACGCCGGCGAGAATGCGATGATCGCGCGCAAGGTCGCCGACGTCATGCAGGCCCTCGCGAGCAGCAAGGGCGTGTCGACGAAGATCGCCGAGGAGCGGGTCATGGAGCTCGTGATGGACGTCATCAGCGGCGAGCGCCACGACGCGGAGCAGGCGAGGCGCGCGTTGCGCGACCGCGAGGTCGACAACCTGCAGCGCCGCATCAAGAAGCTGACCGACACGCTGCAGCAGACCGAGCAGCGCTTGCAACAGGTGGCAGCCACGAAGAACATCGAGGCCGGCATTTCCTCGTTGTATCGCGACGTGCAGGGCGTGTCCTCCGATGACGCGCTGGCCATCAAGAAGACCGAACTCATGGCCGAGATCTTCCGCGCCAATCTCGAGCTCCAGAAGAAGAGCACGAATGGCGCCTGAGCACGCGGGCCCGCGAAGGGCCGGCAGCCAGGCACGGCGAGCAATGACCGGCATCGAAGGAATACACGGCAGGAACAGCATTCAAGGAACAGGACGATGAGCGAGACCAAGCAGACCGGGGACTCCCCGAAGAAAGACCACGGCGTGCTCTACATCGGGATGGACCTCGGGACGTCACGCACGTCGGTCTCGGCCAGCAACGGCGTCCGCGAGACCATCTACTCGCTGGTCGGCTACCCGAAGGACGTCGTCAGCAAGAAGCTGCTCAAGAAGGACGTGCTGTTCGGCAAGGAGGCGCTCGAGAAGCGCCTCTCGCTGAAGCTCTACAAGCCGCTCGAGAAGGGCGTGCTCAAGTACACGGGCGACGGCAACCAGGACGCCGAAGCGAAGGCGAACCTGAAGGCCGCGCAGGAGCTGATCGGCGAGGCGATCCGCGTCGCGAAGCCGCGCAAGGACGAGCTCGTCTACTGCGTGATCGGCGCTCCGGCCGAGGCCTCGGTGAAGAACCGCGAGGCGATCATCGAAGCCGCGCGCGCCCACGTCGACTCCGTGATGCTCTGCAGCGAGCCGTTCGCGGTCGCCTACGGACTCGACTGGCTCGAAGACGTGCTCGTCATCGACATCGGCGCCGGCACGACGGACCTCTGCCGCATGCACGGCACGATGCCGGAGGAGGCGGACCAGGTCATGTTCGACGTCGCCGGCGACGCGGTCGACGCCGAACTCGCGCGCCGCATCGAGCAGACCTGCCCGACGGCCCAGTTCACGATCCAGATGGTCAAGGAGATCAAGGAGCGCTACGGCTACGTCGGCGACCCGCAGGAGCGCTGCATCGTCGAGCTGCCCGTGCAGGGCAAGCCGACGCCGTTCGACCTCACGGAGCAGATCGGACAGGCCTGCTCGATCCTGATCGATCCGATCCTCAGGGGCATCCAGAAGCTAGTCGCGTCGTTCGATCCCGAGTTCCAGCAGAAGCTCAAGAGCCGCGTGCTGCTCGCGGGCGGCGGCTCGATGGTCAAGGGACTCGATTCCTCGATCGAGAAGGCGATGAAGGACCGCCTCGGTGGTGGCAAGGTCGTGCGCATCGAGGAGCCCGTCTACGGCGGCGCGAACGGTGCCCTCAAGGTCGCGCACGACATGCCGGCCGAGTTCTGGGAGCAGCTGAAGTAGGGAGCGGGTGGCCGGCTGCTACGCGACGTCGTAGTGGTCCTGCAGGATGCGCCTGAGCTCGCGGAAGTCCCGGATCTCGTGGGTGGGCACCGTGGCGCCCTCCTCGTCGGCGTGGCGGCCGCCGCTCCGGATGCGCACCGTCCACCAGCCCTCGCGGTTGCACGGATCGATGTCGTGCGTCGGATTGTCGCCGACGTACAGGCAACGCTGCGGCTCGAGCTTCAGCCGCTGCAGCACGCGGCGGTAGAGCTTCGGGTTCGGTTTGCTGAAGCCGACCTGGTCCGTGAAGAAGATCGCCGACGGCGTCAGGAACTCGAGCACCTTCAGGCGGACGAGCTTCTCGGCCTGCTTGATCGTGATGCCGGCCGAGACGATGCCGCGCACGAGCCGCGTCGTCGCGAGCCACTTCAGGACCTCGTTGACCCCTTCGTCGGCCTTCAACTCGCGCCCCTTGGTGCCGTGGTAGGCCACGACCCCGGCTGCCACGATCACGGCCCGATTGTGCCCCTCCACCGACTCGGGCCCCAACCTGTCGATCACCTTGTCGAAGTGCCCGCCGTAGTTGCTCGAGAACTCGGCGATCACCTCGTCGAGCTCCCTCTTCGCCGTGGCCCGATCGGCGCGCAGGCCCGCGGCGATCATCGCCTCGACGGCCGCGTTGCGTGCCTTGTCCGCGAACACCGACGTCGAGAACAGCGTGTCGTCGATGTCGAAGAGCACCGCATCGAGGGGTTTCTTCACGACCGGAGTGTTCCGCCTCCATCGCCCCCTGGCAAGGCCAGGGCGCCCTGCATCGGCTCTGCGAGCCTGCTTTCTGCCGATTGGCCTGCTTTCTGGCCACGGTCCGAATGCCTCGGCGCCGCGCGCGCGAATGCTCGCCTGCCTTCTCTCCCTCTTCTCTTGATTGCAGCGCGTAGCGCGTGGGAGATCGCAGGCCGAAGGCACCCGGCGCCGCGTGCGGGCGCCGGTTGCGTTGATTCGCCGTGGTCAGCAACGCCCAGCGGCGCCGGTACTAACGGTGCACGTCCGTGATCTGGGCGCGCACCATGACCATCAGGCTGCGGTTCTCGTCGACGACGCCTTCCTGCTTGAACAGGAACGAGACGAGCGGGATGTCCGCGAGCAGCGGCACCTCGGCGCGGCGCTCCTTGGTCAGGACCTGGCGCAGGCCGCCGAGCAGCACCGTGCCGCCGTCCGGCACCTTCACGGTGGTCCAGAAGTTCGTCACGGTCAGCCTCGGCAGCTGCAGCGTGACGGGCAGCGTCGAGCCGGCGAGCGACGTCGTGAACGTCGGGATCGGGCGCTCGAGCTCGGCGACGGTCGGGTTCAGGTTCAGGATGATGTACTTGCGGTCGTTCAGGATGACCGGCTGCACGTCGAGCACGATGCCGTCCTGGATCACGTCGATCTTCGGGTCGGCGATGAACGCCGCCTGGGCGACTTCGACGTCGAAGTCGCGCACGTAGGACGTCTGGTTGATCACGGCCACGTGGCCGCGGCCCTTGTTGCGGACCGAGAGGATCTGGCTGTTCATGATCTCTCCCTCGGCCTTCTTCTCGACGGCGCGCAGGATGACCTGCAGCTGCGTGTCGTCGATCAGCGTCCAGCCGGCCGTCAGACCGCCGGTGGGGGAGAGCACGCGGCCGAGGTCGCTCGTGAAGAAGTTCTCGGTGCGCGCGCGGATGTCGCCGTCGCCGCCGTCGTTGTAGAACGCGCCGGCCAGGGGGTTGGCCGCCGGGTCGCCGGTGCCGCCGTTGTCGAGGCCGCGGCTCGCGTTGTTCTGCAGGCCGTTCGTGACGTCGTCGAGCGTGACCGTGTCGCCCTTGTTGCCGCTGCCGCCGAGGCCGCGGATGTCGACGCCGATCTCCTGCAGGTAGTTGCGCGAGATGGTCAGGAACTTCGAGTCGATCGTGACGATCGGCGTCGAGAACCGGCGCATGTCGTCGAGCGTGCTGCGGACCAGCGCCTGCATCTCGGGGCTCGCCTTGACCGACAACAGACCCGATTCCTCGGCGCGCACTTCGACGCCTTCGGTCTCCCAGTACTTGGGATCGGTCGCGTCCTTGAGCGTCGTCACGAGGTCCGCGAGCTCGATGCCCGCGACGGGGTCTTCACCTTCGCTGCCCGTGCGCGGCGTGTCGTCCGCGGTGTCGCCCGGGATGTCGCGGATGCGCGGCGGCAGGAACTGCGTCTCCTTGAAGATCAGATCCTTCACGGGATAGATCTCGCTCTGGATCGTGCCGGCGGCCTCCGACTTGTTGCCGATGACCACGACGCCGTTCTTGACCGTCCAGGCCAGGTTCGCGCTGCGGCCGACCATGTGGTTCAGGAAGTCCTTCATCGTCATCGAGGTCACGAGCTCGATGACGACCTTGAGGCTCTCCGTGTTGATGATCTCGCGCGCTGCGGGCGTCGTGATGATCTGGACGCCCGTGATCAGGTTCAGGTTCTTGATGACCTCGAGGAACGCGCCGGTCTCTTCGGTGTAGGCGAGCTTGCCGACCTGGTCGGTGCGGACCTTGTTCCAGACTGCCTCGTCCTGCGGGTCCAGGATCGCGCCGGTCGTCCTCGAGCGCGCGCGGCCGAGGGCCCGCTGCCACGTGGTCATGTCGAGCTCGAGCACGCTCGTCTGCGTGATCTTGAGGTCCTCGTCGGCCTCGATCATCGCGCGGATGTGCTTCGCGCGCTGCGTGTGGTAGTCGTCCGTCGCGCCGTCGCGGCCGGCCTTGACGGCTGCGGTGTGCAGCTCGTAGGCGATCGGGTTGTTCGGGTCGAGCTGCATCGCGCTGCTCGACAGGTCCTGCGCGCGTTGGAACGCGCGGTTCTGGAACGCGACCTGCGCTTCGTGCAGCAGCGCTTCGAGCTGGGCCGCGCGCCGGGCCTCGGTCTCCGCGTACTGCTGGCGCAGCTGCTCGGCCGCCTGCTCGTTCTGCTTGGCCTGGCTCTGCCGCTGCTGCTCGTCGTAGAGCCGCTCGGCATCGGCCTTCGCCTTCTGGACCTGGGCCGGCAGGTCCTTCCAGTCCATGTCGTCCTTGGTCTCGATCGCCAGCGAGGCGACGCGCAGCTCTTCGATCGCGCCGGCGTAGTTCTTGTCGGTCATCGCCTGCTGCGCCTTCTGCAGTTGCGCCTGCACCGTGGTCCGCGCGCGGTCCTCGCCGATCTGCCGCAGACGCATCTGCTCTTCGGGATACGTGCTGACGCGGCCCGCGGGTTCGCCGAGCTCGGCCTGCACGGCACGCAGCAGCGAGAGCACCTCGTCGTTCGTCTCCGACAGCTCCTTCGCCTTCAGCAGCTCGCGCTTCGCGGCCTCGAGGTTGCCGTTGCTGCGCAGTGCCTGCGCGTTCTCGAGGTACTTGGCGACGAGCGCCTGGCGGCGTTCGTCGCTGACCCTCTCCTGCTGCCCCTGGGGCGCTTGGGGGTCCTGCGCGGTCGGGGTCTGCGTCGATCGCGAGGAGGCTGGCGGTTGTTCGGGCGGCGTCGAGCAGGAAGTCGCCACGAACGCGGCAGTCAGGGAAGCAGCGAGAAGGCGCGAATGTTCTAGAGCCATCGGTTCAGCTCGGTGCGTATTGCGGACGTAATGCAGGCGAACTCCGGGGGTGCGGAGCTCTCTCTGTGGCTTCAGCAAGCGACCGGTAGACAACACGATGGAGGGCACCATCGCCGATCCGGAGGACGGTCGGATTGGGCCGGTCGAGAGGGACTTGCTGCGGACACGGAGCGGACAAGAACCGACCGGAACTCCTGCGAGGCCCGGCCGGGGGGAGGGCGGAACGTAGCCACGGCGGCGAGCACGTGCCAGCGGTTTTTTACACTTGGCATATGGGCGGCCCCGGGGCGTGAAATCCCCGGGGCGAGGGCGGGGAACGGGTCATTGCGGACCCGGCGCGGACCCGGCGCGGACCGGCGCGGACCGGGGCGGGCTTTGCGGCGTGCAGCCATTGGCCGGACGACCCGCCGGCCGCGGACCGGCTCCGGTTGGCACGGCTGCCAGGCCCGGCTCACCTGCCGCCGAGCGCGGTGCCGAAGTTGATTTCCTTGAAGCCGGCCTCGTTGCAGGCGTCGGCGGTCTTCGCGACGTCGTCGTAGTAGGTGCCCGCGTGGGCCTCGATGACGCAGCCGATGAGCTTCGACCCGCCGGTGTCCTTGTCCGGCACCTTGCTGGCCGGGTCGAGGGCTACACGCTTCAGCTCCGCGGTCAGCTCCTGGATCGAAGCGCAGTGCCTGGGCCCGACCTCCCACCGGACGCGGTGGTCCTCGAGCACGAAGCGGTAGGGGCGCTTCGTGCCTTCGTGCACGAGGCCGGCCGCGCCGCCGGCTTCGTACTTCTTGTTCCCGGGCGTCTCGACGAAGACCCGGATGGACAGCAGCTCCTGCGGCTCGGCGATCGAGGCCGCGCTGCCGCCGTCCTTCGGCAGGTAGGCCGTCAGCTTCGACTCGAGCACTTTGAAGTCGATGCAGACGAAGAAGATGATCATCAGGAAGACCGTGTCGATCATCGGAGTCATGTCCGGCTTGACCTCTTCCTGGACCTCCTCGAGCACGTTCATTTCCGCGCCCCCTTCTGGTTCTTCTCGCCGGTCTCCTTGTCGACCTCCGACAGCGCGAGCTCGACCTTCCAGAACGCGATGTCGGCGCGGCTGCACTGCTTCATGATCTCGGCGATGTAGCGCCACTCGGTCCACTTGTCGGCGCGGATCAGGATCGGAACGTCCATCAGGGGCACGAGCTTGCCGCCGACCATCTTCTTCTCGAGCTCGAGCGACTTGTTCGCGAGCCCCTCCGCGCGGATCTTCAGCAGCAGCTCGCGGATCGGGCCGTAGTCGGTGCCGTGCAGAGCCGGTTCGTAGACGACCCGCTGGCGGTAGACGACGGTGCCGTTCTGCAGCACGTTGACGACGGGGCGGTTCTTCGGCGGCTCGTCGTCGGGCACGCGGTAGACGGCGCGCGGCAGCACGAGGTCCTCGAGGTTCTGCTGGCCGAGGTCGATCACGAGCACGAAGAAGATCATCAGCAGGAAGACGCAGTCGATCATCGGCGTCATGTCGATCGCGACGTGCTGCTGGGCGACCTTGAGCATGTCCATCGGCTAGCTCCGCACCGACGCGCCGCGGAAGCGCTCGAAGAGGTCCTCGGTCATCGCGTTGATCTCCATCGACGTGCGCAGCACGCGGTTGCGCAGCGCGTACCACGCGACGCTGACCGGGATCGCGACCGACAGCCCGAAGATCGTCGTGATCAGCGCCATCTTGATGCCTTCGGCCAGATCGGCCGGGCTGACCGGGCCGCCGGCGCTCGCGATCGCGCTGAAGGTCAGGAACATGCCCGTCACGGTGCCGAACAGGCCCATCATCGGCGCCACGGCCGAGATCAGCGACAGCCAGCCGATCTTCTGGAACAGCTTGACGGACTCCTCGGTCTGCATCTCCCGCAGCGACGTCTGCATGGTCTCGAACGAGTGGCCGAGCTTCGCGAGGCCGGCGCCGACCACGTTCGTCAGGTAGTTCTTGTCGCGCTCACAGAGCTCGATCGCGTCCTTCCAGTTCTCGTTCTCGAACAGGTCCTCGAGCGCGTCGAGCACGTTGGTCGGCGCGAGCTTCTCGCGCTTGATCGTCACGAAGTTCTCGATGACCAGCGCGAGTGCCACGACCGACATCAGCACGATCAGGTAGCCGATCAGGCCCGCGTTGTCGTAGTCGAACATCTCCTCGAGCACGCTCGGATCCTGCGTGCCCTGCGCTGTGAGCGACGCGGCGAGGCACGCGGTCGTGGCCGCGGCCAGGATGCGGACGAACGGCACTTGCTTGCGGATCATGAGCAGCTCGTCATGGACAGCCGGCAGAGTCTGCTGCACGGGGCCATGTCTGGAAAGTGATCTGTTGGAAAGCGATCTGTTGGAAAGTGATCTGTTGGAAAGCGATCAGCGGTTGTTCTGGAAGTAGCGGAACAGGAGCCGTCCTTCATTGCCGTGTGTCTTCAGGGTTGCGAAGTCGTCGGTCGATTTCGCGATGCGATAGAACTTCTCGGCGAGCTCCTTGAACCTGCTGTCCGCGGCGCCGGCCTGGCGTGCGTACCAGTAGGCCTCCCACTGGAAGCGATACCACTCGAGGCTGAATCTCGCGACCGCGGGCCGTTCGCCCCAGACCCGGTACTCGCCGTAGAACTTGCGGTAGGCCTCGGCCGGCCGGTCGAGCCCCGCGATGCGCGTGCCCGCGCCGGTCTTCGAGAACTCGAACCAACCGCCGAGCGCGCGGCAGATCAGGCGCTTGACCTCCCAGTCGTCGGGGCGCGCCTGCTCGGCCGCGACGAGCATGTCGTAGGCCTGCTGGAAGTGCTTCTGCTGCAGCAGCGCTTCGCCGATCTTCGGGCGCACGAACTGGTCGACGGCCCGCTTCGCCGCCGGTGCGGCGTCGTCGCCGTAGAGCAGCAGCGCCTGCCGCGCGATCTCCTCGACCCGCTTCCAGTTGTCGAGCGCTTCGTAACCCTGCATCGTCGCGATCAGGATCGCGAGCTGCGGCTTCGGCGAGGTTGCGATGTAGTCCGAGCCGATCGCGACGAGCCGCGTGCGCACCGTGTTCAGCGCCTGCGTCGCGGCGAGGATCGCGGCCTCGCCCTTGTCCTGCCTCACGACCTGGTCGAGCTCGTCGCCGAGCGTCTTCAGCTGGCTCTGGTACTCCTGGAAGATGCAGGTCGCGAGGCGCGACGCGCGCACGGCGTCCTTCGCCTTCAGCTGCGCCCAGGCCTCCTCGGCGCGATCGAGCTCGGCGAGGTCCGCATGCAAGCGGCCGACGTACTCGAGCACGGTCGGCACGTTGGCTTCGCCGTCCTTGCCGAAGTTCGCCAGCCAGGCGTGCGCCTTCTCGAGGCCGGCCGGGTACTTCGTGAGGTCCTGCGCCCGCTGCAGCTCGGCGCTGCCGCGCGCCTCGATGTAGCTCATCTGCACTTCGGTGAATGCGGCCTCGGCGCCGGCCGCGCTGCGCACCTGCAGCTTCTCGGTCTCGCGCGCGTCGAGCGCATGCGCCGCGACCCAGGCGCGATGGTCGGCGAGCATCCTGCGTGCGGCGTCGAAGTCGCCGGCCGCCGACGAAGCCCGCGCCATCAGCACGCGAGCGAGCTCGTAGTGCACGAAGTCGCTCTGCACCTTCGCGTACTCGGCGATCGCCTCGCGGAAGCGGCCCTCGTGGAACAGCGTGTTCGCGGCCTTCCAGCTCTGCTTGCTGCCGCCCATGAGCGAGTACGTCGCGATCAGGCCCGAGGCCCGCGCGTGGTCCTTCTCGAACGACGGGTCCGCCTTCGCCTGCCGCCTGTGGCTCGCGAGCGCGCGGTCGAGCGCGTCGGCGGCGTCGCGCGCACGCTCCACGTCGGTCGGACCGAGCTGCTCGAGCGCGTCGCAGAGCGCGCGCATCACTTCGAGGTGGCGCTCCGAGGCCGTGTAGACCTCGCCGAGCAGCAGCCAGGCGTCGAATCGCGCTGCCGGTTCGGCCGCCGCGATGCATCGCTGCAGCAGCTTCACGGCCTCGTCGTGGTTGCCGGCCCTGGACTCGGCCCTGGCCAGCTCCAGCAGCAGGTTGGGCGGCGCGAGGGAGCCCTGCGCCGCGACCATGTCGCGCAACAGCGCTCTCGCCTGCGCGCCGACGCGATCGCCCGCATGCGCGTCGAGGATCCTGCGCGCCGTGGCCAGCGCGCCGGCGACCTTCGCCGGCTCGCCCGACTTCGCGAGGAAGCGGCACTCCGCGAGCAGCACGAGGTGTCCGTGCTGCTCGCTCGCGATCTCGAACAGGTCCCTGCGCTGCTCGCCGAACTTCTCGAGGTTCGCGCGGAACTCGGCGAACAGCTCGCCGGCTCCGGCGGTGCCCTCGCGCACCATGAGCTCGCCTGCGCGTGCGTAGACTTCCTGCATCATCTCGAACAGGAATCGCTGCATCTCCGGCGTGAGCTCCAGCTCGCGGTTGCGCGCCGCCTGCAGCGACGCCGTGATCTGGCCGATCGCCGTGCGGTAGCTGCCGACGGCTTGCGCGGTCTTGCCGCCGACTTCGCTGCACTGCGCGATCTCGAACAGGCCGCGCAACCCGATCGCGGTCTCCTCGCCGGCCTCGAGCACGAGGTTCGTGAGCTCGTCGGTTGCGCGCTGCAGCAGCACGGTGCGCTCGGCCGCGACGGCGCGCGCGCACTCGCGTCCGAGCACACCCTTGCGCAGCCACATCAGGTAGTACTCGATCTCCTGCTGCGGGTCCTTGCGCAGAGGGCGCAGCCGCTCGATGACCTTGCCGCACGCTTCGATGCCGGCGCCGAACACGAGGCCGGCCTCCAGCTCGAGCTCCTTCGCGCGTTCTGGCGCTCCTTCGCGCGCGACCTCGAGCTCTTCGACCAGCAGCTGGCCGAGCTCCTGGCTCGCGTTCGCGAGCGTGATCCTCGCTTCGGTCTGCACCGAGGCATCCGACGAGCGCTCGATCAGCTGCTTCGCCTTGTCGATGGCCTCGCGGTAGAGCGTGCGCTGCTGGTTGCGGTCGGCACGCGTGCGCGCGCCATGCCAGGCGACCTCGACCGCGAGCTGCGCGATCCGGTCCTGGTCGCCGGCGCCGCGGAACTCGGCAGCGAGCCGGTCCACCTCGGATCGCGCCAGCTCGAGGCTCATGTCCTTGGCCAGCGCGCGCACGAACGAGATCTCACGTTCGAGTCTTGCCTGCGCGGGAAGCGACGGGCCCGCGCAAACGAGCGCGAAGAGCAGCAGCGAGCGCTTCCCGTCGATGGGGGGCGGGCACCAGCTAACGATCACGGGCAGACTCCGGAACACGGGACAGCGACGACAGGACGCTGCACCGGCACAACGGCGCACAGGACCAGGCGTTCAGTCGCTGCGCTGCCCGGCCGGCGCGGCAGCTGCCCAAACGTAGCGCCGCAGCGGCCGCGAGGGGCCCATCGCCCGGGGTGTTTCGCTAAGTTGCGGCGGGTTGGCATCGCGGGCGCCGCAGCGGAGCCGAGGGGCCATTTCGCCCGTCATGTTTCGCCGCGTTGCGGCGCCCCCGGGAATCGCTGAGCTGCGCTGCCCGCTGCGGGCGGCGCAGCTCAGCCGCTACTTCATCGAGAGGCCGGAGCCAGGTGCGGGTCCGGGCAGCGCCGGGGCCGGCGGCGTCGGCAGCGTCTTCGGGTTCGGCTCGTGCTCTTCCATGAGCACGATCTTCGCGCGGATCAGGATCAGGATCTTGCGGTTCTGCACCGAGGTGCCGTTGCGGCTGAACAGCCAGCTGAGGCCCGGCAGGCTGCCGAGCAGCGGCACCGTCGAGCGCAGGTTCTGGCGTTCGACGAGGCGCATGCCGCCGAGCATCATCGTGCCACCGTCGGGCATCGTGACCGTGGTGCGCACGCGCTGCAGCGTGACCTCGGGCAGCTGGATCGAGATCGGCTGGCCGACGCCGAGCGTCGTCGTGAACGTCGGGATCGGCAGCTGCAGCGTCATGACCGTGGGCCGCAGCTCCATCGTCACGAACTTGAGGTCGCTGTCGACGACCGGCCGCACGTCGAGCGCGACGCCGTTGTGCACGGTGCCGATCACGGGGTTCGCGACTGCCGCTGCCTGCGCGATTTCGACCTCGAAATCCTTGATGTAGGCGATGTTCTGCAGGTTGTGCATGCTCGCCCGCGTGTTGTTGTAGATCATCAGGCGGGGTGCTTCGATCTGCTCGCTGCGCTCCTGCTTGCTGACTGCGCGCAGCACGATCTCGACCTCGGTGTCGTCGAGGAACGCGTACTGGAGCGAGAGACCGCCCGCGTTCGTGAGGCCGCCGTTGCGGCCGCCGAGCGTCTGGTTGTACAGGTTCTCGATGCGACCCATGACGTCGCCGTCGTTGCCGTCGTCGAAGAAGATGCCGGGCTCGGTGCCGGTGCCGACCTCGCCGGGCGAGGCGGGGTTCTGCTGCTGGCGCGGCCCGTAGTCGTCGAACCCCGCGTTCTGGCGATTGTTCTCCTCGAGGCCGCGGCCGGCCAGGCCCTGCGCCGCCTGGTTGCCGAGGCCGCGCAGATCGATGCCGACGTCCTCGAGGAAGCTGTCCTCGACCTTCAGGAAGCGCGCTTCGACGTCGACCTGGATGCCGACGTGGCGGCGCAGCTCGTTGATGAGCTTGTCGACCTGCTGGTGCGTCTCGCGGTCGGCGCGTACGAACAGCACGCCGCCCTGCAGGTTCATCGTGAACGGGCTGCCGTCCCACTTGTCGGTCGCGATCGTCGACTTGATGAGCTCCTGGAGGCGGCCCTCGTCGACGACCGACGGTGCTGCTTCTTCTTCGGGCTCGGGGAACAGCGGCGCATCGTCACCGGGCACCGAGAGGCGCAGGTCCGGGCCGGGCTTGCCGGGCACACCCTGCACGAGCTCCTTGACGATGTACGGCTGCTGGTAGAGCTGGCCGATCGCGTTCGCGGGGCTCACGAGGTGCACGAGGCCGTCCTTGACGCGGAACGCGACGCCGGTCTGCGACTGGATCGCACGCAGCGCTTCGGCGACCGAGCGGCGCGTGAGCCGGAAGTCCGTGAGCGTCGTCGTCTCGGCGGCGATCTCGCGCACTTCCTGCGTCACGAAGAACGTCGCACCCGTGACCTGGCTGTAGTAGTTGGCCCAGTCCTGCACGGTCGCGCTCGCAAAGTTGTGCTCGATGACGGTGTCGTCGAGCAGCTTCATGATCGCCTGGTTCTCGGGGCTGTCGACTTCCATCGGCCGCGTGTAGGCGGCTGCTTCGCGCTTGCTGACGACCGCCCAGCGGGCCGGATCGAAGACGACCGTGTCCGTCTGCGGGATGTTGCTGTGCTGCAGCTCGAGGAACGTCGCGTTCCACTCGGTCCTCCAGCGCTCGCGCTGGACCTCGACGGCCACGCTGTGCCGCGCGCGATCGGCGAGATCACGCAGCGCGTTGGCTTCCGCGTGCGTCGGATCCATCAGCAGGGCCTGGTCGATCAGGTTCACCGTGCTCGCGTACTCACCGGCCTGGAACTTCACGTTCGCGGCCTCGAGCAGGCGGTCGACGTGCGTCTCGCGGGCGATCTCCTGGTCGCGTGCGATGCGGTTCAGCTCGCTCTCCGAGGCCTGCTTAGCCTTGTCGTAGGCGTCCTTGTCGGCCTTGCGCTTGGCTTCCGCGGCGTCGGCCAGCAGCAGCTCCGCCTGCTTGCGCAGCGGGTCGTTCGCCTGCGCGAAGCGCGAGTAGCGCATCGCAGTGACGGCCTTCTCGAAGCTCTCGATCGCGCGGCCGAAGTTGCCGAGCGCCATGTGTGCGCGGCCCTGCGCGAGGTCGGTCTCGACCAGCGATCGCTCGCGCTCTTGCGCGATGCGATCCTGGATGATCGTGTCGCTGATCACGCCGCGCAGCGGCACGCCGGTCGGGTCGCCGAGCACCTGGTTGCAGCGCTGCAGGATGTCGCGCGCCTCGGTGTTCTCGTTGTCGAGTTCGAGCGCGTACGCGGCTTCGTTGCGCGCGTCCTCGAACAGGCGCAGGTCGAGGCTGCGTCGCGCGTTCTCGACGGCCTTGCGCACGATCGCTTCGCGGCTGACCGGCTCCTGGGGCCTCGGCTCCTGCGCCCCTGGATTCTGGGCCGCGGGATCCTGCGCGGGCTGCGCTGCGCTCACGTCACCGGAGGGCTTCGCCGGATCGGTCGCGGGCGGAGTGGTCTCACTCGGGGCCTGCTTGAGATCGGCGGTGTTCGAAGGGGCGCCCGTGCAGGCGGCCAAAGCGAGCAAGGAGGACGCACAAAGGCCGTGCAAGCGCAGGGTCTGAACCGTGATCATGCTGGGATGCCTGCCAGAAAGGCGAACTGGGAGAGGGAGCGAGTTGCGTAGAGCAGAACAGAGGCAACGAAGCGGGCGGCAATGGCAGCTGCAATCTGCAGCGTGCCGGGTTGGAGCCTGTTTGGTTGCAGCCGACCCCATTGCAGGTCGGCCCCATTGAGCGGGCAAAGAGCTGGGCGAAAGCAAAGAGCGAACACTCTCGCGCGCGCGAACCGAGCAGACTGCTCTGCACCCTTGCATGCCACAGGAGTGCAGATCGGACGGCGAACTCGGCTGTTGCTAGCGAGCCTGCGCCATGGAGGGACGGGTTGGCGCTGGGACGGCGGACGGTAGCGAGCCGGCTCGAGGTGGTCAAGGTTGGTCACCAGCCTTCGTTGCGACCACGCGCCCACCTAAGACGCGGGTGGTGCTGGCCGCTCGGGCAGCCCGAGCAGGCGATTCACGCGCTTGATGTCCTCCCAGGTCTCGCGCTTGTGGGAAGGGTCGCGCAGCAGGTAGGCCGGGTGCCAGGTCACGACGACGGGCACGCCTGCATAGCTGAGGGCCCGCCCGCGCAGCGTGCGCATCGGCTCCGTGGTCCCGAGCAGGTTCTGGACCGCGGTACGGCCGAGGCAGACGATGACCTCGGGCCGTACGATCTCGATCTGCCTGCGCAGGAACGGAAGGCACGCCGCGACCTCGTCGGGCTCGGGCACGCGGTTGCCGGGCGGGCGGCACTTGTTGATGTTCGCGATGTAGACGTCGCTGCGCTGCAAGCCCATGGCTCCCGCGAGGATGCGGTCGAGCAGCTGGCCGGCCGGGCCGACGAACGGACGCCCGGTCTGGTCCTCGACGGCGCCCGGTGCCTCGCCGACGAACAAGACGCGCGCCGAAGGATTGCCTTCGCCGAAGACGACGTGCTGCCGGCCCTGGTGCAGCTTGCAGCGTGTGCACGGCATGACCTCCGCCCGTAACGCTTGCAGGTCCGCCACCTGCTCGGGCGTCGCGGGGCCTTTCGGCGCCGTCGGCGCGGTTGGAGCACCGGGCGTGGTTGGCGCGGGGACGGGAGCCGCGGCAGGGGAAGCGGCGGCTGGTGCAGGGGAAACCGACACCACGGGAGTCGGGGCGGCGACCCGCACCTCGCCCGGCGGCGCGATCGCACGCGGCAGCGCCTTCCCGGCTGGCAGCGGCAGGTCGAACCCGTAGGCGGACGCCGCCAGTTCGAGGTGCTGCTGCAGCTGGCTCGGCTCGATCGGCACGCTCGTGTTCTACCGGCGGTCCCGGTCCGCGACCAAGGGATAGTCGGAGCGCCGCGGGAAGATGCCGTAGCTGTGCGCGAGGCTCGGTCGGTCGCCGAGCGCGATGACGCTGTGCCACGCAACCGCGTCGATGCCCTGCGAAGGCAGCAGGATCGCGTCGCCGGCCTGCAGCACGAACAAGGCACCGTGCGCCGCGAGCACGGCCGTGAACTCCGCATCGCGGTTCAGCGCCGACAGCAGTGCCTTGTCGTCGCACTGGTCGAGCGCCGCCATCGCGAACGCCGTGTTGCGCGCGTGGCCGCACTTCGCGAGCAGCGCGGCGAGCCGGCGCTTGCCCAGCGAGAGCCACGCCGTGTGGCCTTCGAGCTGGCTGAACACGACGCCGAGCTGGCCCGGCTCGGCATCGTGGTGGAACACGGCACCGCCGTCGGGGCAGTTGTTGTAGACGATGCGTTCCGACAGGCGGTGTGGCCGCTGCAGCAGTTGCTGAAGCCAAGCACGCAGCGGCGCGCAGGCCAGGATGGCCGCCGCTTCGGGGAAAGCGCGCGCGGCCAGCACGTCGGCCCAGCCGCAGGTCAGGTCCGGGGCCGGCACCCCGGCATCGAAGGTCTCTGGTCCGGCGGCGAAGCGGATGCGCAGCGAGCGGTCGGTGCCGTGCGCGATCCAGGCGAGCTGCGTCCAGAAGCCGTGAGCCACCGTCGTGCCGTCGGGCCCGGCGTCGAAGTGCAGCCGCTCGACCTCGCGCGGGTCGCTCTCGTCCTTCGTGCTGCCGCGAAAGTGCAGCTCGCGGTCGCCGCCGATGCGGCGCCCGATCTCGTCGCGGAACGAGCCGCCACTGCGCATGCGGTCGAACAACCGCAGCGAGGCCGTGATGTCGCGTGCACAGGCCTCGAGGCCAGCTCCGAGGATGCCCGGCAGGAACACCGGTTCGCTGCTGTTCCACCGCGCCAGCGCCTGCGCGCGCGACGGCAGCGCGCGCGCGACGGTCACCACGTAGCCGAGATCGGCGCCGCGGCGGCGCAGCGGCCACACGGCGCGTTGGCGCCGCCGCAAGGCGCGCACGACGTCGTCGGCGCCGGGGCGCAGGTGGCGGGCGGAGTAGGTGGGAAACACGCGCGGAGAGATTGCCCGGAACATGCCCCACTGCAAGCGTGCGAGGCTACGCTCTGCGGCCCGGAATGATCGCGTCCGCTCCCGACCCCACGACAGCGCTGGCGTCGCCGCCCCCGGTGCCGGCATCGTCGCCGCCGCTCTGGCCCACGCTCGCATCGATGCTCGGCTTGGCACTCGTGGTCTACCTGCCGGCCGCGTTCGGTGCTTCGTTCCTCGACTTCGACGACAACTTCTTCTTCGGGCCCGACAACCCCGAGTTCCGCGAGGGGCTCGCTGCCGTCTGGTGTCCGGGGCGTCCGATCGCGAACGCCTGGTTGCCGGTCGCGCACTCGTCGCTGTGGTTCGACTGGGCTTGCTGTGGCGGGCGGCCGTTCTGGCCGCACGTGCACTCGCTCTTGCTGCATGGCCTCGCGGCCACAGCACTCGTGCGGCTGCTGCTCGCGTGTGGTGCGCAGCGGACCGTGGCCTGGCTCGCCGGCGCGTGCTTCCTCGTGCACCCCGCACTCGCCGAGTCCGTCGCGTGGGTCAGCGGCCGCAAGGATCTGCTCTCGGGCCTGTTCGTGTTCCTTGCCCTGCTGCAGACCGTGCGCTTCGCGCAGCGTCCGGGCCTGCTGCGTGCGTTGGCACTCGCGGTCCTCGCGGCGCTCGCGATGTACAGCAAGGCCACCGCGGTCGTGCTGCCGCTGCTGGCCGCCCTGGTCTGCGTGCACGTCGGCGGCGCGCCGCGGCGTTTCCTCGGCCCGCTCGTGCTGCTGCTCGTCACGATGCCGATCGCGTGGCATCACCAGGCGATCGCCGCGGAGGAAGGCACGCTCGGCACCGGCCCGATCGGCGATCGCCTGTTGCAGTTCCCCGGCGTCTGCGCGCACTACGTAGCGACGGCGTTCTGGCCGCTGCACCTGAACGTGCTCCATCCCGAGGTCGACACGCTCGCGCGCTTCCGCGCCGAGCCGTTCGGCGGGCTCTCGACCCTGGCCGGAGCGCTGCTCGCGGTCGCCGCCGCCATCTGGCGCCCCGCGTGGCGGCCCGCGGCCGTCGCGATCGCATCGTTCTTCGCGGCGCTGCTGCCGTTCAACACGGTCTACCCCGCGTCGGCGATCGCCGTCGCCGACCGCTATCTGTACCTCGCCGTGCCCGCGGCGGCGCTGCTCGTCGTGATGCTGCTGCATCGCACGCTGCAGAAGGCGGGGCTCGCGGTCGCTGCGGGCCTGGTCGCGCTGCTCGCGGTCGGCGCGTGCAGTCGCGCGTTCGACTTCCGCAGCGACGAGGCGTTGTGGCGCTCGAGCCTCGAGGTCGAGAGCGTGAACGCGGTCGCGCACCTCAACCTCGTGTACGAACGCCTGCAGCGTGGAGCCGTCGCGGTGCCCGCGGCGTTCGAGGAGGTGCAGCAGCACCTCGAGGCCGCGGTTGCGGCCGCGCGCTACCCGATCCACGAGCTGCGCGCGCGGCAGCTGCTCGTGCGCCTCGCGACGAGGCGGGCGGACTACCAGGCTGCTGCGAAGCATGCGCGCGCGGCGATCGAGGCGGCGCGCGCGCAGCTCGCGCGCGAGACGTCACCGCGCCGGCTCGGGCAGGCGACGGCGCTGTTGCTGCAGGCGCAGCTCGCGGCGTTCGAGCCGCTGCAGCAGGTCGGCGACGACGCAGGCGCGCAGGCGATCTACACGGCCGCGAAGGAGCAGGCACCCGACCACCCGGATCTGATCGCGTTCGCGTCGATGCGCGAGCTGGCCGCCATCGTGCCCGAGCTGCTCGCGGCTGCAGCCGCCGGGCGCCCGGTCCACCTCGCCGACGGCGATGCCCGCGCGGTGTCCGCGCTGCGCACGCTGCAGCAGGCGCTCGAGCGTCATCCGAAGCACTCGGGTCTGCTGTGTGCGATGGCGTCATGGGAGCGCGTCTGCAACCGCGCGCTGCCGGCGCTGCGCCACTACCGGCAGGCCCAGGAGGCCGATCCCGATTGCATCGAAGCGTGGCTCGGTGCCGCGCGCCTCTTGCGTGAGTCCGAGAACAACGCCGAAGCCGAGCGCTACGCGCGGCAGGGTCTCGAGCAGCGGCCCGATCCGCGGCTGCGCCAGGAGCTGGCGCTCGCGCTCGTGGGCCAGGGCCGCCTCGACGACGCGATCCTGCAGCTCGAGGCCTACCTGCGCGTCGTGCCGGACGACAAGGACAGCGCGAAGGTGCTCGCGAACCTGCTGATCGGGCGCGCCTACTCGCGGCTCGGCACCGGCAGCGACCACGCCGACGTGCTCGCGATCGTCGAGCGCGCGCTGGCCTACAACCCGCAGGAGGGCAAGGCCCACCTCGTGCTCGGGCGCATGAAGCTCGAGCAGCGCCACTTCCCCGAGGCCGTGAAGGAGCTCGAGCAGGCACACCGCCTGATGCCGGACTTCGAGGAGGGGCGCACGCTGCTGGCCGACGCGACAGCACGGCTCGGCTACGACTGCCTGCTGCGCGCCGACGACGAGGCGGCCGCGGATGCGTGGTTGCGCTGCGTCGCTGTGGCGCCGGCCGACTTCTCGACCGAGGCGATCCAGCAGCAGCTCGAACGCATCTGGCAGCGCGCCGAGGCGCGTGGCGTCGAAGCCCGCAAGGCCGGCGACCGCGAGAAGGCCATCCGCGAGTTCCGGCGCTGCCTGCGCGTCGACCCCGCGCAGCATTGGGCGGCCTGGCTGCTC
The DNA here is from genome assembly GCA_036376355.1 of Planctomycetota bacterium. Taxonomy (GTDB): domain Bacteria; phylum Planctomycetota; class UBA1135; order UBA1135; family UBA2386; genus DASVAL01. Next base: position 26,872 of record DASVAL010000063.1, read on the forward strand.
GCGGTCACGATGCAGGAAGACCCGGCGGCGGACCTCGCCGAGCTCGAACAGCTGTGCCGCAAGGCCGTCGCGTGGCAGGCGAAGCACGGGCTCGAACGCAGCGAGCAGGTCTACCTGCTCGCGACGACGCTCGTGCGCGCCGGCAAGCAGGCCGACGCGAAGGCCGTGGCCGAGGACTACCTGCGCACGCCCGAGTCCGGCAGCAAGCCGCAGGTCCTGGCCGCGCTGCAGCGGCTCCGGGACAGCGGGAACTGAGCCCCAACGGACCAAGAGCCGAGCTTGCTCGGCTCGCGGTCGGTTGCACGAAGTCCCCTTGCGAGCCGGCAGCGAGCGGCTCTGCCGCGAGCTGCCGGGTCGACGAGGGAACTGAGCCCGCAATCCACTCCCCGGCGGCCGGACAGCGGCATTGCAGAAGCACAGCGCCGTCGGTACCTTCGCGCACTCCACGGCTTGGTCGGCCGTGGTTCCGGTCTCTCCCGACGGTTCGGCGGGAGTTGGTGGTCAGTTCACAAGCTGGTGGTTGCCCCGGTCGGGGCGCTGGGGGTGTCTCGTGGTTCGCAAAACAAGCGACATGGTCTTGCTGCTCGGCTCGCGTGGCCGCGCGGGAAGCCGCAGCAGTTCGAAGTTCGCCGACACGGTGCGTGGTCTCATCGGCTCGTTGTTCGGGCGGACCTCGGGGCGGTGGCGCGAAGACCATCGCCGGCGCGGCATGGCGGTGCCCGCGTGGCTGGCCTCGGCTCTGGCTCTGGGCTGCTTCGTCGGCGGGTTCGTGATGGGGGACCACCTGGGCCAGGCGAAGGGCGTGAAGTCCAGTGAAGCCCTGCGCACCACGGGGCGCACGCCGGAGCTGCTCGTGGAGACCGACACGAGGCCGTTGTCCCACACGGCCTTCATCGTTTCCGCCTTTCCGAAGCTCGATCCCGCCGTTGCCAAGGCCAGAGCCAAGGCGCTCAGCGATTACCTGGTCGGCATGAAGCTGGCGAAGGCTCGCCCGTACTGGTGGAGCAGCGCAGCCTCGCCGCTCTGGGTGGTCGCCGTCTACTTCGACGGCGACGCGGAGCTTGCTGCGACGCGCAAACTACTGATGGGCCTGCCGGCGGAGGTCCCCGACGAGACGTTCGTGCACTGGCGAAACAACGAAGCGGAGTGGCCAAGGGCCCTGTCGATCCAGTAGGCTCCTCGCCCCCATTCCCGAAGACACGGTCCGAACCGTGTCCCGAACGCGCCGGGGTTCCCGGCGGGCGCAACGAGGCTGACGCCGCGGTCCGCTTGCGCGAGATGCAGGCTGGCAGCGGCGGCGACCCTTGGTTTCTGTCATGACGATCCACAGCAGTTTGAGACTCTCGCGCACGACTGGCGGCAACCGCAACGTCTGGACGCGCGCGGAGCGACTCGCCGTCCTGAAGAAGGCCGGCAAATGGAAGGAAGGTGACCGCGTCGAAGGACTGCGCAAGGTGCGCACCTCGTTCAAGGCGAAGGCCAAGAAGAAGGCCGAGGCGCCGGCCGCCGCCGACGCGACCGGAGCAGCTCCGGCCGCAGCAGCCGCGGCACCCGCAGCGAAGGCGCCCGCCGGCAAGGCCGCAGCCGCGCCGGCCGCAGCAGCCGCGAAGGCCCCGGCCGCCAAGAAGTAGTCCCGGCCGTCCCCGTGGTGGACTCTCCATCGAGGTTCGTGCGTGGTTCCACCTGACCCCGGTCTCACGGACCGCATCCGCGGCATCGAGCCGAGCGGCATCCGTCGCATCTTCGAGCTGATGGCGACGATGCAGGACCCGATCAACCTGTCGATCGGGCAGCCGCACTACGAGCCGCCGCAGGCGCTGATCGACGCGGCATCGCGCGCGATCGCAGGCGGCAAGAACCGCTACACGGTCACGCAGGGTCTGCCCGAGCTCAATGCGCACGTGCTGGCCGACGTCGAGCGCCGCCACGGCCGCAGGCCGCAGACGTCGCTCGTGACGGCCGGAGTGTCGGGCGGGCTCGTGCTGACCTTCCAGTGCCTGCTCGAGCCCGGCGACGAGATCCTGCTGCCGGATCCGGGCTTCATGATGTACCGCAACCTCGCGTCGCTGTGCGGTGCTTCCGTGCGCTTCTACGACCTCTATCCGAAGCACGAAGGCGGCCGCTTCGGCGTCGACCTCGACGAGATCGAGCGGCTCTGCACTGCGCGCACGAAGATCGTCTTCGTGAACTCGCCGAGCAACCCGACCGGGTGTGTGCTGACGCGCGGCGAGATCGAGGGCATCTGCCGCATCGCGAACCGCCGCTCGGCCTACGTCGTCAGCGACGAGATCTACGACTTCTTCTGCTACGTCGACGACTACGCGTCGCCCGTCACCTACGCCGACCGCTGCATCCAGCTCGGCGGCTACAGCAAGACCTACGGCATCCCGGGCTGGCGCATGGGCTACGCGACGGGCCCCGCGAACGTGCTCGACGCGATGAAGACGCTGCAGCAGTTCTCGTTCGTCTGCGCGCCGTCACCGTTCCAGTACGCGCTGCTCGAAGCGATGCCGCACATCGACCTGTCGCCGTACATCGCCGAGTACCGGCGCAAGCGCGACCTCGTCGCAGAAGCGCTGCATCCGGTCTACGGCCTGCGGCCGCCGGAGGGAGCGTTCTATGCGTTCCCGGCGTTGCCCTGCGGTACCGACGGCAAGCCGTGCGACGGCGCGCAGTTCCTGAAGGCGGCGCTGCAGCACAAGCTGCTGATCGTGCCGGGCCAGTCGTTCTCGGCGCGCGACACGCACTTCCGCCTCTCGTTCGCCGCCGAGGACTCCGTGCTGCGCCGGGGCATCGACGTGCTGAACGAGCTGGCGCGCCAGTTCGCGTGAGGTCGCCGTGGACTTGAAGCGCGCACTGCGGTCGCTGCAGGCCAAGGACGCCAAGGAGGCCGCGGAGCCCGTTCGCCGCGCGGAGACGCCGCGTGCGCCGCTGATCGAGATCTTCCACTCGGTCCAGGGTGAGGGGCGCTTCATCGGCGTGCCGATGACGTTCGTGCGCACCGCGACGTGCCCGCTGCGATGTCTGTACTGCGACACTCCGAACAGCTACACGGCGCCGGCGTCCTTTCCGGTGCGGTTCGGCGTGCGCGAGGTGCAGGAGCAGAACGCGGTCGGCAGCGATCGCGCGGCGGAGCTCGTGCGCCAGGTCGCCGCGGCGAACGAGCCGGGCGGCAAGAGCGCGCGCGTCTCCGTGACCGGCGGCGAGCCGCTCGTGTTCCCCGACTTCGTGCGCGAGCTCGGCCGCGCGGTGCGGCAGCAGGGCATGCGGCTGCACCTCGAGACCGCGGCGATCGATCCCGACGCGCTCGCGCGTTGCATCGAGCAGGTCGACCACCTGAGCGCCGACTACAAGCTGCCCGAGACGCTCGGCGCGCCCGCGAAGGCGGAGCTGGCGCTCGGCCCGGGTGCGGGCTACGGCGCGCTGCACCGCCGGTGCTGCGAAGTCGCGCTGCGACGCGGTGCGACCGTCGACGTGAAGATCGTGTTGACCGACAAGGTCATCGATCCGAGCTTCGAGGCAGCACTCGCGGAGCTGCAGCCGATGCGCGAGAAGATCGCGCTGATCCTGCAGCCCGTGACGCCGTTCGGTGCCGTGACGAGGCGGCTGCCCCGCGCCGAGCTCGAGCGCTTCCTGAGCACGGCCGTGCGCCAGCAGTTCGACGTGCGAGTGCTGCCGCAGGCGCACAAGATCCTGCAGCTGCCTTGACAGGGCCAACTGCCACCAGAGGGCCCGGACGTGTTGCTGCAGCCGACGCGCAACGCGCGGCTCTGCAACCCAGCCGTTACCTCCCGGTGCGGTCGCGCGCTACCTTGTTGGGGATGGTACGGATCGGCTGGTTGCTCCTTGCTCTGTCACTGCTCGGCATGGCCCGTGCCCAGACGCCGCCCGTCGTCACGTGTCGCGATTGCACGAACCACGGCTGCGTGCCGTGCAAGAAGCACGGCAAGTTGCTCGCGCAGGAACAGGCTGCGGGCACGCTGTTCTGCAGCCTTGCCACCGAGTGCAAGACCTGCCAGGGAGCCCTCACGACGGACTGCACGATGTGCGTGAACGCCCACGTCGAGGCGGAGATGCAGCGCCGCAAGCAACTCGCACGCGAGTGGCTGCAGAAACGGCGCACGGACGTCGACAAGCTCCTCGCCGAGCACGAGCCGTTCGCGTACTTGTCGGCCAAGAACGTGGAACTGACGTTCGCGATCAAGTCGCTGACGGTCGGCAAGGAGAAGCTCGACACGCACGCGCTGATGCACCTCTACGCCGAGCGCATCGAGGCGCTTCGGACCATGTTCCTGACGGTCTTCGAGCTGACCGAAGCGGATCTGCCGAACCGCTTCTCGGTCTACATGTTCCGCGAGGCTCGCGACCACAACACGATCGGGCCGCGCGTCACGGGCCTCGGCAACGCGAACTCGGTCGGACTCAAGTCCATGGGGCCCGAGTACGTCTTCAGCATGTGGATGGACCCGCGTTCGATCCCCGACGACGAGGCTCTGCACCGCAACATCGTGCACATGGTGACGCACCTGCTGCTGAGCCAGATGCCGCCGGCCATGTGGCTCGGCAACCACAAGCACGGTTGGCTCGACGAGGGTGTCGCGCACTGGTTCGAGGACAAGATCGGCGGCAAATGCACGAACTACTGCTTCGAGGAGATCCTGCTGCTGGCCGGCAGCGGCTTCAAGGGTGGCAAGTGGCGGCCTGCCGTGCGCAAGCTCGTCGACGAGGGCAAGGGGCCTTCGTTCGCGACGCTTTCTTCCCTCAACACCGACCAGCTCGACTACGAGCAGCACGCGTTCGCGTTCGCGTACGTCGACTTCCTCGTCACGATGCACGGCGGCGCGAAGTTCCGCGACCTGCTGCGGCTCGTGAAGCAGGACAAGCCGACTCGCGATGCGCTGCAGACCGTCTACGGTTCGAGTCCGCTCACGATCGATCCCCAGTTCCAGCAATGGGTCAAAGCAACCTACTCACCGCTGCTGCCGCGCTGATCGCCGGCTCGTTGTTCGCCACGGGCGCAGCCGCGCAGGGTCCCTCCTATCGCGAGCGATGGGGCTACCTGCACCTCGAGCAGCGCCGCGCCGAGCTGCTGGCCGAGATCCGTTCGCGCGCGGTTGCCGACCAGGACCAGGCCGCGCGCACGCTCGCCGAGCCCACGGTCAGCACTCCGTTCGAGCTCGTGACCAAGGCGCTCGCGAACGCGCGCGGCGCCGCCGCGGACGAGAGCTTCCTGCTGCGGTCGTTGATCTCCGTCTACCTGTTGCCGGAGGTCACCGATCCCGAGGCCGCGAACGAGACCTGCCGCCGGGCCAACGTCTCGGTGTTCCTGCCGTACGCGGTGCCTGCGCCTGGAGTGCTCGCGTTCGACCTCGAGGTGTGCGACGCGAAGGGCACACAGGTCTGGACCTCGAAGATCCTGAGCCCGACCGGGGTCGACGACCTGCGCATGGCCCAGGCCGTCGCCACGGTGCCGGCGGAGGACCTCGCGGACGGGACCTACCGGCTGCACGTGCGCACGCGGATCGGCGGCGAGCCGCCGCGCGCGAAGGATCCTGGCCTGTCCTGGCCGTTCCACGTGCTGCGCGGTTACCAGGCGCGCTGCGAGACCGCCGTGCGGAAGGCGCGCGCTCTCGCCGGCAACCTGCCGCAGCCGCAGAAGGCGCTGCTCGGCGGACTCGAGACGGCCGTGCTGCGCGCCTACTTCGGCGAGGCGTTCGACGTCGAGAGCAACGCGGTCGTCGAACTGCAGCGGCTCGAGCTGGCACTCGAGAACCTCGAGAACGAGAAGCCGGTGCTGGCCGGCATGACCGGCGAGGTGCTGACGGCACTGCCGTCCGCGGGCGAAGCTCCGTTGCCTTGCGTGCTGCGGCTGCCTGCCGGCGTCGAGCCGCGACCGCTCGTCGTGTTCGCGGCCGGCACACCGGCCTACGACGCCGCGGCCAACCGGCCGTCGGCCCCGAGCACACGCGGGCCGCGCTGGACCGCGCACGAGCTCGCGCAGTTCGGCGCGCACCGCGACTGGAGCGTCGCGTTCCTCGATTCGCCCGGTGGGGGACGCAACTACATGCCCGACCTCCGCAGCGCGATTGCGACGTTGCGCACGTTGTTGCACAGCGAGGAACAGCCGGTCGTGCTCGTCTGCGATCGCGAAGCGGCCACGATCGCCAGCTTCCACGCCGAGAGCCTGCGCGAGTCCGTGTCGGGGCTCGTGCTCGTCGGGGCCGGGGCGCTGCAGGCGAAGACTCTCGACGGACTCGGCAGTCTCGCGGTGCGGCTCGCGCCGCTGCACGGGTATCCGGCCTCCGAGGCACTGGGCCGGTCGCTCGACTACGTCGCGAAGCGGCGCACCGAGCAGGGCTGGAAGGGCGACGTCGATCGCCTCGCGCCGAAGGAGCCGCCGTGGCCGATGGGGTTGCCGCTGCTCGCGGAGGACATCGAACGCTTCGCCGCGCACGTTTTCGCGCGGCCGCGCTGAATCGCCGTCACTCGGTGAGCACCGGGACTCAGTCGTCCCGTTGCGTGAAGTCGCGCACGACCTTCACGAGCTCGCGCGGCTTGACGGGCTTCTCGAGCCACGTCCCGGGCCGCAGCTCCTGGTCGCTGAGGTCCGCCTGCCGCCGCGGGCTGCCGGAGACCACGATGATCGGCAGATCGAGATGCCCTTCCTGCCGCAGCCTCCTGACCACGTCTGCACCGGGAACGGCGGGCAGGCTCATGTCGAGCACGACGAGGCTCGGCAGCCGATCGCGCAACAGGCGCAGCGCCTGCAGGCCGTCGCGCGCGACGTCGACGAGGTGGCCGTCGCGCGAGAGAGCGCGTGCGAACACTTCGGCGGTCAGCGGCTCGTCTTCGACCACGAGGATCCGCATGCCGCGTGCAACGGACTTCTCGCGCCGCGTCGGTTGCGGCCGCAGCGCTGGTTCCTGACTCGCAGTGACAGGGACGGAAGCCATCCTTCGTTCCTCCGACTACCGGCGCTATCGGCGCTTTCTGCGCCGCGAGTCCAGTGGATTCGTCCGGCTCGACGTCAGGCACCCGGTCGTGCACGCTGGCACAACACGAGCGTCTGCTCGGCGACGAACCGCCGCAGCGCATGCACCGCGAGCGGCTCGAGGCCCGCCGCGCGCAGCTCGCGCAGGAACACGCCCCTCGGCACGGCCGTGCGCCCCGAACGCGTCCCGCCGAGCAGGCGCCGCAACCGCCTGCGCAGGTGTTGCAGACTGCACGAGTCGAAGAAGGACACGACGATCGGCCCGCGCGTGACGCGCGCGAGCTCGGCCAGGATGGTGATCCGTTCGGCAGGTGTCGCGATGTGCTGCAGCAGCCGGTGGCACAGCGTCCCGGCGAACGTGCCGTCGCGAAACGGGAGGTGGTGCACGCTCGCGCAGGCGCGCGGCCGGCCTTCGCCGCAGGCAGCCACCATCTCGAAGTCGCGATCGAGCTGCACGGCCGGGCCCGGCAGCTCGGCCGTCAGACGGCCTGCGCCCGACGGTGCGTCGAGCCAAGGACCCGGTGGCGCCGGCGCCCTGGCCAGCAGCGCGCGCAGCGCCGCGCGCTCGCGGCGGTCCGTCGACCTGCCGGTCCCGCTGCAGAAGCGATGGTCGCGGTAGCGCCGGGCGTAGCCGGGCTCACGTTCGTAGGGGGTCTCCTGCACGCCGGGATGATTGCAAATGGTGGCCGCGGTTTCAGTTGGAAGGCCGCAACGGCCGAAGCAGTCGTGGAGAAGCCATGAGCCAACCCACGACTCCGCCCATTGTCGAGCAACGCCAGGACCCGCGACAAGAGCTGCAGGAGTTCGTGACGATCGAGTTCGAGGCGGGTGCTCTCGTGGGCTCGGGCCAGAACATCTCCGCACAGGGTGTGTTCTTCACGACGACGGATTCGCTGCCGGTGACCGTGCGCATCAGCGGCAAGAGCGAGGTCGTGCGCGCGGAACTCGTGCGCTACGAGACTCTCGGCGACGGGCAGGTCGGCATCGCCGTCCGCTTCCTGAGGCCGAATCCGACGCTCACGGTCTGATCGATTCGCGCGCTCGAGCTGCTGCGGCGTTGCGTGCGCCGACCGGCGGTGGCAATCTGCTCGGCCCGGAATGGTCCGGCTGCGTCACGCAAGCGCGCTCACATGTTTGCCGAAGTGAACTCCCCCGAGATCGTCGTCGGCTGGGGCACCCTGGGTCTGATCAACGCCGGCCTCGCGCAAGGCAAGGGCCGCAGTGGTCTGAACTGGTTTCTGCTCTCGCTGCTGTTCGGACCGCTGGCCACGTTCGCGCTGGTGGCGCTGTTCGAACGCCGGCCGGCTGCTTGATCAGCCGGCTGCTTGATCAGAAGGCTTGATCAGAAGATCGTGCTGACGCCGCACGAGAAGATGAGCTCGGTCGTGTCGCCGACGTTGCGATCTTCATTGTTGTCGCCGAGCAGCAGCCAGTGGATGCCGGCATGTGCCTGCCACTGTCCCATGCGCGCGGGCAGCGACGGGATCGTCGTCGACATCACGGCGCCGACGTCGAGGAAGCCAAGGAAGTCGTCTTCGCTCGAGCCCGGGTTCTCGTAGTAGTCCATGAGGCTGAAGCCCATCGTGACGGGCACGTCGAGCGTGAACTGGCCGAACACGAACGAGGGCCTGATGCCCGCCTGCAGGTAGACGCCGTTGTTGCCGGGCTCGCCGTTGTCCATCTGGCCGTCGAGCTCGAACGCGAGCACGACGCCGGGCTGCAGACCGCTCTCGATCGAATCGATGAGGCTCTTGCCCTTGTCGTCGTAGCCGGCCGAGAGCGCGAGCTCCTCGACGGTGCCGCGTGCGCCGTTCGGCCCGTAGTACGCGGTGTAGGTCGCGCCGACCGACAGGCGGTCGCCGATCGCGCCCGCGAGCCCGAAGAAGAAGTCGCTCTCGTACCACATCGATTGGCCCGTGCCGCCGGAGCCCGTCGGGCCGTCGTGCAGGCTGTTCCACTGCCCGAAGACGAGCCTCAGGTTCCGCAGATCGTCGGTGCCTTCGTAGAGGCCGTAGCTCAGCTCGAACCAGGGCTGTGCGATGATGCCCTGGTTCTCCTGCACGATGCCGCGCACGAAGTACTGCGAGGTGAAGTCGAAGCCGAGCTCGCCGCTCACGACCTTCTGGGCCGCTGCAGCGGGGGCTTGGGCGAGAGCGACGTGACCGAGCAGAACGCTTGCGAGAAGGAATTGCGTCGTACGAGTCATGGTTGGTGAGTGGCGAGGGGTTGGATCGCCGAGACTATGCCTGTCCGGCGTTTCCGAAGCCACGCAGTTGCGCTCGCTGGTTGGCCGGATGGTGTTGCATTAACCTCGCTCGCAGGGTTCTTGACCGATCGGCGCCGGCCGTCGCGGCACGGAACGAACTTGCATCCGCCGCGTGGATCCGTAACGAAGCGAGGGTCATGTTCGAGCGCGAGACCTGGGAGCTGCTCAGCTACATCGTGACCGTCTTCGGCTTTCCGTTGGCGATCGTCGTGTTCCTGTGGGAGCAGAAACGCGAACGCCTGCAGGAGGACGAGGAGATCTACCAGCGCCTGTCGGACGAGTACACGAACTTCATGAAGCTCGTGCTCGAGAACGCCGACCTGCGCCTCTTGCGCCGCGAGGGTCCCGAGGTCGAGCTGTCGCTCGAGCAGAAGGAGCGCCGCTTCGCACTCTTCAACGTGCTCGTGGCCCTGTTCGAGCGCGCGTACCTGCTCGTGCACGAAGAGGACATGGACCAGCAGACGAACCGCATGTGGCAGTCCTGGGAGGACTACATGCGGGAATGGTGCCGCCGCCCCGACTTCCGCGAAGCGCTCGAGGAGTTGTTGGGCGGCGAGGACCCCGAGTTCGCTGCGCGCATCCGGCAGATCGCCGGCGAAGAGTCGAGGACGCGCGCGCTCAAGCCGCCGGGGCAGTCAGTTTGAGGCCGACCACGGCCGCGACGAGCAGAGCAAGGCAGCACACGCGTGCCGGCGTGGCCGGCTCGCCGAGGCGCAGGATGCCGAACACCGCCGTGCCGAACGCGCCGATGCCGACCCAGACCGCGTAGGCCGTACCGATCGGAAGGTCGCGCGCCGCCAGCGCGAGCAGCCACATGCTGGCGGCCAGGGTCACGACCACGAAGGCCGTGGGCCAGAGCTTCGTGAAGCCAGCGGTGTAGTGGATGCCGACGGCCCAGCAGGTTTCGAGCAGGCCGGCGATGACGAGGAGGATCCAGGGCATCGGCGGATGCTAGCCGACGTGGTGCGAGGTCCCGGGCGGCCGTGTGCGTGAATCGCTGGTTCGTGGGTCGCCCCGCGGCGACGGGGAGCTGGTCCGTCGCCGCGATCGGGCGGCCGTGTGCGTGAACCGCTGGTTCGTGGGTCGCCCCGCGGCGACGGGGAGCTACTGGATCGTCAAGGAGTACGCATCCGTGAGCGTGAACATCGGGTCCGGGCAGCCACCGGGGGCCAGGAAATCGAGGCCCTGCATGAACAGCTGCGTGCCGAAGAGTGTCGGGTCGTACGGCACCGACAGCGTGTGCGAGGGGCCGAGCAGCAGCAGCACGTAGTCGTGACCGATCGTGCAGTTGCAGAACGGCACCACGAAGCCCGTGAGGCCGTAGCCGATGAAGCCGAAGCCGAGCGGGTTCTGGATCGTCGTGATCACGTCGGTGCCGATCTGGCCGTTGCCCGTCACGAGGATGTCCATCGCGCCGCACGACAGCGGGAACCGCTGCAGCGTCGTCGGCATGGCGAGGTGGCGCAGGCCGCGGAACGCCGTGTTCGTGCCGGCGACTGCGATCGACGTGACGACGGACCCGGGGCCCGCGTCGACGACCGTGACGAGCTCGGTTGCGACGCTGGGGAACGCCTGGTTGGCCGTCGCCCACAACGTCACGACGCCGTTCTGCACGAACCCCGTGAGGCCGCGGCAGCCGCTCACGGGCGAGAGCGAGAGTGTGTACTGCAGCGTCCAGACACCGCCGGACAGCGTCCACTTCTGGATGCCGCCGCTGCCGCCCGTGCGGTCGTCGGCCACGTAGAGCGTGGTCGGGTTCGCGAAGAAGTGGTCGTAGGCGGACGGGCCGCTCGCGGTCGGGAAGCCGTTCAACAGCGTGATCGGCTGGCTCGGTGAGGTCGGCAGTCCCGTGCCGACGGCGGCGACGCCCTGGTAGACCGTCGAGGCGCTCGTCGTGTAGAGCTGTCCGTTGTAGATCGTCGCCGTGCGCGTGTTGGTCGGCGCGCCGGCGTTCAGGCCGAGCGAGGTCGTGTCGCCGACGTTCGCGACGAAGCGGATGCCGGCGCTGGTGCCGCCGCCGGTGCCCGAGGTCCAGAAGCGGAAGCCGGTGTCGCTGGCGACCGAGCGCAGCGGACTGTTGTTGGTGGGGGAGCCCGAGTAGGCGTCGGACAGTGCGGTCGACGTGTCGAGGTTGCCGAGCAGGTCGATGCGCGCGATGACGCGCGGCGTCGTGGCCGATGCCGTCTGGGCGATCGTCAGCGTGCCCGGCGTCGCGCCGTAGCCGCCGAGCAGCAGGAAGAAGCCGTTCGTCGAGACGTTCAGGAAGCCCTCGGACGTCGTGCTGCCCGAGTTCGTGAACGGCAGGTTCGTTCCACTCGCAGCGATCGGCATCGCGACGGACTGCACGAGCACGCCGCCCGTCGTGTACTCGTCGAGGAAGGTCGCCGTGGCCGCGGTGCCGAGCGGCGTCACGCCGTCGCCGATGCGCACGACGACGAGGTTGCCGATCGTGAACGGAGACTGGGCCGCGGCGGCCGCGGCGAGCAGGCAAGCAAGCAGATGACGCAGCGTGGATTGCGTGGGCATGGTTCGCTCCTGAGGTGGTCCTCGGAATCAGATCCGTCGCGGGGCATGATGTCGATCGTCCGTCCGTGCAGCGTGCCGGGGACGCTTCGGCGGATCGGCGCATCTTCCGCGGGGCGGTTGGTTTGCCGGCAGGCGCGCGTGGAGCTTCAACGAACGCGGGTGAACACGACCCGCTCGACGGCGATCGGCAGCGTTGCACCGCCCGGTGCGCGCAGCGTGGCCACGACGTCCTGTCCTGGCGCCGGCACGGTCACGGCGCCCGATGCACCGGCGTTCGGCCCCGCGTCGACGACGGCTGGGCAGCCTGCTGGGTGGACCTCGACACGCCAGTGGCCCTCCGGCAGCCGGCAGGTGAACTGCGCTGCTGGCGCGCGCAGCTCCAACCGCAGCGGCCCTGCGCGCGAAGGCACGGCGACGGCGCTCCGTTCGCCGAACCATTGCCCGACTGCCGCGAGGTGCTGGGCAACGCGAGCTTCCGCGGCGGCATCGGCGCTCGGGCGCTGGTAGCGGCGCTGCAGCGGTTCGGGCAGCGTGTAGGACCCGAACAACCAGGCCGGGATCTCGATGCGGTCGCTGCTGCGCCGCACACCTGCCTTGCCGTCGAGTCGCACCCACAGCGAAGCCACGAGCGGCTCGACGCGGCCGGGCAGGACCTCGCGCTCGCCGAGGTCGACGAGCACGCAGCGGTAGCCGTGCAGGAACCGCGGGTCGTCCTCGAACTCCGCGGCGCTGACGAACACGGGCAGCGGCAGGCCCGGCGGTGGCCCGAACACCATGAGGTCGGGAGCCTGGTCCATCACGTAACGGCCGTTGCCGTGCAGGTGGCCAGGCGGCAGCGGCGTGCCGGGCTTCACGGTGTGCAGCCAGTCGGGAGTCGGCGTCGTCGCGATCGTGCGGTCGCAGAGGCCCAGCATGTCGAGCGCTGGCAGCCGTGAGTAGAACGGCACGGCGCCTGCGGCATCGACGGCGAGGCGTGGCCGTTCCGCGGAGAACGCCGCCGCGAGGGCCTCGCCGAGGACCTTGCCGCGCCACTCCCAGATCTCGCCGCGCAGCTCGAGGCTCTGCGGATCGGTGCGCGCGAAGTACAGGTTCGCTGCGGTGCCGCCTGCCACGAGTGCGATCGCGAGCCACAGCCGGCGCGAAGTCGTCGCGAGCTCGAGAGAAGCCACCCCGGCCGCCAGCGCCAGCGGCACGAGCGCGCCGTGCAGCAGGCGCCTGCCCGGAAAGTGATCACCCCCGATCGCGGCCAGGTACAGGAGCCAGAGCACGGTCGGCAGGCCGAGGACGAGTGCCTGTGCGCGCGCCGGCTTCGAGCGCAGCATCACCGCGAGGCCGAGCCCTGCGGGCCACGCGATTCCCTGCAGTGCGGCGAACGCCGAGCGCACGTAGGCGCAGCCGGCTGCGAAGGAGTCGGGATCGGACTCCGCCTTCACGTGCGCCGTGTTCGGCACGAAGTCGCCGTAGTAGGCGAGCCGGTACGCCGACTGCGCGAGCACCGCGGTGATCGGCAGCAGCGCAAAGAACCCCGCCTGCCGCGACATCGCGCCGAGACCCGAGCTCCGCGCGGCGAGAAGCAGTGCGAGGCAGGCACCCGCGGTCCAGAGCGGACCGTCGGGCCGCGTCAGGCAGAGCAGTGCGAACGGCACGCCGCAGCGCAGCAGCGGGGCGCGGCTCCACGCCGCGACCTCCGAGCGCGAGAGCTCGCGCACGAGGCCGCCGAGTCCCCATGCGAGCCACCACATGACCATCGGCCCCTCGAGACCGCCGAGCGTCCACGCGAGCACGGGCTGCGCCGACGCCGCGAGGATCGGCGCCACGGCGGCGCAGAGGCACGTGCGCAGGTCGCGCGGCTGGAGGGCGCTCGCGAGGCACCACATCGCGGCCGCCGTGCAGACGCCGCCGAGCAGGCGCGCGGCGCAGACGAGGTCGAGACCGAGGCCGCCGAGCAGGGCACACGCGAGCACCCACAGCAGGTTGCTGTAGCCCTCGACGCGTTCACCACCGGTCCACGACAGGCCCTCGCCCGCGAGCAACCGTTCCGCGTAACGCAGCGAGATGAACGCGTCGTCGGAGAAGAACGGCCACGGCCACGCGGCCTGGAGCGTCGCGATGGCGATTCCCGGTGCGGCGGCGAGCAGCACGAGGGCCCGGATCTGATGGCGGCTCTTCGGGTCTCGCACGTGGTCAGTAGAGCAGGAACGGCTTTGCGCGCTGCCACCAATCTGCCGGAGCCGCGGCGATCGATTCGAGCTCTGCCCACGGTCGCCCGCCGTCGACGAACGCACGGACCAGCTCGCTGCCGGCGAGGATGTCGATCGGCATCTTCTCGGTCTCGTACTCGTACGGCGGTTGCCGCCACGCGAACTGTCGCGGCCAGAGCTCGGCGGTCGCACGCAGCAGTGCCAGCGTCGTGCGGTAAGGCCGGAACGCGGCCGCATCGGTCGGGTGCAGGAACAGGCCGCCGCACGGCTCGCCGTGCCACTTCTGGAACGTGGGCTCGAAACGAACGGGCCGCAGCGCGACGCCTGGCAGGCGCAGGGCGGAGACCTTCGCCAGCAGCAGCCACGGATCGACGAACGGCGCGCCGAACTGCTCGAACGGCGTCGTCGTGCCGCGGCCTTCGCTGAGGTTCGTGCCCTCCAGCAGCACCTGGCCCGGATAGACGAAGGCGCCCTCGACGCGCGGCAGGTTCGGCGACGGCGGCACCCAGGCGCGTCCCGTGTCGGGCCAGAGCATGCTGCGGCCGTAGCCGTGCATCGCCAGGACGTGCACTTCTGCGCCGAGCTGCATGCTGTCGTTGCAGAAGAGCGCGAGCTCGCCGAGCGTGAGCCCGTGGCGCATCGGGATCGCGGCGCGGCCGACGAAGCTCGAGAAGCGCAGGTCGAGCAACGGCCCTTCGGCGATCGTGCAGCCGAGCGGGTTCGGGCGGTCGAGCACGAGCACGGGCACGCCCTTCTCGGCGCAGGCCTCGAGGCAGTGAGTCAGCGTCCAGACGTAGGTGTAGACGCGCGTGCCGACGTCCTGGAGATCGACGACGAGCAGGTCGAGGCCTGCGAGCATCTGCTGCGTCGGTTTGCGGGTCTCCGAGTACAGGCTGTGCACGGGCACGTGGAGGCGTGCGTCCGTGCCGTGGCCGGTCTCGATCATGTTGTCCTGCTGCCCCGACCAGAGGCCGTGTTGGGGACCGAACAGCGCCTTCAGCGCGCCCGGGAACCTCCGGTGCAACACATCGACAGCATGGCGGAAGCTCGCGTCGACCGAAGCCTGGTTGCTGAGCAGGCCGAAACCGCGCGAGCGACGCAGCACGTCGGGCGGTGCATCGCACGCGACCTCGAGGCCGAAGTGGACCGGTGGCGCCATGCGATCAATCGTAGAGCAGGAACGGTTGCCGCCGGATGCGGTACAGGTCGAGCTCCTTCTTCCAGCTCGCGACGATCGTGTCGGCTGCCTGCCCTGCGAGGATCGCTGCGTGGCTCGCTTCGTGCTTGAGCAGCCAGTCGAGCTTCTTCGTGTCCCACTGTGCCGCGTGCAGCGCACACAGCGCGGCTGCGATGTGCAGACCCGTGCGCACCGGCTCGAACGAGCTCCAGTCGGTGATCACGACGTTGATGCCGCTGCAGCGCTCGCCGCGGAACTTGCTCGCACTCGGCGTGAACTGCACGGGCACCAGGGCGACGCCCGGCAGGTCCTTGCTGCGCAGCAGCGCTGCAAGCCGGACGCCGTCGCACCACGGCGCGCCGAGCACTTCGAACGGTGTGTCGGTGCCGCGGCCGACCGACAGGTTCGTGCCTTCGAGCATCCCGACGCCCGGATAGAGCATCGCCTGCGTGAGGCTGCGCATGTTCGGCGACGGGTTGATCCACGGCAGACCGGTCCGGTCCCAGCGGTCCGCGCGCTGCCAGCCTTCGCACTTGACGACCTCGAGGTCCACCTGGATGCCGTCCTCACCGGCGATCATGCGCGCGAGCTCGCCGACCGTGAGGCCGTGCCGCAGCGGGATCCGGTGTGCGCCGACGAAGTCGCGCCGTGCGTCGGCGAGCACGGGTCCCTCCATGAGGACGCCGCCGATCGGGTTCGGACGATCGAGCACGACGAAGCGCAGTTCGTGGGCCGCGGCGGCTTCGAGGCAGTTCCGCATCGTCGACACGTAGGTGTAGAAGCGGCAGCCGACGTCCTGGATGTCGAACACGAGCGTGTCGAGCCCCTGCAGCATCGCGTCCGTCGGCACGCGCGTCTCGCCGTAGAGCGAGTAGACGGGCAGGCCTGTCGCGGCGTCCTTCGTGTCCTTCGTCCGCTCGTCGAGCACTCCGTCCGGGCCGTGCTCGGGCGAGAACAGTGCGATGAGCCCCGTGCCGATGGCCTCGTGCAGCACGTCGGCGGTGCGGCGGCCATCGGCGGTGCGGCCCGTGTGGTTCGTGATCAGGCCGACCTTGCGGTCCTTCAGCTGCTTGCAGCCATCTGCCGCGAGCACGTCGATGCCCGTGCGCGCCGCTGGCCCCGTGCCGGCCGCTGCCTGGGAGCCTGCCTGGGAGCCTGCCTGGGAGGCTGCCTGCGAGGCTGCCTGCGAGGCTGCCGGCGAGCCGCACCAGAGGACGAACAGGAGGGTCGGGATCCGCGCGCCGGCTGCCATGGGCTCGCGATGATAGTGCCGAGGGGTCGGGTATTCCCCTCGCCCCCTGACGCTCCTGGCACCGAGCCGTAGCATGCCGCGCGACGCTGCGAGACGACCATGCTTCGATCCGTTCCCGTGCTCTGTTCCGTGCTGTGCACCCTCCCGGCGCAGGCCCTCGACGACGCAGCATTCGCGCGCGACCTCGCGGCGATCGTGCCGCGCGCGAGCGAGCTCGATTGGCGCACGGTCCCGTGGCAGGCGGAGCTGCGCACGGCACTGGTCGAGGCGGGCCGCGCGCAGAAGCCCGTGCTGCTCTGGGCCATGAACGGGCACCCGCTCGGGCAGACTTGAAACAACGGCGTGATCGCCAGACGGTCCGTCTGGTCGGATCCGGCGGTGAAGGAGTGGCTTCCGTCCTTCGTCACGGTGGCCGACGAGGTCGGGCGCCTGCAGCGCGGCAAGGACGCGGAGTGCCGCACGTTCCAGGGCTTCTGCGAGTCGGGGCACTACGGCGGCCGCACGGAGCCGACCGACACGCGGCAGGGCATCTACGTCGTGACTCCGCGCGGCAGGTTCCTCGCGTCGATCAACACGCACAGCGCCGCGAAGGTGGCCGAGATGCTGCGCACGTCGCTGGCGCGCTGGGCCGAGCTGCCGGCGGCCGAACGGGCGCTCGGCGAGCAGGAAGCGAAGGACCTGCAGGCGAGCAAACGCTTCGAGGATCGGTACCCGAGCGACGGCCTCGTGCTGGCCGAGTACCTGCGCGATCTCGGCCGCCCGGTCGACGAGAAGGACTGGCGCACGCGCGCGTGGAACACCGACCAGGTCTGGTTCACGGCCGCCGAGGCCAGAAGCCTCGTTCCGAAGCAGCACGAGGTCGGCGCCGTGATCGCGGTGCCACCGCGCCTCGTCGAACGGCTGGCGCGATTCCACCTGCTCGACTCCGTGCGCGGTCAGACTCCTCCGATGTCGCGCGACGCGGTCCGCGAGGCGTCGCTGCAGAGTCAGGTCACTGCCGTGCAGGGTGACGAGGTGTCGCTGCAGTTCACGGGCAAGACGCGCACGGAGGTCTCTGTCCCGGCCGCGAACGCAGAGGCGGCCAAGGAGACCTCACGCGGCGTCGCGACCGACCTGCGCGGCCATGCGCGCTGGAATGCGAAGACCGGCCGGTTCACGGCGTTCGAGCTGCTCGCTGTGGGCACGCGGTGGGGGGCGACGCAATACAACCAGCGTGCGCAGGATCTCGAGCCGAC
>DASVAL010000065.1:0-36373 GCA_036376355.1 Planctomycetota bacterium
TCGCGAAGAAGACCAGGCTGCTGCCGACCACGAGGCCGCTCCACGTTTCCCTGATCTGCCGCAACGCGGATCGGAACGCTTCGCGCGCGCCGGCCCGCTCGTACACCACGATGGGCAACATGACGTAGGTCACGGCGTTGAGCGCGAGGCGCAGGCCGCGCACGATCCAGTGGCCGACGAACGGGACGAGACCGAGCCCGACGAACACGATGTAGCGGCCCCAGGCGTAGATGGTCGCGTTGAACGCGGCCAGGGCTGCGAGGCGACCCAGGTTCGCGTTGGCGACAGCGAACGCAGCGCGCAGGTCCGGCGTCTCTCGCTTGATCTGCTGCGTGGCGACGTGCATGCCCGCAGTCGAGAAGTAGAGCACTGCCGTCAACACGGGGATCATCCAGAGCGAGAGCAGCAGGTAGGTCTCGATGATCGCGGCCGAGACGGCGAGTCCCCAGTTGCCCGCCTGCGCCGCGGCGACGGTCACGAAGTAGAGCGCTTCGAAGAAGTCGCCGGTGGCCTTGGGGTGGTGCTCGATGCCCCAGGTCAGCAGTGACAGCGGGGCGACCACCAGCAGCGTCACCACCGCGAGCGTGCAGGCGGGCAGGAGCAGCACGATCCGGTGCTGGCGCACGAGCCCGATCGATGCAACTGCCAGGTGGAAGCTGGTGACCAGGTTGCCGACCAGGCGGTCGACCAACCCTCGTTTCGCGACGGATTCGCTCATGACGTAGCGATGATCGGCAAGCGGGGCACGTGGCCTCGTCCCGTTCCGGAACCGTCCACTCCACCGGCCGGACGGCGGCGGGCGCGCATGCCGCCGCGCGGCGCCGCGACGGCGGCGTGGCCTCGCGCGCAGGCCGCGTGAAACCAGGGTCTTCTCCTGATTGCCGGGCCCGCGGGCGGTGCCCCAGATAGCACGGCGCCGGATCCCGGCATCGGTACGTGGCGCCTGCCCATCCCTGCCCAGCCCAGCCTGCTGAACTTCGCGTTCTTCGTGCAGCTGTTCGTCTTCGACGCTGCGGCTGCGGGCGGGATCGCCGCGAGCCGGGCCACCGAGATCATCCTCCGCTGACGGGCTGGCGAACGCGGCCGCCGTCGCGATCCTCGGCGTCGAGGAACTCGGCGCAGAGGACGAGCTCGTCGTCGCGCGCGACCCGCGCGCGGCTCTCGCGGACCGGCGGACCGGCGCCCCTTGGTTGACGCGCGCGCCGCGGCCGCAGAGAGTGATGGCATGAGCCCCGCTTCGTCAGCGTGAGGCCATTGCCCGTCATTCCATGGAGCCTGAATGTCCGTGCTTCGCGAACTGACTGCCCCGGTGGCCCTGGTTCTCCTCGCGCTGTCCTGCGTCCCGGCGGCGACGTCCGCGCAGTGCGCATATCAATGGCAGCCACTCGGCGCCGGCATCGGCCTGGCGGGCAGCACCGTGGCGGCCATCGCGACGTTGCCCGACGGCAGCATCGTCGCCTACTCGCAGGGGCTGCTGACGAACTTCGTGCGTTGGAACGGCACGACCTGGGCCACGTTCGCGACGGTCGACGCCGGCATCAACTCGCTGGTCCGCCTCGCCAACAACGACCTGCTCGCGGGCGGTTCGTTCCTCACCATCGGGGGCGTCTCGGCCAACCGCATCGCGCGTTGGAATGGCACCGCGTGGTCGCCGCTCGGCAGCGGCATCGATCAGAGCATCGTCAGCCGGATCCACGCCATCGTCGAGATGCCGAATGGCGACATCGTGATTGGTGGTTGGTTCACGACCGCCGGCGGCGTCAGCGCGAACAAGATTGCGCGCTGGAATGGTACCGCATGGTCGGCTCTGGGGTCGGGCATGGACTCGAACGTCCATGCGCTGACGGCTCTGCCCAACGGCGACCTCATCGCCGGCGGCAACTTCACGACCGCAGGTGGAGTGCCCGCCAACGCTGTCGCGAGATGGAACGGGAGCACATGGTTTCCGATGGGGAGCGGCGTGAACGGCGTTGTCAGCGCCCTCGCAACACTGCCTGGCAATCTCGTGCTTGCCGGGGGCTCGTTCACCGCGGCCGGAGGATCGCCGGCGAGCCGCATCGCGCAATGGAACGGTGCGGCATGGACGCCGCTCGGCGCCGGTGTGGCTGGGGGCGTGAATGCGCTCTTGGTCCGGCCGGCGGGTGACGTGATCGTCGGCGGTGGGTTCGTCTCCGCAGGTGGCATCGCGGCGAGTCTGGTCGCGCGCTGGACCGGCACGCACTGGGCTCCGGTCGGCAGCGGTCTGGATCGTGCACCGTTGTTCGGCGTGGAGAACGTGGCTTCGTTGGGCTCGACGAATGCGGGCGACCTCGTCGCCGGCGGGAACTTCACGGCCGCGGCCGGCAACCCGGTCAATCGGATCGCCAGGTTCGGCGCCGGCTGTCCGTCTTCGGTGACGAGCTATGGGGGCACGTGCTCCGGCGCCGCTGGCCCGCTCGTGTTGGGATTCACGAGCATGCCGGTGGTCGGCAACACCTACCAGATGACGGCGACTGGCTTCCCGGGCGTATCGATCGGAGTGCGCATGATCGGCTCCACGTCGACGGCGATCCCGTTGCCCGCGGTGCTGCCAGTCGGCCAGGTCGGATGCGAGTTGTCGGTCGATCCGAACATCCTGTTCGATCTTGCCATCCCGGCGGCCGGGTCCGTGTCGCTGCCGGTACCTCTGCCCAACATCGCGGCGTTGATCTCCCTGGTCGCGTATGCCCAGGTCGGGTCGATCGAGTTGTCCGGATCCGGAGCCATCACTTCGATCGTCACGTCGAACGGGCTCGGCTTCACCGTCGGCACCTACTGACCGGACTTCCCACCACGCCGGCCGGATCACCCTCGACGGGCGCAATCGTCATGCAGCAGCCGTAGGCGCCCAGGGGCACCAGGTGTTCGACGATGCGCTCCGCAGCCGTGGCGAGCTGCCAACCGACGTCGAGCCACGGCGCACAGTGCCGGCAGCAGGCGGTGCGATGCTGGATCAGCCGCGCACGACGCGCGATCGGGACGATGTGGCCGTGGGCCCGCGTGTCTGCCAAGATCGCGGCATGCCGCCCGTTCCCGATCCCCAAGGTGAACTCGAGAACCTGCTCGCCGAGGCGCTGGCGCGGTTCGACGAGGGCGGCGAGCCGGCGATGGCGGCGTTCGTCGCCGCGCACGCGGACCACGCGATAGCGCTCGAGCGCGGCATCCGCCGCTGCCGTGAGATGGGCCTGCTCGGCGCGCTCCCCGGCGCCGCGAGCAGCGCGCACCCGGACCGGCTCGGCGACTTCCGCCTGCTGCGCCGCATCGGCGGCGGCGGCATGGGCGTCGTCTACGAAGCGGTGCAGGAGCCGCTCGGCCGCCGCGTCGCGCTGAAGATCATCAGGCCCGAACTGCTCTTCTTCGAAGGCGCGCGCGAGCGGTTCCGGCGCGAGATCGACGCGATCGCCAGGCTCGAGCATCCGGCGATCGTGTCGGTGTTCTCGGCGGGCGAACACGACGGCGTCCCGTACTTCACGATGGAGATGATCGACGGCATCACCGTCGACCAGGCGTGCACCGGCCTGCACGACCGCGATCCGGCCGAGCTGCGGGGCGAGGATCTGCGCGCGCTGCTCGTGGCGCCCGATGCGACCGGCGTGCTGTTCACCGGCAGCTGGTGGGAGGCCGCCGTGCGCGTCGGCCACCAGGTCGCGCTCGGCCTGCGCCACGCGCACCTGCGCGGCATCGTGCACCGCGACATCAAGCCGTCGAACATCATCGTCACGCCGCACGGCCAGGCGATCGTGCTGGACTTCGGCGTCGCGCAGGTGCGCAGCGCGAGCGACCTGACGCGCTCGGGCGCGACTCCGGGTTCGCCGGCCTTCATGTCGCCCGAGCAGCGCCGCGGTCAGGCGACCGACGAACGCACCGACGTGTTCTCGCTGGCCGCGAGCATCTGGCAGATGCTGACGCTGCGCCGGCCGTTCCGCGACGGCGACGTCGTGCACGTTGATCCCGTACTGCAGGGCCTGCGCGCGCAGAACCGCGCCGTGCCGCCCGAGCTCGACCTCGTGCTGCGCACCGCGATGGACCGCGACCGCGACCGCCGCTACGGCGACATGGGCGCGTTCGCCGAGGACCTGCAGGCGCTGCTCGACCGCCGGCCGATCCGCGCGCGCCCGCTCGGGCTGCGGCTGCGCGCGCTGCGGTGGTGCCAGCGGCATCGCACGCTGGCGACGGCCAGCGGGCTGCTCGCGGCGGCCGGTGCTCTGATGCTCGTTGTGCTGCTCGTCGTGCAGGAACGGGCGCGCGCCGACCTCGAAGCGGCGAACCGGCTGCTTGCCGCCGCGAAGGCCGAGGTCGAGACCGAGCAGCTGCGGACGCGCGAGAGCCTCGACACCACGCTCGAGGCGCTGCACTCGGGGCTCGTGCGGCTCGGCAACGACCAGCTGCGCGCAGTGCCGCAGGCCGAACGGGTCGCCCACGGCATGCTGCAGGACGCCGCCGCACTGTTCCGCGTTCTCTTGCGGCGGCATCCCGACGACGAGCAGGTGCGCTGGCGCGGCGGGCGCGCGCTGCACGCGCTCGCGATGTCCTACGAGCGTCAGGGCCAGATGGGCAAGGCCAGGCAGGCGCTCGACGAAGCGATCACCGTGCTCGGCACCGAGCAGCCTGGTTCGGCGACGCTGCGCAACGTGCGCGGCCACGCGTGGAAGACGATGGCGTCGTGGATCGTGCACGACGACGATGCGGCGGCGACGCAGCGTGCGCTCGAGCACGCCGAAGCGGACTTCGCCGACGACTCGCGCGACCCGGCGCGGCGCGCGGAGACGCTGCGCGCGCTCTCGGACCTCAGCTCGACGCGGTCGTTCACTTTCGACGAGCGCGCCGATCCGAAGGGCGTCGAACACCACCTGCGGCAGGCCGTCGAACGGCAGCGCGCTTGCATGGCGCTCGGTGTCGCCGACGAGAAGGATCCGGAGCTGCTCGTGATGCGCCTGACCAACCTCGGCAAGTTCCTGCAGCGGCAGGATCGCGTCGAGGAAGCGCTCGCAGTGCTCGGCGAGGCTTTGGAGCTCTCGAAGTCGCTGCCCGAACGCAGCTGGCCGCCGCCCGCGGTCTACACGGCCGAGGTGCAGGAAGCGATCGGCAGCGCGCTCGTGAACCGCAAGGACCCGGGCGCCGAACCGCTGCTGCGCGAGTGCGTCGCCGCGCGCGAGCGCGCGGTCGAGCAGTTCCCCGACAACCTCGAGTTCCGCATCCGCCTCGCCGGCTCGGTCCACAACCTCGGTCGCTTCCTGCACGTGCTCGAGCGGACCGAAGAGGCGCTCGCGACGTTCCGGCAGGCGCGCGCGATCCAGGAGCAGGCGCTCGCGAAGTCGCCGCAGCACCCGGTTGCGCTCGACTTCATGGGCAAGCACCTCGAGATGATCGGCTACTGCCATTCGCTGCGGCGCGAAGGCCAGCCGCTGATCGAGGTGGCGACAGCGCTGTCCGCGCTGCCGAGCCGCGACCCGCGGCGCGCGCTGCGCGTCGCCGACTTCCAGCTGCGCGCGTGGCTCTTCCTCGGCAAGTCGGACGGCGGCCTGCTCGACGCGGCGATGGCCCAGCTGGTGGTCGCCGAGCAGCGTGGACTCACGGCGGCGCAGCTGCCGGCGCGCGGGTTCGAGGCGCTGGAGGGCCGGGAGGACTACCGGTCCTGGCGCGAGCGTGTCGGCAAGGTGGGGCCGGCCGCGAAGTGACGCGAGGGCGGCGTCAGCGGCGGCAGCGGGGTACGGGTCAGTGCCGGGGGGCAGCGAACGGCTCTCACACCGGGCGGGGCCTTCCGCGCATCCGGGCGGAGTCCTCGCCGCCCTTCGCGGCAATTAGTCTTGCGAGAATGGCTGCCTCGAACGTCGATCGCGAACTGCAGATGCTTGCCGAAGGGGCGGCACTTCGCCGGCTCGCGCGGACGCTGCTCGGCAGCCACGCCGAGGTCGACGCCGAGGATCTCGTGCAGGATGCCTTCGCCGCGTCGCTGGCGTGCGAGCGCGCCGATGCCAGGAAGCGGCCGTGGTTGACCGGCACGCTGCGCAATCTGGCGCTGCTGTGGCGACGTTCGTCGTCGCGCCGGGCTGCCCGCGAACGCGTCGCCGCCGAGAGAGGAAGCACAACCGACGCGGATCCCGCGGCGATCGCCGCGCAGGCCGAGGCGATGCGCGACGTCGCCGCGGCCGTGCACGCGCTCGAAGAGCCGTTCCGCACCGTGATCGTGATGCGCTTCTGGCGCGGGCTCCTGCCCGACGCGATCGCGCGGGAGCTCGGCGTGCCGCGCAACACCGTGCGCTCCCGGCTGCAACGCGGGCTCGAACGGCTGCGCGCGCGGCTCGACCGCGCGTACGGCGATCGTCGCGGCTGGTTCGCGGCGCTCGTGCCGTTCACGAAGCCCGCAGGCCTCGTGGCCGCCGCCTCGGCCCCGTCGTCCGGCGCGGCGATCGCATGGACCACCATCGGAACTCTCGTCATGACGAAGCTGAACATCGTGTTGGCCACCGCCGCCTTGACCGCGGTCGGGATCCTGGCGTGGTGGTTGGGACAGGGTGCCGTGGCGCCGGCGCCGACGGCGCCGGAGGACCGGACCAGCACCGCTGCCGCACCCGCGAGCGCCACCGTTGCCGGTCCCGAGACCCGTGCGGCGGCGGCACCGGGCGGTGCTCTGGAACGTGAACAGCGCGTCCCTGCCGAGCCGGGACCGGGTCTGACCGTCAACGGCAGCGTGACGTGTGCGGGCGCTCCCTACGCCGACCTCGCGCTGCGCGTGCAGTGGTTCGCCGGCAGCGCGACCGCCGGCAAGCCCGAGTCCGAGCACGAGGTGCGCAGCGATGCGGACGGCCGGTTCGTCTGGCGCGGCCCCGTGCGTACCGCGGCCGGCACCTTGCAGGCGGTGCGCCCGGGTGCGGCCGGCAACACGAAGGTCTGGTGCACGCCCCAGCTCGTGCAGCCGGGCCAGACCGACGTCGCGCTGGCGGTGACGCTCGTAGCGCTCGATCGCACGGTGTTCGGCCGCGTCCACGACGTCGACGGCGCGGCGATTGCCGGCGCCGAGATCTCCGTGAACGGTTGGGACGACGTCGCGACGCGGACCGACGCCGAGGGCCGCTACGAGCTGAAGGTCACGGGGCCGCCCTATCCGCTCCTCGTCCTCAAGACCGGCTACCGCGAACGCCTGCTCCAGTCCTACGTGCCCGAGGGCAAGCAACGGCACGAACTCGACGTCGAGCTCGAGCCGGGTGCTTCGTTCGCGGGCCGGGTCGTGGACGAGGCCGGGAATCCGGTTGCGGGGGCCCAGGTGCGCGCGTCGGGGCTCGTCCGCGGGACCGAGACCGACGCCGAGGGGCGCTTCCTGTTCGGCGGGGCCGCGCCGGACGAACGACACGAGCTGTCGGCGGTGAAGGCCGGCTTCCAGAGAGGTGCCAAGGCCGCGAGTCCGGGCGGCGATCCGGTCGAGATCGTGCTGCGTCCGGGGCTCACCCTCGCCGTGCGCGTCTTCGGCGAAGGCGGCGAGGGCATCGCCGGCGCGCGCATCAGCGTCATGCCCGATCGCTTCCGCGGCGCGCAGGTCCGCGGGTTCACCGATGCCGGTGGCCGTCTGCTCATCGAGGACCTGCCCGCGAGCGAGATCGAGGTCATCGCCGACAAGACAGGGTTCGTGCTGGCGCGCGGCCAGGCCGACGTGCCGAAGCTGCGGGGCGAATTCGTGCTCGTGCTGCAGCGCGGACGCACGATTGCCGGGCGGGTGCTCGACGAATCGGGCGCTCCGATCGTCGGCGCTTCGGTCTACTGCCAGCGCCAGACGGGGGATCTCGCACAGCGCTCGGTGGGGGGGCGGGCGACGAGCGACACCGAAGGGCGGTTCACGATCACGGATCTGCCGCACGAGCCGTGCGACCTGAAGGCGCATCACGCCGACTACAGGCGTGCCTCGCTCGAGGGCCTGAGCGGCACGCCGTCCGACCTCGTGGTGACGATGAAGCAGGCGGCGAGCGTCGCCGGCCGCGTCGTCGACGGTGTCACGGGCGCAGCCGTCGGCGCGTTCACGATCCGGCTCGTTGCCGACCACGAGGTGCAGCCGCTGAACTACGTCGAGCCGGTCCGGTTCGCGGACTGCGACGGCTGGTGGCGCGTCAAACACTGGGAGCTGCAGCCGGGTGCCGAGCTGTTCGTCGAGGTCTGGGCCGAGGGCTACGCGCCGCAGCGCGTCGCCGCGGTCGCGCAGGTGGGCGCGCCGCGCGATCAGAGCGTGATCCGCCTGGTCGCCGGCACGACGGTGAAGGGCGTCGTTTGCGACGCCGCCACCGGGACTCCCGTGCCGCAGGTCGAGGTCACGCTGCAGTCCGGCGATCCGAAGGACGCCGAGCGCTTCGTGTCGCGCGGTGCATCGCGCGAGATGCCGGTCAAGACCCGCGTGCACACCGATGCGGCGGGGCGATTCGAGCTGCTCTCGGTGCCCCCGGGCACGAGCCGGCTCGTGCTCGCGCACGGCAACTACCCGAAGCGTACGTTCGGCCCGTTCGAGGTCGCGCCGGGAGTGCCGGTGCTCGAGGTGCAGCCGACGCTGACACGCGGGGCGACGCTGCGCGGGCGCGTGACCGGCGTGCACGACCTCGCCGGCACGAAGCTCACGGCCCACGTCTTCGGCGGCAAGTCGATCGAGTCCCAGCTCGGCACCGACGGCACGTTCGAAGTTCGCGGGGTCAGTGCCGGCAGAGTCTCGCTGTCGCTCACGACGGGCAAGGGTCGTTGGCACAGCATGCGTCTCGAGGTCGGTGACGCCGACGTCACGGATCTGGTGTTCGCGGTGCCGCAGGCCGGCACCGGTTCGATCCGCGCGACCGTGCCCGGCCTGCCGCGCGGTCGGGGTTCGGTCGAGACGCTCGGCGTCGAGCCCGGGCGCTGCGCGACCGTGCACTCGTTCGAGTACTCGGACGCGGGCTTCGTCGTCGACGGACTGCCGGCGGGCAAGTACGAGATCGAGGTCTTCTCCCTCGGCATGGAGGGCAGCGGCAAGGCCGAGGTCACCGTCGGCACCGGCGAAGTCATGGTGACCATCGACTACGTACGGCGGTGACGCGGGGCTACGCTCCGGACTGCGCGGCAAGCAGACCACCTGCCATGACCACTTCGCCCATGCCGATCGGCTTCGTCTCCCACGGCGCGCCGACGCTCGCGCTCGACGCAACACACGGCAAGGACCTCACTCGCTGGGCGGCCGCGATGCCGCGGCCGCGCGCGGTGCTCGTGGTCTCGGCGCATTGGCTCGACGCACCCGCGACGCTCGGTACGCGCACGCCGCGCGAACTGCTCTACGACTTCTCGGGTTTTCCGGAGGAGCTCTACCGCGTGCGTTACGGCGCCCCAGCCGCAGGAGCACTCGCCGCGGAGCTCGAACGGCGCGTGCCGTCGCTGCAGCGTCGAGACCTGAGGCCGTGGGACCACGGTGTGTGGGTGCCACTCCTGCACATGTATCCCGCTGCCGACGTGCCTGTGCTGCAACTGTCGCTGCCGTACGCCTGGTCACCGCGCCAACTGTTCGACCTCGGCAGGGAGTTGGCGCCCTTCCGTAGCGAAGGCGTGCTGCTGCTCGCGAGCGGCGGCGCCGTGCACAACCTCGGCCGGCTCGAGTGGGGCGGAGACGCACCGCCACCCGCGTGGGCGACGAGCTTCGAAGGCTGGCTGCGCGAACGGCTCGCCGGGAACGCGTTCGACGACATCGTCGCGTTCCGCGAGAACGCGCCGGACCTGCAGCTCGCGCACCCGACGCACGATCACTTCCTGCCGCTGCTCGTGGCGCTCGGCGCCGCCGCCGAGCAGCCGGGCGGGATCGCGTTCCCGATCTCGGGCTTCGAGTTCGGTTCGCTGAGCAGGCTGGCGGTGCAGTTCGGGTGAGTGCACCTGTCGCGCCGTGGGGCCGCGAAGTATGACGATCGCGCGGACCGTGCACGCCACTCCTTCGCCATCCCTGAAACCACCGCTGCTCACGGCGTTCCTGCTCGCTGCGGCCTCCTGCGGGGCCCACGCGCTGCTCGCTCCGCAGACTGGCAACGCTTTCGCCGCGGTCCTGCTCGGCGCCCTCGGCGGCGTCTACCTCGGCGGGGCTCTCCGCGCAGGCACGGGGCGCGACATCGCCGTCACCACGACCGCGGCCGTGCTCTGCATCGTCCTCGCCGTCGCCGGCCTCTTGGGCCCCGCATGGATCATCCCCGCCGGCTTCCTGCTCCACGGCGCCTGGGACTGGGCTCACCACGCCATGGAGCGCCACACCGTTGGCCGGTGGTGGCCGCCCTTCTGCGCGCTCTACGACGCCATCGTCGGCCTGTACCTCTTGCTCGCCCCGCACGTCCGCTGACGCTCGCTGACCTTCGGGCAGGACGGCGGGCGACTGCACCGCTCGCAGAAATCTTCGCGGGCCGTGTCGATCCCGGGGCCCGTCGTTGGTCGTCCGGATGTCTGCCCGGCAATCCTGCTGGCCGCAGACCAATCCAAGAGGTGATCATGACGTCGCGTTCGCTCCCGTTGTTCGCTGCCCTTCTTCTCGCGGTCGCCCCGCTCGGCGCACAGGAGATGCCGAAGCCGCAGGCGGAGCATCGGAAGCTCGCCGGGTTCGTCGGCACCTGGGACGCCACCATCGAAGCCATCGGCATGGACGGCAAGCTGCAGAACTCCAAGGGCGTCAGCGTTCGGAAGATGGGCCCCGGCGGCTTCTGGCTCATCGACGACTTCGAGGGCGAGATGATGGGCAGCCAGTTCACCGGCCACGGCGCGCTGGGCTACGACCCGCAGCAGAAGGCCTGGGTGCAGTCGTGGGTCTCGATGACGCCGTTGCTGATGGTGTTCACCGGCACGTTTGACAAAGCTGGCAAGGTGCTGACGATGATCGGCGATGGCCCGTGCGTCGACGGCACGCGCATCAAGATGAAGAACGTCACGACGTGGACCAGCGCCGACTCGATGACGTGCGAGGTCTTCGTGGTGATGCCCGACGGCGCGCAGACGAAGAGCATGACCATCACCTACACGCGCCGCGCCGAGAAGGCGGTCGAACACCGCGGCGCGAAGAGGTAGCACGGTTCCGTTGGTCGTGCAGACAAGGAGACATCCACCATGAAGTTCATAGTCTTCGGCCACGCGAACAAGGACACCGAGGCCGGCGTGCTCCCGACTGGCGAGGAGTTCGCCAAGATGGGCAAGTTCATCGAAGAGCTCGTGAAGGCCGGCGTGTTCGTCGCCGGCGAAGGGCTCCAACCGTCATCGAAGGGTGCGCGGATCACGTTCGGCAAGGGCGGCAAGACGACGATCAAGAACGGTCCGTTCACCGAGTCGAAGGAGCTCATCGCGGGCTTCTCCATCATCCAGGTGAAGTCGCTCGACGAGGCGATTGCCTGGATGAGCCGAACGCCGTCCCCCGAGGGCAGCTCGCTCGAGATCCGACAGCTGTTCTCGGACGAGGACTTCGCGCCGGTCGACCCGACGGGCGAACTCCGCGAACAGGACGCGAAGCTCCGCGCGGAGGCCGACGAGCGGCACGGCAAGAGCTGACGCGGCCTCCTCACGCGACCGATGGACGAGACGCAGCGACGGATCGAAGCGGTCTTTCGAATCGAGTGGACGCGGCTGTTGGCCGGTCTCGCTCGCTTCGTTCGCGGCGACCTCGGCGCGGCCGAAGAGCTCGCCCAGGACGCGTTCGTCGCCGCGCTCGAGACATGGCCGCACGATGGCATTCCGCGGGATCCCGGCGCCTGGCTCATGCAGGTCGCGAAGAACCGCGCGCTGAAGCGCATCGATCGCCAGCGGCGCTGGGGCGAGAAGGAGGTCGAGATCGCGCGGGTCGTCGAAGACCGGCAGGAACGCGCTGCAGACGCCATCGAGAAGGCGGCCGACGACGACATCGGCGACGACCTGCTGAGTCTCGTCTTCGCGTCCTGCCATCCGTCGCTGAGCGCCGAGAGCCGCGTCGCCTTGACACTTCGCGTCGTCGCCGGCCTCACGACGGAAGAGATCGCGTGCGCATTCGTCGTTCCGGAGTCGACCGCTGCGCAGCGCATAGTGCGCGCCAAGAGAACGCTCGCCGAATCGGGCGCGCGGTTCGAAGTGCCACGAGGTCCGGAGCTCGCAGAGCGGCTCGGCTCCGTGCTCGAGGTCGTCTACTTCGTGTTCAACGAAGGCTACGTCGCGACCGCCGGCGCCGAATGGATGCGGCCGGCCCTCTGCGAAGACGCACTTCGCCTCGGCCGCATCCTCGCGGCGCTGATGCCGGGCGAGGCCGAAGTCCAGGGCCTCGTGGCGCTGATGGAGATCCAGGCTTCGCGCATCGGCGCGCGCACGTCGCCGGACGGCACGCCGATTCCGCTGTTCGAGCAGAACCGCGCGCGCTGGGATCACTTTCTCGTCGAGCGCGGTCTGGCGGCCTTGAAGCGCGGGGAAGCGCTCGGCGGCGCGCCGGGTCCCTATCTGCTGCAAGCCGGGATCGCCGCGTGTCACGCCCGCGCGCGAACGCCGGCGGACACCGATTGGCGGCGCATCGTCGCGTGCTACGACCAGCTCGCGGCAGCGACGCCGTCGCCGATCGTCGAGCTGAATCGCGCGGTGGCGGTCTCGTTCGCGGACGGTCCCGCGGCGGGCCTCCGGATCGTCGATCAGCTCGCGAAGCTGCCGGCGCTCGAGGGCTATCACCTCGTGCCGGCCGTGCGCGCGGACTTCCTTTCGCGTCTCGGCCGCCACGGCGAGGCGCGCGCCGAGCTCGAACGCGCCGCTGCGCTCACGAAGAACGATCGCGAACGCGCCTTGCTGGTGGCACGCGCCGCGGCCCTCGGAACGGGCCGTTCGTGAAGGGCCCGCTGGGCGAGCTCGCGCGCCTGTGGGGCCGCGCCCGCTTCACCACATGACGATGCTGTCGAAGTTCGCGGTCGACGCGAGGGCGCCGACCGGATCGAAGCGTGCGCCCTGCGTGAACAGCTCGATGCCCGTGAAGATCGGGTGGTTCGGGAGGCTGAACGGGAAGTAGGCGCGCCCGTCGGCCCAGATCAGGTTGGCGCTGACGAGCAGGTCGAGCGGCACCCACAGCGGTCCGAACGGCGTGGGCACGGGCGACGGGAACGAGCCCAGCGAGACCCAGCAGAAGACGAGGTCGCCGACGTTCGCGCGCATGCCGATGGTCATGGCGCCGCCGATCACGCGATTCGAGACGGCCATCACCTGGATGCCGGGGTTCGGCTCGGCGGTGAAGACGTAGCGGCCGATCTCGTCGGCACCGCGCGCGCCGACGTTGTCGGTGTGCAGGACCCACAGATTGCCGTCCGGGCCCATCTGGATGTCGAACGCGTGCACGAGGTCGTCGAAGATCGATTGCGACAGCACCGTGGTGCCGGCCGCGTCGAGATCCACCTTGCGGACCTTGCCCTCCGTGAACTCGACCCAGAACAGCGAGCCGTGGTACGAAGCCGGGTAGATCGTGCCCGAGTAGAAGCAGCATCCCGCGGGGTCGGGGGTCGGCGCCGAGTAGACGGCGATCGGATCGACGGTGTTCGGGTTCGGGATCGGCTCGAGTCCCTCGTACGTCGGCCAGCCGTAGTTGCCGCCGGCCACGATGCGGTTGATCTCGTCGGCAAGGAGGTCGCCGAGCTCGGCCTGGTAGACGTCGCCGGTGGCGGGGCGGACCGTGATGCCGAACTGGTTGCGGTGCCCGTAGCTGAAGATCGGCGAACCCGGGAACGGGTTGTTGGCCGGGATGGTCAGGTTCGGCACCTCGAAGCGCAGGACCTTGCCGTTCCACGTCGTCAGCGAAGGCGCAGTCGACGACACGAAGCGATCGCCGGTGCCGATGAACAGCGTGCCGTCGCGGCCGAACACCATGCGCCCGCCGCTGTGTTTGGTCGCCGCGCCCGTCGGGATCGCGTTGGCCGGCGACAGGATCGTGAAGCCGACGCCGACGGCGCCGGTGTCCTGGATGCGCGCGATGCGGTTCTGCATCTGGTCGGCGGTCGTGTAGTAGACGTAGACGAAGCCATTGAGGAGGAACTCGGGATCGATCGCGATGCCGAGCAGTCCGTGCTCCGAGGACGGGTTGTTGGCGCAGGGCACGGTCGCCCAGTTGCCCGGCAGGAGCGCCCCGTCCCACACGATGCGGATGTTGCCGGTGGAGCGTTCACAGACGAACAACCGGCCGTCCGGAGCGAACGCCATCGACGACGCCTGGGACAGCGCGTTGTCGGTCACTGTCTGGTAGGTGAAGCCGGGCGGCGGCGCCTGGGCACCGACGAACGCCTGGCTAATGCAGAACGAGATCACAGCGAGCAGAGGGCGCAGCATGTGCTCCTTGTCAAGGGTTCGGGAGTCGAGGCGGCCGGATG
This sequence comes from Planctomycetota bacterium, assembly GCA_036376355.1. Lineage (GTDB taxonomy): Bacteria > Planctomycetota > UBA1135 > UBA1135 > UBA2386 > DASVAL01. Next base: position 14,340 of record DASVAL010000065.1, read on the forward strand.
CCGGGCGATCGTAGCGGACTCGAGCCAGGCCGGCGACCGGGTCCCCGATCGCACACCAGGCCATCGAGCCGATAGGATCCGAGAGCGCCGTCGCCGCGTCAGAAGGCTCCAACCGTGCACGTCAGCGCGTTCGAGTTGGTGATCGCGGTGATGCTGAGCGCCAGGTCGACCTCGAACGGCACCACGTAGTGATGGAAGGCGCGGCCGGCGAGTGCGGGAAGGTCGGGCAGCGCGATCTGCGTGTCGACGACGCCGGCGCTCGGCAGGAGGACGTCGATCAGGTCCCCGTTCATCAGGATGGTGCATCCGGGCAACCCTTGCGGGAAGACGCTGGCGAACGGGATCGACTGCGTCGTGAAGCCGTAAACCGACAGCACCAGCGCCAATTGCGGCATGCCGACTGCCCGCGCGCGGAAGGTCGAGTCGATCCACGGCAGCGTCACGGCGCTCAACACGTTGAGCCCTCCCGTGCCCGCGCAGCCGGAACCGTAGGTTGCGACCGAGGCCGGGCACGACGTCGTCACGCGCGCGAGGTTCGGCGAAGCGAGCCCGCCGGCAGTGATGAAGTTCCCGCCGACCCACAGGTCCCCGTTCGGCCCATTCGCGAACGCGTGCGGGAAGCCAGCGAGTCCGTTGGGGAAGGTCGACCAGGCGCTGCCGTTCCACCGCACCAAGCCGAGGGAGACGTCCCCGGCGACCACGTCGCCGTTCGACGCAACCGACATGCTGGAGTAGAACGACACCGGAACGCCGCCGACGAGTTGGGACCAGGTCGCCCCGTTGCGTTGCATCACGCCGCCGAAGTGCGCCGCCGCGACGAGGCCGTCATTGGGCAGTGGGGCCAAGGCAAACACGGGGTCGAAGGCGACCGACGGGATCGGGGGGAACGGGTTGATCGACGTCCAGCCTGCTCCGTTCCAACGTGCGAGGTTCTCACCACCGCTGCACGAGAACATTCCGCCTGCGACGATGTCGCCGCTCGACGTCACAGCGAGCGCAAGGACGCCCATGCCCAGGGAGCTGAATGCGCCGAGCCCCGGCATCGGGGACCAGCTCGCTCCGTTCCAGCGGGCGACGCCCGCCACTCCAGTGCCTCCCAGGACAATGGGACTGCCGCCGACGATCAGGTCCCCGTTCGGCAGCGGCAGCAGGGGGCCAGCTGCGCCGCTCATGCCCGTCGCGAACGGCGCCCAGCTCGAGCCGTTCCAGCGTGCGAGGAGGCTGCTCGTGCCCAGGTCGCCGCAGGCGATCAAGTCCCCGTTCGCCATCACGGCGATCGACCTGACGTTCGCCAACTGCGGCGTGCCCATCGCCGACCAGGTGCCGAGCACCGGATCGTGGATGGCGATGCCGTTCGCGGGGATGCCGCCGATCATCGTGAACTGGCCGCCGACGACGACGACCGCGGTCTGGGGCCCCGCGCCGTCGGGGTCCCACGTCGTCATCGCGCGGACATAGTGGTCGGCTCCGACCGGCAGCCACGAGTTCGAGCATTGCCCACGCATCTGCGCGGACGCCGCGAGTGCGACCATTGCGAACATCGGTGGAAGCAGGGACGGACGACCGCGGCGAGGGTGGATCAATGGCTGCCTGCCCGAAGGGACTCGGCGGAACGATACCCGGCCTACGAGCTCGCAGGTGCCGGTGCGCTGGTCTTTCGATCGGCCACTGATGCGCTCCAAGCGCGGCCGAATCCGTAGGATCCAAGACAGGAATCACCCGCCGGTGGGCTCCTGGCCCCGCACCGAGATGACCCACGACCTCGAACGGCAACTGCACGAGCATGCGCAGTGCGTGCGCAGCCTCGCTGCCGCCCTGCTCGGCGACCACGCTGCCGGTGACGACGTGGCGCAGCAGACGCTGCTCGCGCGACCCGGTGGCGGCGCAGCGAAGCGCGCCGTGCGCTCCGCGAGCAGGCACTGACGCCGCCCGATCGGCTCCCGTCCGCCGCCGACGAAGCCGCTCGCGCCGAGCAGTTGCAGGCGATCGCCATCGACGACGCCTGGGACAGCGCGTTGTCGGTCACTGTCTGGCAGGTGAAGCCGGGCGGCGGGGCCTGGGTGGAATGCGAGTCGGTGCGGTGCGGCGACACGTCTGCTACAAGACCGCGATGCTCCGCGGCGACCATGCCACCAGGATCGTCGCGCTGGGGTTCTGGGCCAGTCTGCTGGCAACGGTCTGCTACATCGCGACGTTCGCGAGCGCGTTTCCGCACGACGACGACTGGGAAGTGCTGCCGTTCACACTGGGGCTCCCCCAGTACTTCCCGGTGACGTGGGACTGGCTCTGGCGCCCGCACAACGAGCACCGCATCCTGCTGCCGCGGCTCCTCTGGATCGGAGTCGTCAAGGTTTTCGGCGCGGACCCGCGCGTGCTCATCTGGCTCGATGTCGCGCTGTTGGCGCTGACGGCCGCCGTGTTCTTGCGCGTCGCGCGCAACATCCGCGGCAGGACCGCCGTGACCGACGTGGTGATCCCGCTGTCGCTGCTCGGCCTCGGCCAGTACTGCAACACTCTGTGGGCGTTCCAGGTGATGTGGTTCCTGCCCATCTTGCTGTTCGCGGTGAGCGCGCTGGCCATGACGCGCCAAATGACCGCCGGCTCGGCGATCCTCGCGGTCGCCTGCACGATCCCGATGACTCTCTGTGGCGGACCGGGACTGCTGCTGGGCGCGCCGATCCTCGCATGGTCGTTCGCGCGGGCCGCGTGGCTGTGGTTCGCGCCCGCGGAGTCGGGCCAGCGCCAGCGCGGCGGCGCGATCGCCGTCTTCGCCCTCGCTCTCGCTTCCCTCGCGTGCATCGTGCTCTATCTCCGAGGTCTCGGGCGCTCGACGGACAGCGGGCCGTTGCAGCCCTGGCTCGTGCTGCAGGGCTGCGTCGAGTTCCTCTCGGTCGCCGTCGGCCCCGCGGACGGCGCCGCCATGCCGGTCGTCGGCGACGTCCTCGCCGGCATCGTGGTCGGGGCGGCCGCGGTCCTGTGCGCCGTCGGCTGGCGGCGGGAGCATCGGCGCACTGCGGCCGGCGTCGCCGCCGTCCTCGGCGGCGTGGTCCTCCTCGCAACCGCCATCAGCTGGGGCCGCGGGCCACGGACGCTCGGCGCAGGCTGGCTGCCGCGCTACACGCTGCCAGCGTCCCTGTTCTTCCCGGCAGTCCAGCTCGCCCTCGCCGTCGCCGTCCAGGGTCGGCGCCGCTGGCCGGCGCAGGCGCTGTCGATCGGAATGCTGGCGCTCCTCGCCTGGCGCATTCCGGCAAACGCGCAGCAAGCGATCCGCCACGGCCAGGAGACCACGAATGCGTACCGCGCGCTCGAGGCGGACATCCGCGGTGGCGTGCCGGCGATGACGCTCGCGCGGCGACACTACGCATCGATCTTCAACTGGCCGAAGGAAGTGCCCCGAGTCGCCCTCTACCTGCAGATGATGGACTACGCCGACTTCGGCCCCTTCCGCGATCCTGCCGTCACCTTGGACCTGACCCCCGAGCCGTCGGTCGCGCAGACGGTCGAACTGCGGCCGGTGACCGTCGTCGAGGCCACGTTCGCCGACGGTCGGGGCGTTGGCACGGGCGGCGACAGCCAATTGTGGTTCCGGCTGCCGGCGCCGGTGCGCGCTGCCGAGGTGAAACTGCAGATCGCCGTGCTGCCCGACCAGGGTCCGGACGTCACTTGCGAGATCTTCTGGACGCGCGCGGAGGATTCGGTCGCCACGTGGGACCACGCGGTCGAGTTCCGGCTCGCCAGCCGCGAGGAGCCACAGTCGGTGGTCGTTTCCCTCGGTGGCCACGAGATGAACTGGCTGCGCATCGATCCCGCGAACACGACCTGCCGCTTCCGCATCGACGCCATCACGCTGATGGTGCTGCGTTAGGGGCGATCACCGCACCCTTCTGCGGCCGCCGGGAACGTCGCGAACACGGCCACGACAGCACGGCGCCGGCCGGCGCTCGCGCGCCCCGCCCGCGTTCCTCAGCGCAGCCGGTAGGACGCGCCGTCGGCGAGCAGCTCGTGGCCCACGGTGCCCCACATCACCCAGAGCCGGTCGCCGGCGATCGCGGCGAGCGGCCGGCCGCGCGGCGCGAGCGGGCCCTGCGGGATCACCGCGACTTCGCCGGTCGCGAGATTCAGGTGCAGGCCGTCGCCCTCCTCGCCCGTGAACGGCGGCGGACCCTTTGGTTTCTCCGTCGCGCAGATCGTCGCCATGCCGACCTCGTGGTTGCCGCCGAACATCACGACGTCGTCCCCGAGCTGCGCGAGCGCTGCCGCCTGGCGCGCGCGCACCGACTTCGGCAGCGGCAGCGGCGTCCAGCCGTCCGGAGCGAACCACAGCGCCTGGTGCACGTCGTCGCCGAGATCGAGGCCCTCGTTCCACACGAGCGCTCGCGCCGAGCCCGCGAACAGCCGCGTCGTGTCGAGCCGGAAGACGAGTGCGTCGGTGCCGGGCACGGCGGCGCACGCGCCGTTCGCCGGATCCCAGATCGTGGCGATCGCCTTCAGGCCGTGGCTGCTCTCGCGGCCCGCGGCGAACACCTTGCCGCCGAGCGCGGCGAACTGCAGATGACTCTGGCCGCGCACTGGTGCTGCGTCGAGCTTCGTCCACGCACCGCTCGCGAGATCGAACACCGCCGCGTCGTGCAGCGGCTGCACGATGGACCGGTCGGACAGCGTGTGGCCGCCGACGACGAGCAGCTTGCCCGAGTGCAGGTGCACGCTCGCGAACATGCGCGCCGACAGCGGCCCCTTCGGGATCGCGCGCACGGTGCCGGCCGCGGTGTCGACGATCACGCCGTCGGCGAAGCACTCGTGGTCGTGCCGGGCCGTCTCGCCGGGGCGCGGCTTCGCGACGTAGCCGCCGAACAGCGCGATGAGGTCGCCGTCGGCGCTCCAGCTCGGCTTCATGCGCGGTGCGACGGGCCACTTCGGGACGGCGCGCCACTGGCGTTTCTCGACGTCGAGCACGGCGCCTTCGCCGTGGATCACGTACCAGCGGTCTTCGCCGCCCGCGACGTAGAGGCCGCGCGCGACCGGCACGACGAGCGCGCCGCGGCGTTCGCCGACCGGCGCGTCGGGCAACGCGTGCCACGCGCTGCGCTTCGTGTCGAACACGGCGCCGTCGAGCCGGAGGTCGGTGTGGGCGTTCGGCACGTCGCTGCCGCCGAACACGACGAGGTCGGTGCCCACGCGGTGCAGCGTGGCGCCGTGGCGCGGCGCGATCGGCGCCTTCGGCATCGGCTGCCAGCGTTCCTGTGAGGCAGTCGCCGCGGCGAGGCACACGATCGGCAGCAGGCGGCAGGGCATCGGCATGCCGCGAGTATCCGCCGGGCAGCGTGTGATTGCAGGTCGCAGCGTTTTTCCTCGCCCGAGCGGGCTCGGGGAGGGGGTTTGACGCTGGGAGCGGCAGGCGAGATCGTCGCCGGGTCGGTTCCCTCGTCGACCCGGCCGCTCGCGGCAAGCCGCTCGCAGCCGGCTCGCAAGGGGACCTCGCGCAACGGACCGCGAGCGGAGCAAGCTCGGCTCTTGGTCCGTTGGTGCTCGGTCCCGGGCGGTCCGGACTGCAGCTTGGAGTCCTCTCCGTTACCACTCGCGTGCTCGACTTTCCGTGACGAATCGCGCGGCGCGGGCTCTCCTGCCTGCGTGAACACCTCGACCGGACTGACGCCCGACGTGCTGCTCGCCGAGGCCGCGTGGCTGCACCGGCTGGCGCGGGCGATGCTGCGCGATCCGGAGCGCGCGCACGACGTCGCGCAGGCGACGCTCGTCGCGGCGCTCGAGCGCGGGTCCACGCAGCGCGTCGGCGAGCTGCGCGCCTGGCTGCACGCGGTTGCGCGGCGGCTCGCGGGCCGAGCGGCGCGCGACGAGCGGCGGCGCATGGCCAGAGAGCGCGCGGTCGCGCGATCGGCTGGCGACGACGGTGGGGCGGGGACCGCGGCGCGGCTGGAGTTGCACCGGCGGCTGTGCGAGGCCGTGGTCGCGTTGCCGGAGCCGTATCGCACCGCGGTGTCGCTGCGGTTCTTCGACGACCTGCCGCCGCGCACGATCGCGGCGCGCGTCGGTGCTACGGCCGCGGTGGTGCGCCAGCGTGTGCACCGCGGGCTTGCGCTGCTGCGCGAACGGTTCGACGCGGCCGACGCGGGCGGCGTTGCGCGCATGCGCGGCGACGGGTGGCGCTCTGCCTTCGCGGCCGCCGGGCTCGGCGCGGGGGCACGTTCGTTCCCTGGCCTCATCCTGCTCACGATCGTCATGCACAAGACGTGGCTCGCGGCGGCGGTTCTCGTGGCGGCAGCGGTGTGGTGGTTCGTGCCGGCGTTCGCGCCCGCGGATGCGGCGCGGCCGGTCGCAGCGGCGCGCGACGCGTCGTTGCCGCTCGCGCCGGACCCGGCCTCGCGCGCCGAGCCACCGGAGCGCGCCTTGGAACGCGCAGCGGTCGTGGCCGCGCTCGTCGTGCGCGTCGTCGATGCGGCGACGGAGCGACCGATCGGCGGCGCGCTCGTGCAGCGCTGGGACGCGGACGGCGAGCTGGTGAGCGGCACGACGGCCGCGGACGGCAGCGTCGCGTTCGCACCTCTCCCGGGCAGCGGCGGTGTGCTCGTGCGCGGGTGTGGTCTCGCGCCGCTCGTGCGGCCGCTCGCCGTGCTGCACGGCGACCTGACCGTGCGGTGCGCGCCGGGTGCACGCGTCTGCGGTCGCGTGCTCGTCGACGGGGAGCCGGCGCCGGCAGGACTCGCGCTCGAGCTCACGCTGCCCGGTGCCGGCGCGGACGTCGACGAGTTCGCCGTGGCCGTGCCAGCCGTCGTGCGCGATCTGCTGCGCCGGCTAGCCGGCAAGGCCGAGACGGTGACCGACGCGCGGGGTGACTTCGTGTTCTCGGGCCTCGCGAGCGACTGGGCCGGCGAGATCGTCGTGCCGCGGACGCACTGGCTCTTGCCGCGACCCGACCAATGCGTCGATGGCGATCGCCTGCTGCTGACCGCGCCGCGCGAAGGCTTGCGCGTCGAGACGACGCAGTTGCCCGCCGTGCGGGGGCGCGTCGAGTGGTCGGACGGCGGCGAGCCCGTCGCCAAGGCGTATGTGATCCTGCAGGAGACCGAGTTCGCGGACGGCATGCCGATGTCGTTCCGCATGGTGGTGGCCGACGATCGCGGCCGCTTCGTGCTGCCGCTTGCGCCGGATGCCCCGAACGAGCGCGCGCGGTGGCTCGTGCCGCAGCAACGCAGCGAGCCCGTGCGCGTGCGCGTGTCCGCGCAGTCCGGCACGATGGCGCACCGCACCCTGGAACAGGGGGGCGGACCGCTCGACCTGCGCACCGACGTCGTGCTGCGCCTCGAGCGGCCGGTCGTGCGGCGATTCCGGGCCTTGGATCCCGACGGACACCCACTCGCGGGCGTACGCGCGATCGAGCATACGGGCGGACTCGGCGCGCCGACGGGCGCCGACGGGCTCGGCACGAGCACGAACACGAACTGCCTCTCGGTCGGCGCGCCGGGTCGCCAACTCGTGGCGCTGCCGCTCCACGGTTCGGGAGACCGACCGCCCGATCGGAGCGACGAGCTGCGCCGCGCGGTGGTCGGCGACCCGGAGCACGCGCCGATCGACCTGGTGCTGCCCGCGGGCAGCACGTTGCTCGTTCGTGTGCGCACGGGCGGCGGCGAACCGGCGCGTGCGCACGCGGTCGCACTGCGGAGCCGCGTCCGGGTCGACCGCAGCGCCGTCGCGAACCTCCATCGCCGGTTCGGCGGCGCGGCGTTCGCCGGCGTCCGCGATGCGTTCCTGCTCGAGCACGACGGCACCGCAAAGCTGTCGTCGCTGCGCCCGGACGAGCCGGGCCGCCTCGTGGTGTTCGACGCGTTCGACCGGGAGCTCGGCGCGCAGGACGTGGTGACGCCGCCGCCCGGTGAGGATCGAGCCGTCGACGTGACGGTCGCGGAGCCGCCGCGAACGCTGCGCGGGCGCGTCGTCGACGGCAACGGCGCACCGGTCGCGCTCGCGCGCCTCGCGCTGCGCGTGCCCGGCCCGTCGAACGGTCTCGATCGCGGCGTCGACCTGCGCGCCGGTGCCGACGGCCGCTTCCGCTACGGCCCGTTCCTGATCGCCGGCGACCTTGTCGTCACCGCGCACCGCCCCGGCTTCGGTGCGGCGACGCGAGCGCTCACCGGTGCCGACTTCGATACGGACGTGCAGCTCGTGCTGCCGCTCGCGCGCCGGGCCACGGTGCGCATCGTCGACGAGCGCGGGGCGCCGATGCCGGACCTGCTGCTCGTGGTCGAGACCGGCACGCCGCGACGCGTCGACCAACAGCGGACCGCCCCCGGCGAGTTCGTGTGCAGCGACCTGCCGGACCGCGACGTCACGGTCGCGACGTCGTTCGCGGGCCGTTGGTACCGAGCACCGCTGCCGGCCACGACCGACCGCGTCGAGCTGCGTGTGCCGTGCCCGGCGCGCGTGCGCATCGACCCGCCGAACGCGTGGCCGCGCGACCCGTTCTGGCAGCTGATGGCGCTCGCGACACCGCTGTCTCCGCCAACCGGTGACGTCGCCGAGCCCGTGCTGCTCGAGACGGAGGGCGGCTCGCAGGCACCGTACGTCGTGAACCAGCTGTTGTTGCCGGGCCGCTACCGCCTCGAGCTCGTCGCGACGCGCTGGGACGGCTCGAAGCACGAACGCCGGCTCGAAGGCCCGGCAGCCGAGGTCGAGCTGCGCGCCGGCGACGACGTGCGCGTCACGCTGCGGTGAGCGCACGCCGCCGCGGTCGGGGTCCCTATGCCAGATGTTCCTCGACCTTGGCGACGCCCTCCGCGGCATCGGGCCAACCACGCCGACGCTGCGACCGGGATCAGCCCGTGGCAACGCCAGGCACCAGCCACCACTGCGCGGCAAGCGTCGTGACGACGATGCACGGCAATGTCGGTCGCTCTTCGGTGCCGAAGGCCTGCGCGGTCGTTCTTCCACGCCAGTTAAGAGACCGGCGGTGACCGAGGTTCGGCCGGCCAGAGGCAGCCAACACGCGCTCCTTCAGGTCCCTTTCGCGGCGCGTCGAAGACGAGGCGCCGGTCACTTCACGGAACGCCCATGCTCCACCGCCCCTCGTTGCTTTCCGCGGCCACGCTTCTGGCAGCCGCGATGCTCTGCGCGCGCGCTGGCGCGCAGTGCTCGACCTCATGGCTGCCCCCGCCGTCCTTGCCCGGCGTCGACGGCTACGTCAACGCGATGACGAACTGGGACCCCGATGGCGCCGGACCGGCCACGCCGGTCACCGTCGTGGGCGGCCGATTCTGGGTCGCCGGCTCCGTCGTGACGGATCACCTCGCGACGTACGATCCCGCCACTGGCGCGTGGGGTGCACTCGGCGGGATCGGGCCCGCCATGTCCCTGGCCGAAGTGTACGCGCTCGCCGTCATGCCGAACGGCGACCTCGTCGTCGGCGGCATGTTCTCGTCGGTCGGCGGTGTCACCGCCAACAGCATCGCGCGCTGGAACGGGTCCGTGTGGTCGCCGCTCGGCAACGGCTTCAACGGGCGCGTCCGCGCGCTCGCCGTGATGCCGAACGGGGACCTCGTCGCCGGCGGTGACTTCATCGGCAGCTTCGCTCAGGTCGCGCGCTGGAACGGCACGACCTGGTCGAGCCTCGGTCCGGGCCTGCAGATGCCGTGGTGGGAGATGGGCGTGCATGCGCTCGCCGTGTTGCCCAACGGCGACCTCGTCGCGGGAGGGGAGTTCTGGCTCGACGGGTCGGTGCCCGCAGGATGCCTGGCCCGCTGGGATGGCATCCGCTGGTCGGCGCTCGGAGGCCTGGTCGACAACTACGTCCACGCGCTGGTCGTCGGGCCGAACGGGGACCTGTTTGCAGGCGGCGAGTTCTACTCCGCCGGCGGCGTGCCTGCTGAGAAGGTGGCGCGGTGGGATGGTGTGACCTGGTCCGCCGTCGGGCAGCCGTACTCGGTCGGCACAGTGCGTTCGCTCGCGCTACTGCCGAATGGCAATCTCGTCGCGGGCCAAAGCGATTGGTTGCCAGGCATCGCGCAGTGGAACGGCACGACGTGGTCCGCCCTCGGTGCCGGCATCCTCGGTGCCGGTCCTGGTAGAGTGGAAGCTCTTGCGCTGCTCCCGAACGGCGACCTGATGGCCGGCGGCTGGTTCGGCGGCGACGGGACGCTCGGTGCGCTCAGCATCGCGCGCTGGAACGGTGCCGTGTGGTCGCCGCTGGGTTCCGGCTTCTCGGGTCCTTTGTCGGCCAGCGCGAGACTGCCGAACGGCGATCTGGTCGTAGGCGGTCGCTTCGCGTCGATCGGCGGCCTCAGCGCATGGGGAGTGGCCCGTCACGATGGTGTGAGTTGGACGCCGTTGGGTACGGGCCTCAAAGGCTGGGTCGAGGCGCTCGCGGTGCGGCCGAATGGCGACCTCGTCGCTGGTGGCCACTTCGACATCCCCGGCGGTGTTTCGGACGCGCTGGTCGCGCGGTGGGATGGAACGACGTGGCATCCGCTGGCGACCTGGCTCGACCCCAACCACCGGGCCAGCGCACTCGCGGTGCTGCCGAACGGCGACCTCGTCGTCGGCGGGAGGTTGGGTCCGCAGCTGGGCACTGTGGCGCGGTGGAACGGCACAGCGTGGTCTCCCTTGGGAGGATTTGGCGCCAGGGTCAACGCGCTGCTCGTGCTACCGAACGGACATGTCGTTGCTGCCGGCGAGGACCGCTACATCAAGCGCTTCGATGGCGCGACGTGGACGATGCTCGGCCACCTCTTCGACCAACCGAACACTGCGGTGCGCGCCCTCGCCGCGATGCCGAACGGCGATCTCGTGGCCGGCGGGGGTCTCATGTCCATGGGCGGCGTCGCGATGCGCGGGCTCGCGCGCTGGAACGGCGCTGCGTGGCAGCCGCTGGGCGGCCTTGCCGACGCGACGATCTACGCGCTCGAAGTCCTCCCCGGCGGCGATCTCGCCGTTGGCGGCGTGTTCACGACCGCGGCCGGGTCGACTGCGCGCTGCCTCGGCCGCTGGAACGGTGCGGGCTGGGCACCGATGCCGGATCTGTCGAGCGGCAGTCAAGGGGCCACATCACCCGTCACGATGCTCGAGATGTTCGGGACGGAGCTCGTCGTGGGCGGCGGCTTCACCGCGGTGGGCAACGTGGGCGGCGGGTACTTCGCGCGGCTCGCGACGAGTTGCCCCGCGAGCGTGATCGCGTTCGGGTCGGGCTGCACGGGCTCCGGTGGTCCGAACGTGCTCGCCGCGACGTCGCTGCCGTGGATCGGCTCGACGTTCTCGGCCGCGGCGACGGGCATGCCGGCGAACGGTGTCGCACTCGCGATCACCGGCTTCGGGGCGACCGCGATCCCGCTGTCGGCGATCCTGCCGCAGGGCGGCGCTGGTTGTTTCCTGCTCGCGACGCCGGACTCCGTCGGAGTCGCGCTGCCGGCCGGCGGCACCGTCGCGACCGCGCTGGCGATCCCGGCAGCTGCGGGCCTGATCGGGCAGGTGTTCCATCAGCAGGTCGTGCCACTGGAACTCGGCCCGCTCGGCGCGATCACGGCGCTGACGAGCACCAACCGCCTGACGGCGCTGATCGGCAGCTTCTGACGGTCCGGCGCGAAGCGCTGCAGCAGGCCGGCCACCGGTCGCGCAGCATGACCGTCCGCGATCGCTTCCTCGATGCGAGGCTGCGCGGCTTGACGCAGCTGCTGGAGCGTGGACTCGGCGGCGAGTGCTGGATCCTGTTCGATCTCGTCGCGCGAGCCCGTTCCAGGCCACGGCCGCCCGCATACGCGCCGGGACGGCGCTGACCTGCCCGTTGCCGCGTCGCAGTCAGGGGTTCGGCGCCGCTATCCGGCGAGCGCGGCTTCGATCTTCTTGAAGTCGGCACCGACGATCGGCGGACCGCCGTCGATGCGCGTCACGGGGATCGACATGATCCCCATCTCGGCCATCTCGTCCTGTGCGGCCGCGTCGGTGTGCACGTCCTTGACCTCGAACTTCAGGCCCTTCTTGGTGAGGAACTCCTTCACCTTGGTGCACGCGCCTCAACCGGCGCCACTGTAGACAACGATTCGCTTCGGGTTGGTCATGGTTCGAAGTTCCTACCCGCGGCGGCGGGTTGGATCCAGGCCGGTTCGGTCCGGCTCGGCTCGGCCCGGAAGAATGCTGCCGCACCATCGTCACAGCGGCCGATGAACGGAATGCGGTGGGTGCTGCTGGTCGCTGCCGCCGTCATCGTCGGCGGGATGGTCACCTCGAGCCTCACCGCCCCGCCCGGCGACTGGACCATGGTGGTGGATTGGGCGCGCTCCCGGCGCGCGGAGATCGAGGCGCAGTGCGTGCCCTGCCCGGTCCTCACCGGCGAGCCGATCGCCGCGGACGCGATCGCCGGCTACGCCGTGGCGGCGCGGCTAGCGCGCTCGGCAACGCGCGAAGGCCCCGAACGCCTGCGGGCGCTGCTCGGCGACGCGAACGCGTGGCCGTTGACCGACGGCGATCGGGCGCTGCTGGCAGCACTCGCGCCGGCCACGTCCGCGCTGCGCGAAGCAACCCGTGCGGTAGGGGCAACCTCGACATCCTGGGACGAAGTCGAGCTCCACGACCTGGCGACTGCCGCCCACGCAACGCTCGTCGAGGCGTTCGCCGTTCCCGACGTGCCAGCACTCGATCGCGTGCTGGCAACCCTCGCGTGTGGAATCGACCTGGCTTGCACCGGCGGGCTGGTGGCGCAGTTCGTCGGGCTGCAATTGGTCCACGACGCCCTCGCGGCTTGCAGCGACACGCGGCTCGCGGCGGTTTCCGGCGAGGGCTTGGCGGCGTTCCTCGCGAGCCTGACGGCGGCCGAGCGCGTGCTGCCCGTGCAGTCGCCGCTGCCGGCACACATCGTCGTGCGCGGGATCTCCTGGCTCGAGTCAGGTGTGCCGATCGAGCCCTTCGAGCTCGGCATGAACAGTGCTGCCGGCGCGTGGCGGCACGGGTTCTCGGCGCGGCGCTCGGCGATGGCTCGCCTGGCCGAGCTCGCCGTCGAGGTGCAGCGTTTCGAGAACGAGGACCGGCCCGACGAGGCCTGGGCGACGCGGCAGGCCCGGTTGCAGGCGCTTGCCGCGTTCGATCGCGCCCGCAACTCGGACCTGCGCGTGCCCCTGCTGCCCGCGATCGTCGAGGCCGAGGAACGCCGGCGCGGCGCTGTCGCCGGCCTGCGCCTCTTGCGTCTTGCCCTCGCCGTGCAGCTCGGCGTCGAGCTCGGCCCGCTCGTCGATCCGCTGTCGGACGCGCCGCTGCTGGTGGAACGGCACGCCGACCGGATCGTCTGTCGCTGTCCGTCGGGCGCCCAACGGACCGTCGCGCGGCGCTGAGGCGCTCAACGCGGCGTGTGCTTCGAGGTGGTTCGTGTGTAGACCGCCTGGAACGTCGCGGCCCCTGCCTTGCCGTTCGCGGGTGCTGTGAGCGTGGTCGAGAAGTGGTCGTCGTCGATCCACACCAGCGTCCACGTGAAGTCCTGTGCCGAGCCCTTGTCGCCCGCGAACGAGGCGCTGCCGGCGATCGACTTGCCGTCCTTGGCCGCGTCGCCCGCGAGCCGCATGACCGCGGTCGAGCCCGTGTACATCCACGTGCTCTCGTACTTGCGCGACTGCTTGTTGAAGCCCCAGGTCTTCTGGCGCTCGACAGGCGCGCCGAACTCGACGGCGGTCTCGTCGAACTGCACGAAGCGGCCGCCGAGGATCGCCACGCCGTGCGCCTTGCCTTGGAACTCCTGCGCGGGGCTGCCGGGGAACCGGAACGTCGTGACGACGGTCCAGTCGCCGGCGAGCTTCGTGAGGTGCGTGTGTTCGGCGCCCGGCGCGGCGCCGGCCGGATCCTGGAACAGGGACGCCGGCGGCAGTGCCGTGGCGGTGAGGAGAGAGAACAATGCGATGCAGCGGATCATGGTGGTCCCTTTCTTCGATGGTCGGGTCGATGGTGGAGGTGTCGGTCGTGAAGCGTGGGTCGGTGGAAATCAGTGTTGTTGGAAGAACTTCGCGGCGCGCTCGCGCATCTGTGCGGGCGTCAGCTCTTCGACCTTGGTGCCGATCGACCAGCGATGGCCGAACGGGTCGGTGACCTGCCCGTAACGATCGCCCCAGAACATGTCGGCGAGCGGCATCTCGACCTTCGCGCCGGCCGCGACGGCGCGCGCGAACGCGGCGTCGGCGTCCTCGACGTAGAGGTGCAGCGTCACCGGCGATCCTTCGAGCGTGTGCGGCGACTCGCCGCCGGCTTCGGCGAACTCGTCGTGCAGCAGCAGCATCGAATCGCCGATCTGCAACTGCGCGTGCATGATCAGACGGCCGTCGGGACCGACGTTGCGGAAGATCTCGCGTGCGCCGAACGCGGCCTTGTAGAACTCGATCGCGCGCGCGGCGCCGCGCAGTTCGAGGTGAGGAGTCAGCGAATGGAAGCCGGGAGGGACGGGTCGGGTTTTCATGGGGATGGTTCGGGTCAGCGGGAAGTGTTCGGAACGGCGCCGTTCTGCCCAGCGGGGAGGCCGGGGCGGCGGCGCCAGTACCAGGGATGCGTGGTCGGGTGCGGCGCGATCGGCACGAGCACGTCGCGCAGCTCGCCGGCAACGGCGCGTTCGTGCGCCGTGTCGAGCAGGACCTCGAGCACGGGCCCCGTTCGCCGCGCGCCACCGATTGCCGCGAGAGCTTCGGTCTCGAGCCAGCGCTGAACTCCCGGCACGGTCGCGTCGTCACCGGCGCACGTGGCCGCGAGCATCTCGCAGTCGCCGATCGTCTGGATGCCGATGTCGCCTTCGCCGCGGCGGCGCGGACCGATCGTGATGCCGTGGTCGACGCGGCGCAGCCGCGCCGCAGTCAGCGCGGGATCGTCGTGGTGCAGGCGCACGAGCAGCGGCTCGGTCACGGGGTTGCGCCGCGATGCGAACTCGACGAGGCGCGCGAAGTCGGCCGCGGCAGTCCGCGCTGCTGCGGGGCCGGTGCGGCGCACGAACGCGATGCGCAGCTTCGCGAGCCGCACGATGCGCGCCGCCGGACCGGCGTCGTCGGGCGCCGCGTCGGCGGGGTGCGGCACGGAAGACAGCTGGCCGTCGTGGTCCGTGCGCACCTGCCAGCGGCGCACCGAGGCGGGGCGTTCGAGGCGTGCTTGGCGGCGGTTGGCGCGTTCGCGGAAGCGCGCCGGTGAAACGGCGAAGTGCGCGCGGAACGCGCGGTAGAACGACGGCACGTCGCTGTAGGCGGCGTCTTCGGCGATCGCCGCGATGTCGCGCCCTGTGTCGCGCAGCTCGCGCGCGGCGCGTTCGAGCCGCAGCCGGTGCACGTGTTGCTTGCACGACTCGCTGGCGACGGCCGCGAACACGCGCTGGAAGTGGTGCGGCGACAGGTGAGCGAGCCGCGACAACCGCGCCAGCGACAGGTCCGCGTCGAGGCGTGTGCCGATGTGCACGAGCACGCGCAGCACGCGCTGGCAGTGGTCCGCGCGAGTGCGTTCGCGGGCCGCCAACGGGCGCTTTCTCGGCGTTCTGCGGTTCTTCGTCACGCGGGGCACGGTAGCGCGCCCCGCGAGACCGGCAATTGGCCGAACTTGCGAAGTTCGCGGTCGCTGCCGCGCTCGCTGCGCCGTTACGCTTTCGCCCCATGCGCTGTGTGCTCCTGATCCTCGCGTTGGCTTCGTGCGCTGGCAGTCGGTCCGAGCCGCCGGTCCCCGGCACAGGGCCGGCGCCGCAGGCTGCAGAAGCACCGGCCGTCAATCCGATGCAGGGTGAGCTGCAGGATCCCGCCGCTGCGCCGCGTGCGGCCGAGCGCGACTACGGCCCGCGCGTGAAGGCCGTGCGCGAACGCGTCGAGGGCAGGGGCTTCCACGTCATGGTCGAGGCGCCGTTCGTGGTCGCCGGCGACTGCGGCAAGGCCGAGGTGGAGCGGTGCGCGGTGCGCACGGTGCGCTGGGCAGTGAAGATGTTGAAGCAGGACTTCTTCGCGAAGGAGCCCGAACGTGTGCTGGAGGTGTGGTTGTTCGACGGCGCCGACAGCTACCGCAAGCACGCGCGCGAGCTGTTCGGCGACGTGCCGACGACGCCGTACGGGTACTACTCGTCGCGCCACGGCGCGCTGATCATGAACATCGCGACCGGTGGCGGCACGCTGGTGCACGAGATCGTGCATCCGTTCGTCGCTGCGGACTTCCCGTCGTGTCCCGCCTGGATGAACGAAGGGCTCGGGTCGCTGTTCGAGCAGTGCCACGAGGTCGACGGGCACATCGAGGGGCTGACCAACTGGCGGCTCGACGGCCTGCAGGAGGCGATCCGCGAGCAGCGCACGAGGAAGCTGTCCGAGCTGGTCGCGACGACGTCGGAGGAGTTCTATGGCGCGCGCTCGGGGCTGCACTACGCGATGGCGCGCTACCTGCTCTACGCGCTGCAGCAGCAGGGCCGGCTGCGACAGTATTACCGCGACTTCCGCGACGGCGCGGCGAAGGATCCGACCGGCGCGGCGACGCTGCGCAAGGCGCTCGGTGTCGACGACCTCGACGCGTACCAGCCGCAGTGGGAGAAGTGGGTGATGACGCTGCGGCGCGAGTGATCGATCACTGCTTGCCGAGCGCGATGACGATCGGCGGCGGCGCCTTCGGGTCCCAGTCGATCGTCGCCAACGCCGTCTGCTTCGCGTCGCGCCCGGTCACCTGGAGGCGCAGGCGCGCGAGGAACGGCGGCAGCAGCAGCTGAAAGCGCCCGTCGTCGCCGCTGACTGCGACCGGCTGCAGGCTCGCGAGTGTTGCGTGCGCCTGCGAGAAGTCGGAGCTGCCGACCGCGTCGAGCCGCATCACCACCGACGCGCCGCGCGCGGGGCTGCCGTCGGCGTTCGTCACCACGCCGGTCTCGCGCTGCATCGGCTGCAGCACGAGGTGCGCCGGAGCTTCGTCGAACACCTCGATCAGCATGCTCGCGCAACCGCCCGCGGCGAACACGACGACGCGCGTGTCGCCGAGCCGCTCGAACACCACGCGGCCGACGCGGTCGGTGCGCAAGAGCCGCCGCTCCGACAGAGCCGGTGCAGGATGGTCTCGCCGACGGCGCTCGGTGAGCACCAGCAGCGGGGTCTGGGCCGCGGGCCGGCCGTCGGCGAGGGTCAGCTGCAGCATGTGCCAGCTCTGGGGCTCGAACTGCGGGTCCGGGACCGCGGCGCGCAGCGACCACGGGCGCGGCAGCCGGAACGGGGCTGGGGGTGCGAGGCCCAGCCGCTCGCGCAGTTGGTCGCGTTCGCGTGGTGCGAGAGTCGTCCACGCCGACGCGAGCTCGGCGCCCAGCGGCAGCGGCACGGGCAGCGTCGCCGTGCCGTCGGCGATCGGCAGCCAGAGCGGGAACAGTTCTTCCGGGCGGCGGCGTTCGGTCGTCAGCCGGATGCGTGCGTGCACGAACAGCATGTCGGTCGCCCAGGGGCCGTTGGCGTGCCGCAGCGCGAGCGGCTGCGGCCCTCCCGGTTGCAGCGTCACGGCGAAGCGGTTGCGCGCACCGGTCTGCTGGTCCGCAGGCAGTTCCACGCCGGCGGTGAACAGCTTGCCCTCGAACAGGCCGTCGACCGACATCGTGTGCCCGTCCTTGCTCGTCAGCAGCCACAGACTCGGCTTGCCCGACAGCGGAATCGGCAGGCGGAACACGAGCAGGCCTGCCGCGTCGGTCTGGCCGACGTTCGCCCACGCTGCGTGCGTACGATCGCGGTCGAACACCGCTTCGCTGGCCGTGGTCGCGTAGGTGCGCACGTGGCGTCGCACGCTGGCGCCGGGCAGGAAAGCACCCGCGGCGTCGCGCACGGTGACTTCGACGTCGGCCGGCGGCGGGATGTGCAGCACGTTTCCGCGTGGACTCGTCGCGACCGCGTCGGCCCACAGCACCTCACCATCGGAGCCCAGCACCTCGATCGTGCGCCCGGGCAGTGGCGGCAGCGGTGGCACCGTCAGGCGGCCGTCGGTGACGGCGAGCGTGGCGTAGTCGACGTGCTCGCTGCCGACGACCGCGCGGTAGCGGAACCGCGCTGCGTCGGGCCAGGTGTAGAGGTCGGGCACGCTGACGACGACCGGCGCAGTGCCGGCAGCGAGCCGCAGCTCGAGGAACGAACCCGCGTCGACGCCTTCGGCGACGTGAGTCGCTGCGTTCGCGTTCGCGGCCCAAGCCGAGTAGATCGTGTCCCCTCGCAGCGGCGCGCGGAACACGCCCTGCGAATTGGTCGCGACGGCGACGCGGTGTTCGCGCGTTGCGTCCGGATCGCGTGCTATCGGCCGGTGCAGCAGCGTCACGCTCGCGTTCGCGACCGGCGCGCCGGCTTCGTCGAGCACACGCCCCGCGACCGTCGGTTCACCTTGCGGCGGCAAGCAGAGCACGAACGTGAGGACGCCGAGCATGGGGGAAAGCTATCCGACGCGGATGGTCAACGGATCGTGATGCGGATCGGCGGCCCCTCGTCGCGTCCGATCGTGACCGCGGCCGTGCCTTCGCGGCCCTCGGTGGTGCACGTCAGTACGTAGTCACCGGGCTCGAGCCACACCTCGGCGCGCCGCGTGTCGGCATGCTGCGTCTCGCGCTCCTGGCTGCAGTAGCCAATGAGCTTGCCGTCGCGGCGCACGGCAAAGCTGACCGACGGCGGCAGCTGCGTGCCCGGGGCGGGCACGATCTCGAATCGCTGGCGCACACCGGCGACCGGATGCAGCTCGATCTCGGTCTCCTGGCCCGAGCGGATCGTGAACGGCAGCACGTGATCCGCAATGCCTTTGCCGCGGACCAGCAGCAGGTAGTCGCCGGGCCCCAGCAGCTCCGAGCGTCGCGGCGTTCCCGGGTTGTAGATACCGCAGCGGAACTCCTCGTGCGCATCGAGCACGAGGTACTCGAGGCCCTGCCGGCCGCCGTCGCGCACCACCAGCGTGCCGCCGACCGTGAGCTCGATCGTTCCGAGATCCCATGCCGCAGCGGCCTGCAGCTCGCGTTTGCCCGCGAACACGGTCGCGTGGTCCGGGCTCTGTACGCGCACCTCCCACGTGCCCGCGGTCACTTCGATCGCGAACGTGCCGTCCTCGGACTTCAGGTCGAGATCCTCGCGCTGGTGCCGCAGCTTGCCGGACGCGCGGATCTCGGCGCTCGTCGCGCGCACGCCTCCCGGTCCCAGGATGCGGCCCGTGATGCGCGCACGCGCGGACCTGTCGGCAGCGAGCTTCAGCTGCAGCTCGCCCACCTTGGGATCGATGCCCTGGCACTCGAGCGGCACGCAGTCCTTCTCCCACGCCTTCACCGCTAGCAGTCGGCCCTGTGGGCAGTGGGGCACGACGAACCGGCCCGCGGCGTCGGTCATCGTGCTGTTCCACCACCGCGGCCCGGCGCCCTCGGCAAGACACTCGACCTCGACCCATTGGATCGGCTTGCCGTCTTCGTCCGTGACGCGGCCGCGCAAGGCGAGGCTCTGCGCCAGCACGAGCTCGCAGCGCACGGTCGCGCCGTGCTCGCCGGTCACGCTTACGGCGGCCTTGCCGCGCTCGCGGTCCTCGGTCCAGATCTCGATCTCGCCGGCCGGCAGCCCGTTCAGCACGAAGGAGCCGTCCGCGGCGCTGCGGGTGAAGTACTGCAGGAACTCGCGGTCGCGACCGCACCGCACGCTCACCTTGGCGACCGGCTCGCCGGCTTCCGTTCGCACGACGCCCGTACACGTCATGCCGGGCAACAGCCGGACGTTCACGTTGGCCGTGAGTCCGGCAGCCACGTCGCACGTGCCCTTCCATGGCGCGAGCCCCGGCGCGCGGACCTGGACGGTTGCCGTGCCGACCGGAATGCCCACGGCGAGGAAGCGCCCTTCCGCGTCCGTGAGCCCCTGCGCCGGCAGCGGCGGCCCACCGGTCGGCGTCGAGATCAGCGTGTCGACCCTGCCCTCGCCAACGCGCACGACCGCGTCGCGCACGGGCTGTCCATCGGCGGTGGTCACGCTGCTGGCCACGGATCCACCCACGGTGGTCAGCTCGATGCGCAGCGTCGTGGCGGCCTCCTTGCCGCGCCCCAGGTAGTACAGCGGCGACGCCGCGTAGCCGTGCGCGCGCGCGCCGAGCAATGTGAAGATCCACACGTTGCGCACGACGAACGAGCCGTCGGCGGCCGTGATGGCCGCCACCTCCGCGTCCATGCTAGGGTTGGCCCCGACGCCCTGCTCCACGAGAGCCCCCGCAATGCCGACGCCGGCCGCATCGACGACAATGCCCGTGAGCACAGCGCCGCCGAGTTTCACGACACACTCCACGGTCTCGCCCGCGCGCACCTCCGCCGTGCCGGTGTCGTTGCCGCTGCACCGGACCCTGACTTGGCCGGGCGCCATGTTCGGAAAGCGCGCCTGGCCTCGAGCGTCGGTGACAGCGCGGCGCAGGCCGACCCGGAAGTCGCCCGATTCTTCGCCGACGGACACGGTGAGCCCGGAACCAACCGTCGGCTCGGTGCTGTGCACGACCTTGACGACCAGCGTGCCCGTCGTGACTGCTTCCGGCCGCGGCGTGATGACGGTCTCCCGCGAAGGAACCGGCTGAGCGGTGGCGTCCGCGGCCACCGGCAGCGGTGCCGTGACGGGGGCGGGAGCTTTGGCCGACGCGCCAGTCACCTCCGGCGTCGTCGGCTCGTGCAGCAGCCAGGGGATCGCGAACGCGGCGAGCAGCACCGCGAAAGCACCGAGCAGCAGCTTCTTGTTCATGATGCAGAGCGTGAAGGCCGCGAGCAGCGGCGTGCGCAGCGGCAGGAAGCCGGCGAGCGAAAGCACCCAGCGTTCGCGTTCGCCGTACTCGCGGTCGAGCCGTTCGCGCAGTCGCGCGAGGCCCCGCTGCAGCCGCGAACGCACCGTGTTGCGCGGCACGCACAGGCGCGCGGCGATCGCGTCCACGGGCAGGCCGTGCCAGAAGCGCAGCAGGACCGCTTCGCGGAACGGCTCGTCCAGCGCGTGTACCGCCGTGCCGACGTCGCGGATGAGCTCCGCCTGCACCGCGAGCGACGCGGGGTCGCGCGGATCGGCCTCGGCACTTGCCGCGATGCGCTCGCGGGCGCGCCGGCGCACCTGCCCGCGTCGCATCCTCAGGCTCAGGTTGCGGACGACGCCGCGCAGCCACAGACCCGGATGCCGCAATCCCTGTCGCGACAGGGCGGCCAGGCTGGCGTCCTGCACGACGTCCTCGGCATCACCGGGCGACAGCAGGCTCTCGGCGAGGCGCCGCAGCGACGCCGCATCGGCGAGCAGGGCGGAGGCAAGCGGGTTCACGCTCATGGGACGCTACCAGAGTTCCCGCGGACCCGCCGGCGGACTCCGCAAGGCGCGGCCGGCGCATCCCTGCGGGGCTCTTGCCGCGGTCCCGGGCCTGCGGACGATCCAGGTGCCACGAGACTTCACCGACAGATTGACCCCGTAGGCGGGTGCAGCGGGCAGAGAAGTGGCGTGACCGGCGACATGCGCGACATCCTCGAACGGGAGCTGCTGCAGCACGCGGCCGCGCTGCGCGGACTCACGCGCGACCTCGTGGGGGCCCGCGACGCGGACGACGTCGCCCAGGAGACGGCGCGAGCGCGAAGCCTACCGTACGCGGTAGCTCCCGGGCGGAGCGGCTCCGCCTTGCTGCGCCGGGGTTGCAGGTTCGCGCGCGCGGTGCGCGACTCTCTCCACTAAGGTTCGCGCATGCATCGCATCGTCTATCTGCCCGGCGACGGGATCGGTCCCGAGGTTGGCGCGGCTGCGCGGAAGATCGTCGAGGCCGCTGGCGTGGAGGTCGAATGGTTGCCGGGCGACATCGGGCTCGGCGCGATCGAACGCCATGGCGACGCGCTGCCGCGCGCCACGCTGCAGCTGATCCGCGACTGCGGCATCGCGCTGAAGGGGCCGACGACGACGCCGAGCGGCGGCGGGCACGTGTCGGCGAACGTGCGCCTGCGCAAGGAGCTCGGGCTCTATGCGAACGTGCGGCCGGTCAAGACCGTGCCGGGACTCGAGACGCACTACGGCTCGGTGGACCTGATCATCGTGCGCGAGAACACGGAGGACCTCTACGCGGGCCTCGAGAACGAGGTCGCA
>DASVAL010000067.1:0-9106 GCA_036376355.1 Planctomycetota bacterium
AGAAGCTCGACGAGCTCGGGCCCGAGCGCTTCGCCGCGTGGATGCTCGAACAGCGACGCGTGCTGCTGACGGACACGACCATGCGCGATGCGCACCAGTCGCTGCTCGCCACGCGCGTCCGCACGAAGGACATGATGGCGATCGCGCCCGCGACGGCCTTCTTGTGCCACTCGCTGTTCTCGCTCGAGACCTGGGGCGGCGCGACGTTCGACGTCGCCTACCGCTTCCTGAACGAGGACCCGTGGGACCGCCTGCAGCAGACCAAGCGCCTGATCCCGAACGTGCTGCAGCAGATGCTGCTGCGCGGCGCGAACGCGGTCGGCTACACGAGCTATCCGCAGAACGTCGTCGAGGCGTTCATCGACGAGGCCGCGCTGGCAGGCATCGACGTGTTCCGCGTCTTCGACAGCCTGAACGACCTCGACTCGATGCAGGTGTCGGTGCAGCGCGTGCTGCGCACCGGCAAGATCGCCGAGGTCGCGGTCTGCTACACGGGCGACGTCGACAACCCGGCGCGCACGAAGTACGGCGTCGACTACTACGTCGACCACGCGCGGCGCATCGAGGACATGGGCGCCCACATCCTCTGCGTCAAGGACATGGCCGGCCTGCTGCGGCCGCAGGCCGCGCGCATCCTGATCTCGCGCCTGCGTGAGGTCACCGAGCTGCCGATCCACCTGCACACGCACGACACGTCCGGCAACGGCATCGCGACCTACATCGCGGCGATCGAGAGCGGCGTGCACATCGTCGACACGGCGCTCGCACCGATGGCCGGGCTCACTTCGCAGCCGAGCATGAATGCGCTGATCGCCGCGCTGCGCGGACACTCACGCGAGACCGGCCTCACGAACAGGGTGATGCAGCCGCTCGCCGACTACTGGGAGGCCGTGCGAGAGTGGTACGCGCCGTTCGAGTGCGGGCTCAAGAGCAGCACGAGCGAGGTCTACTTCCACGAGATCCCGGGCGGCCAGTACTCGAACCTGCGCCCGCAGGTTGCATCGCTAGGCCTGCTGCACCGCTGGGGTGACGTCAAGAACGCCTTCGCGATCGTCAACCAGCTCTGCGGCGACATCCCGAAGGTCACGCCGAGCTCGAAGATGGTCGGCGACTTCGCGGTCTTCCTGATCCAGAACGACCTGCTCACGATGCGCAGCGACCTCGCGTCCTCGACCGAGGCGACGAAGCAGAAGGTGCTGCTCGAGAGCAAGCGGCTCGACTTCCCGCAGAGCGTCGTGCAGTACTTCCAGGGCCTGCTCGGGCACCCGCCCGGCGGTTTCCCCGAGGACCTGCGCGCGGCCGTGCTGAAGGGCCTGCCCGTGCTGAACGGCCGGCCGAGCGACGGTCTGCCGCCGTTCGACTTCGAGAAGGCGACGCGCCACGTGAACGAGCGCATGGGCCGTGATTCCGCGATGCGCGACGTCGTCAGCTATGCGCTCTACCCGCGCGTGCTCGACGACTTCTTCGCGTTCCAGAACCGCTGCAGCGACGTGTCGCTGCTGCCGACGCCGGTCTACTTCTACGGCCTCGACATGGGCCAGGAGGTCTGGATCGAGATCGAACCCGGCAAGACGCTCGTCGTGGCGCTCGAAGCGAAGGGTGAGCCCGACGCGCATGGCAACGTCACGGTCTACTTCAAGCTGAACGGCCAGAACCGCCACATCACGGTGATCGATCGTTCGCTCAAGAAGGAAGGCGAGGCGCGGCGCCGCGCCGATCCTGGCGTGGCCGGCGAGGTCGGCGCGCCGATGCCGGGGCGCGTGATCGTGCTGCACTGCCGCGAGGGCCAGCCCGTCGCCGCGGGAGAACCGCTGCTGACGCTCGAAGCGATGAAGATGGAGACCGTCGTGCGCGCGCCCGTCGCGGGCACCGTGCGCGAGCTGTGCACCGACGTCAAGTCGCAGGTCAAGGCGCAGGACCTGCTCGTCGCGATCGATCCGAAGAAGTGAGGTGGTCCTCTGCGCCCTGCCGAAGCCCGGGTTGGCTCGCTGACCTGCGCGGTGCGCGCGTCGTCGTCAACGAGGCTTCCTCGCATTCAGGCACGAACGCGCTGCGGCCACTGGTTGCACCACTGAGCGTCGAGCCGTGACAGCCCATCTGCAGGCTCGAAGGTCAGCAACTGGCGTCCGGGCGTCGCGGCCCGCGGCCTCAGCGCAATCGCGCGCGTGGTCGCAGCCTGGCGGCCTGTTCTTCGGCTCTGCTGGCTTCGGGAAGCACGTCATCGGGCAGGATGCTGCGAACGCCGGGAGTGCGCCGTGCGACATCGAGAACATCCTCCGCCTTCCTCGCGAGCTGCCAGGCATGGAACTCGATCCATCGCTGTGTGTCGGTCGCGACGATCAATGTGCCGGTCGTGATGGCGTCCTCGATCCGCCCCAACACGCGGCGCGCCGCGTGGAGATGGTGCGAGCGCACCAAGGGGTCGACGTGGTCACCGATGCCCGCGACCGCGTCAGCGTAGTCGATCGCAATGCGCGGGCGCAGCGGCAGCTGTTGGCACGACTCCTCGAACTGATCGAGCCCTGGCAACAACGCCTCGCGACCGCAGAGGCACATCGAGCGCGCAAGC
This sequence comes from Planctomycetota bacterium, assembly GCA_036376355.1. GTDB lineage: Bacteria > Planctomycetota > UBA1135 > UBA1135 > UBA2386 > DASVAL01. The sequence continues at coordinate 2,570 of DASVAL010000067.1, forward strand.
CAGGCCTTCGCGGACGCCGCCGCAGGCGCATGGCGAAGACTCGCCGCCGGCTCGGACCAGCGCTCGAGGAAACTGTGATGCAGCGACAAGTCCGGGGCCGCAGTGTCGTACGGCATCGGCAGGTGCCACGCGGCGACCTCCACCATGGCGCTCACGGTGAGATCGCGACCGATGCGATCGTACGCTTGCCGCTCGCCGAGCGCCCGCAGGCGTTCCAGCACCGAGCCGACGCGCGCTGGATCGCTCTTGGCTTCGTGCTCGCACAGAAAGCGCTCGACTTCGTCCGATCGGCCCGCACGCGCTTGCCACGCGGAGAGCTCGGCAGCGGCGGCGTTGGCGTCGAGACCGCTGAAACGCTGCACGAGCCGGATGTAGTCGGCTGCCGGGGAAGCATCGGCGTGGGAGAGGGCGAGCTCGGCTTCCGGTCGCTTCCCGAGCTGCTGTTGCACGTAGCCGAGCCAGCGCCACACCGTCGGCCTCGATTCGGGGTCAGCCAGTGCCCGCAGCGCCGATTCGGCGACCGCGAGGTCGCCGGCCTCCGACTCGGCGATTGCCTCGAGCAACAGCGTTCGCGAACGGTTCGATGCGTGCGGCGAGCGCCGCAGTTCCGCAAGCACCGTGCGCGGTGCGTGACCGGACAGGCGCAGCATGAGCGCCGTCAGCAGCGCCTCTTCGCTTGCCGCGGGCGTCGTCTCGGGCAGCGTCCAGGGCGGCGGCGTGTTCTTTGCCCACAGCGACAGCGCGGTCGCGGCGCGACTGTGCCAGGCGTCCCGTTGCGAGGTCTGGAACGCAGCGATTGCCGCCGCCGGTCCGTCGCGGTGGCCGGCGACGAGCGCGCACGCGATTGCCAGCGGCACCCGCGCTTCCGGGCCGGCAGCCACCGCCGTCTCCTGGAGGCGAACGAGCTGTTGCGCGTCGATGTTGCTCGAGCGGTCCGTGACCATGACGAGCAGGTCGTCGAGCGCGACTTCGGCGCGCGCGCGCGAAGCCCACTCGCGGACTTCGGCATCGTCAGGATGGGCCGAAAGGAGGAGCGCCAAGGTGGTGTCCGCGCGTGCGTGCCGGCCGGAGGCGAGGTCGGTGCGGGCCTGTTCGAGACGGCGCGTGCGGTCGGCGTTCGTGCGTTCGGCGCGCCAGATCATCGCGACACCGAGGACGGCGGCGAGCAGCAGCGATGCCGCAACGGCGGCCGTGGTGCGCGGATAGCGCGCAGTGCGGCGGCCTGCGCGCTGCCACCACGACAAGCGCCGCGAGCGCACGGCCACGCCGGCGAGGTAGCGGTCGAGGTCGTCGGCCAACGCCGCCGCCGTCGGGAACCGGCGCGACGGTTCCTTCGCCAGGGCGCGCAGCACGATCGTCTCGAGGTCGAAGTGCCGACCGCGCAGCCGCAACGGTGCGGGGTCGCGCGTCAGGATCGCGCGCACCAATGCCGTGGGCGTTGCGTCACCGAAAACCTCGCGGACACCCAGGAGCTCATAGAGCAGGGCCCCGAGCCCGTAGACGTCGATGCGTGGATCGACCACGTCGTTTTTCGCGTCGAGCCGCTCGGGAGCCATGTAGCGCAAGGTCCCTGCGACCTTGCCTTCTTGGGTCAACGTCGGGTCGGATTGTCCACGCGCGAGTCCGAAGTCGACCAGCACCGGCGTCGCACCATCGAGCAGGACGTTGGCGGGCTTCACATCGCGATGCACGATGCCGAGCGTGTGCGCCGCGTCGAGAGCGCGCGCGAGGTCGCGCCCAATGCGCCCGACCCGTTCGGGTTCGAGCGGCCGCGCGACGTCGGCCAGGCTCGGACCCGACAGGCGCTTCATCGCGAGGAATGGCACGCCGTCGACTTCGCCGACGGCGTAGATCGGAACGATGTTGGGGTGGTCGAGCAGCGCCGTCAATTCCGCTTCGCGCTTCAGCCGCATGCGGGTCGCCGGCACTTCGAGGCCGCCGCGATTCAGGACTTTCAGCGCGACCATGCGGCCCAGTGACCGTTGACGTGCGAGGTAGACCGAGCCCATGCCACCGCGGCCGATCAAGCGCGAGACCTCGAAGTCGCCAAAACTGCCGAGCTCGGCGGTACTCGCGGCTGGGGCGTCGTCGAGCAGACCGCCGGCCTGGTCCAATGTCTTGCGCACGTCGTGCGCGAGTCCGTCGTCACCGTCACAAGCCGCCAGCAAATCGATCGGTTCGCCGCCGCTCCGAGCGACGAGGTATCGCTCCAGCGCCGCCTGCACGCGCTGCCACCGCGGGTCGCTGTCGTTGCTGTCAGCGACGCCCATGTTCGGCCTGGCGCGCGAGCGTCACCAGGAGCGCGGCCCGCGCTCGGGCGAGCAGGACGCGGCAAGCTCCCTCGCTGCGCCCCAGCTGAGCCGCGACTTCAGCGTGCGAGCGGCCGCGCAGCGCGACGAGCTGCAGCACCCGCCGTTGGTCCGTCGGCAAGCGGCGCATGGCGCGCGCGACGCGCAGCAGCTGCTCGCGATCGCTCACGAGCTGCGAGGGCGTGCGTTGATCACTGGCCAGACCGTCGGGATCGTCGGCTGCAGCTCGGTCGCGATCGATGCTGCGCTTCTCTGCCAGGAGCCGCCGCCGGCGGTCGAGCGAGTTGCGTTCCATGATGCGCATCGTCCAGCCGACGAACTCGGACTCGTGGTGGCCGCGAAAACGCGGGAACGAACGGATGGCGTCGACGAGCGCGGACTGTACGAGGTCCGACGTGCGGCACCGCTGCCGCAACAGAGCCCCGAGCAGTCCGGGCGCCTTGCGGTTCAGGGCTCGCAGCGCGCTCGCCAGCAATTGCTCGAACTCCGGTGCCGGATCGGGGCGCGGCGGCGTGTGCGCGGCCCCGCTCATGGCACGAGGAACCGCGGGATGTAGCCAGCGAGCATCTGCTTCCAAACAGTCCACGACACGGGCGACGATCGCAACAGGTAGCGATACTCGCGCAAGTCGTAGGAGCCGCTCGGCGTGCCCGCCGGGACGTGCACGCGTACGTAGCCGAGGTCTTCCCACGTCACCCTGCATTCGACGCGCGCGCCGTTGGCCGCGATCAGCGCGACTTGCATGTTCGGTCGATAGCCGGCGGCGTGCAGGACCTTGCTGTCGCCCGCAGCCACGATGTAGATCGGCAGCCAAGGTCCAGTCCACTGGGACCAGAACGAGAAGTCCGAGGTCAGACCAGTGCCCACGTACGTGATCGTCTTTTGTGGCGATCGCGTCAGCTTCGGCACGATGCTGGGGTAGCCGACCAGCCCCCGGATGGTGTTACCCGGAGGTGGTGGCTCGCTCGACGTTCGCATGCCGACCAACATCACCGACAGGCTGGGCGACGCCATCAGCAGCTTCGACCACCAGCCACCCTGACTGCCATGATCGTTGAAGAACTCGTCCATCGTCGTGTTCGCGAACTCCGGCAAGTCCTGCAGCCGCCGCCACGCCGCGAACTGCATCATCGCGTCCATGCTGAACACGAATGGTTGGACGCCCTGCACCCACCCGGGAACGGGATTGGCTCCATACAGTTGGCTGATTGCCGACCCGGTATTGGCCAGCGGATCAGCTTGCAGCGAGACGCTGGGATCCGGGCCCAAGGCCTGGCTCACGAAGCTCCCGTCGTCGGCGAAACCGAGGCAGGTTTCGGTCGTCAACGAGCTGCCCCAATCGAGCGCGGGCAGCATCGTGGACAACTCGACGGTCGTCGCCTGCAGCGCTGCGGCCCAGGTCGGGTACTCGGGCGGCAGGCTCGGCAACGAGAAATCGAGCATCGGTATGCACCAGATGCCGGCCGCGGCGGCCGGCGCTTCGATCTTCATCCGCATGAAGCCGAGCTTGTGAACGAGTTCGGGGTTGATACTGCCGTCCACCTCCAGGGTCGTCTCCAGTGGAGGTAGCTCCTGCGCGATGGCCACTCGCGTCAGCAGCCCGGGAACAGCGAGAAGGAGGACAGGGCAACCGCGGGCAAGATGGTGGAGGAACATGGGTCTTCGAGAGTGCGGCGCGAGCGCGCGGCAGACGTTACAGGAAATCCATTGCGGGGCGAATCCCGGTCCGCCGCGCCGCCGCGGCGAGTCCACGACCGCTAGTTGATGAAGAGGTACGCCTTGCCGGTCGTGGTGCCGCCGACCTGGCCCAACGGCTCGCCGACCAACACTTCGGCTTTGCCGTTGGCATTGAGGTCGAAGCTCAGGTCGACTGCGATTCCGAAGTAGCCGGCGGACGGGCCAGCGTACTGCTGGATCTGCGCGCCCGTCGCACCCGAGTACACCCGGACCGTCCAGCTCGGACTCGAGGACGAACCGGAGGGGCCAGCGACGAAGTCGGACGCTCCGTCGCCATCGACGTCGAGTCCTCCCGACACGGCGTAGCCAAAGCCAACCGAGCCCGGCATGCTGATCGAGTAGAGCGGCGGCGGATTGACGGTGACCGCAGTCGAGCCAGTGAACACCTCGATGTAGTTGCCGAAGTAGGTGCCGACGATGACGTCGCCGAGACCATCGCCGTTGACATCGCCGGCGGCGTGGCACGAGATGCCGAAGCCGTCGGTCACACTGTTGCCCTGCAGCACCGACAGGATCTGCGGGCCGATCTGCGACGTGATCCAGCGACCCGAGTAGACGTTCGCGAAGCCGATGCCGTTCGGGTTGTAGGCGCCGACGATGACGTCGTCGAAGCCGTCGCCGTTCCAATCGCCGGCCGCGCCTACCGAGATGCCGAGGTAGGCCAGGAACGAGTTCGTCGTCAGCCCCGGGATCGTGCCGCCCGAGCCGGCGAACACGAGGTTCGCTCCCGTCGCGCCGCTGTAGACCTGCGCGAGCCCGCCGTGCTGCACGCCGTTGACGGCCGTGAACGGCGCGCCGACGACGTAGTCGTTGATGCCATCGTTGTTGACGTCACCGGCATCGGCGACGTCATAGCCGAAGCCGCCGACGACGATGTTGGGGAACCCGCCCGGCAGCGGCGGCGGCAGCGCGATCATGAGGCCCGTGCCGCCCGAGATCACACGGGCATAGCCCGCGGCGGCCGGGGAGGTGTAGCCCTGTGGCGCACCGATGATCATGTCGGGCAAGCCGTCGGCGTCGATGTCGGGAAGGCCGGCGACCGCGTGACCGAACTGGTCGCCACTCGTGCTCCCGATCATGTTGGACGGGAACGGCAACACGTGTTCCGCCCCCGTTCGCCCGGACCGCACGTGGGCCTGGCCGGGGAACTGGTTGGCGAAGAAACCGACTTCGTCAGGTGCGCCGATCAGCACGTCGGCGCGGTTGTCGCCGGTGAGATCGCCGAGCCGGCTGACGGCCTGGCCGAAGCTCGAGTTGGCATTGTTGCCGTTCATGGTGACGTAGGCCAACGTCGGCGAGATCGGCGTGTAGGGACCAACGGGCGTGGCGGTCCAGGACTGCGCCGTCATCGGCGCGGCACCGATGAGCAGTGCTGTGGCGACGACGCAGCAGGGGGCGCGCAGACGCCGCGCGCGAGCCGTGTCGAGTGAAGTGGGACTGTGTCGTGTGATCGAGTTCATGGTCTTGCGAGTTGCCGGAGGCGGTCAGGGGAACAACGCGCCCGAGGGCACGAGCCGGAATGACTGGTGCTGGCGCACGGATCCCGGCGCAATCAGGGGCGCAGCGTTACGCGCTCGGCACTGCAGCCGGCGACGACGTTCGACTTGCACTGCCGCACCGAACCGAACGACAACCCCTGCAGGAACCGCATCAGCACTACGTCGCGTTGCAGGGGCGGCAGCTCGAGCACCGCGGTGACCGCGCGTTGCTGCAGCTCGGCTTGTTCGACGAGCTCCGCTGCTCTGGTTCGGCGCCGCGGTAGGTGTCGCGTTGGCGGCTGGCACCGCCGTCGTGGTCGGCATCGGCGCGCACCGTGTGCTGGCCGGGCACTTGACCGTCGGCGACGTCCTGGTGTTCCTCGGCTACATGGGGCTGCTCTATCAGCCGGTCAGCGCGCTGACCCAGTCGGCTGCCGCGATCGCCTCTTCGCGCACGCAGATCGGCCGCGCATTCGAGATGTTGGACTCGGCGTGGTTTCGTGCCACGTGGCGCTGGGCGAGCCACATCGCAGTCGTGGCGATGAGGTGCGCAGAGTGGCGGGGGCGCGAGCTGGAGACGATGCGTGCCAGAAGGACGACGTGGTGGCGTTCTCGTGCAAGGGGCGCGGGTTCTGCCCGTCTTGCGGGACCAGGCGAATGGTGGACACGGCGTCGTGGCTGGTGGATCGGGTGCTGCCCGAAGTGCCGGTGAGGCAGTGGGTGCTGTCGCTGCCGTATCGGGTGCGGGTCCTGTGCGCGTAGACCCCGATGCGTGTGCCGCGGTGCGGCGGATCCTTCTGCGCGCGGTGTCTGGTTACTACGAACGGCGTGCGCGGCGGCAGGGAAGGTCACGGCCGCGCGCTGGTGCGGTGGCGTTCGTGCAGAGGTTCGATTCGGGGATGCGGCTCAACGTTCACTTCCACGTGTTCTGGCTGGATGGGGTGCATGCGCACGAACTGGGCAGCGGGCGGGCGGAGTTCTGCGAACACGGCGAAGTGACGGACGGCGACGTG
>DASVAL010000078.1:0-44341 GCA_036376355.1 Planctomycetota bacterium
GTCAAGGGGCGATGTTGCTGGGATTCACCTCCTCACAGGATCTGGCGCCTTGGCGCCCGCACACCGAAACGGCTGGAGACTTCCGCAGGCTTCCATACGCACTCTTGAGCGCTCGAGCGGTTCGAGCTGGTGCACGGTGGGATCCGTCCGATCCGGCGCTGCGAGCTGAATCCCGACCTCGAAGGTCTGGCAGAATACGCAGTCGCCGGGATCGGGCGGTGAGTCTCTTAGCCACGGTGGCAGGCCGGAGCCTGGTCCCGTTGATCTGTGATGTTCGTGCTGAAGGCACGTGCTTAGGCGCTGATGGTCTGGGCGCGGTTGGTCGAGCGGAGTGGTTCGTAGTCGGTGTTGCTGATCCAGAGGCGGTGCATCAGGACCGCGAGCTTGCGCGCGACAGCGACCACAGCGCGCTTCTTTGCGCCCTTGCCGCCCCTTGCGATCAGCTTGAGGCCGTAGCGTCGGAGATCCGAGTCTTTGCCGAATGGACCGAGCATTCGCGCGGCGCCCTGCACCAGCAGGCGACGCATGAACTTGTCCCCGGCCTTGCTGATTCGCAGCTGTGGTGCGCTGTCGCCGGAGGCATGGCTGCGCGAGCAGAGGCCGAGCCACGCGCCGACGCTACGGCTCTTGGGGAACCGACGCGGATCCTCGACCGCCAGTATGAAGCTGAGCGAGATCAGCGGACCAACGCTGTCGACCTGCCGGAGCCGGAGCGTCTCCGGGTATTGCTGCTTCGCAATTTCCGCGAGCTTGTCCTCGTACTCGTCGATCAGCTTCGAGAATTCCGTGATCTGGTGCAGCAGTGGGTCGACAGCGAGCTTGAGCTCGTTCGGGATCTGGTCTGCGACCTTCTTCGAGAAGGCGTGCGTCGAGGAACTCGGCAGGCGGACGCCGAAGGCTTTGCAGAAGCCACGGACCTGTTGCACGGCCATACGCCGCATGCGTACCAGCAGGTCGCGTGCACGGACGATGCACAGATGCCCCTGCGCCTGTGCACTGCGGTGATGCACGTTGCCGAGCAGTTCGGGCATCGTTGCTCCGAGCCGGGCAAGGATCTCCGCGTCGCGGCGGTCGCTCTTGCGCGGGTCGGTGGCGATCACTTGCACACGCCTGGCATCGGCGACGTGGACCGCGTACCCGAGTGCTTGCAGCTCGCGCGACATCCATGGCGATTGCGATCCCGCCTCGAGGATCACGCGAGCTCCGGCGAAAGGCGCCAGTGCCTTGCGGAGAGCCGCCGCCGTGGTGGGGAACGAACCACGCGCGACAACCGTGCGTGCACTGTCGAGCACGCAGAAGTGCGTCTTCTTGTCGCCGACGTCGAGGCCGATCGTCATGGTGGGGAACGTGGAGGTAGAGTGCGTCATGGGTCGGTCCTGTTCTTGTTATTGGAGCTCCCATTCTCGGGAGACTTCTGCGGGACCGGCCCTCTCATCCCATCTGAATCAGCGCCTGCGGATTCCACTACTTGCGGAGCCCATGGCGTTCCCTCGTACGAAGTCGAAGCAGCCGCAGCGGACGAAGCAGCCGCAGCAGGGCGTGTTGCCTTTCCGCCGCCAGCGCGGCGGGAGCCGTGCTGGCGCGGGTCGGAAGCCGAAGGGCCAGAGGGCCATGGTCAGCCACGCGCCGCGCGCGGTCCTGGCCGCGCGGTTCCCGGCGCACGTGACGCTCAAACTGCAGCGGGGCTTGCCGCGTCTGCGCAGCAAGGCCGAATACAAGGCACTGCGCGCCGCGTTCGCCGCCGGCTGCACTGGCGGAGGCAGTGCAGCCGGCGGCGGGAACTTCCGCCTCTGCCACTTCGCGGTGCTCAACGACCACCTGCACCTGCTCGTCGAGGCGAGTGACCGCCGCGCGCTCTCGCGGGGCCTGCAGGGCCTCGCGATCCGGATCGCCAGGACCCTGAACAAGCTCTGGGGACGCCGCCGCAACGTGTTCGCCGATCGCTACCACGACCGCATCCTGAAGACGCCGCGCGAGGTCCGCAACGGGCTCGTCTACGTGCTCGGCAACGGCAAGAAGCACGCCGCCGAAGGCCGCGAGGTCTCCGTGCCGGGGCCGATCGACACCTTCACGTCGGCGCCCTGGTTCGACGGGTTCCGCGAGCCCCTGAAGGTTCGCGGTCTGGAAGCGATCGTCCGCCCGGTCACGGACGCACGCACCTGGATGCTGACGATCGGCTGGCGCCGGCACGGGCTGCTGTCCGTGCACGACCTGCCGGCCACCGGCTGAGCGAGCCTCAGACCAGCGGCTCGAGCGAGTGGAACAGGCTCGGCAGGTACTCCGAGACCGTCGGATGGATCGGCATCGAGCGCGTGACGACCGTGTAGGGCGCCTTCGCGTACATCAACTCGAGGATCGTGTGGATCACCTCGTCGCCTTCGATGCCGAAGAACGAAGCGCCGAGGATCAGCTTCGTCTCGGCGTCGACGAGGACCTTGAGGAATCCTTCGACCTCGCTGCGTTCGTACGCGCGGCCGACGTCCTCCATCCAGTACCGGCCGACCAGCACGGCACGGCCCAGCGCACGCGCCTCGCGCTCCGTCATGCCGCAGCGCCCGAGCGGCGGATCGGTGTAGAGCGCGTAGGCCGTGATGCGGTCGCTGACCTTGCGGTCGCCGCCGTCGAACAGGTTCGCCTCGACGATCTCGTAGTCGTTGTACGAAGTGTGCGTGAAGCCGCCGCGCCCATTGCAGTCGCCGAGCGCCCAGATGCCGGGCACGTTCGTGCGCAACCTGTCGTCGACGACGATGTGACCACGCGAGTCCGTCTGCACGCCGGCGCGTTCGAGGCCGAGGTCGTCGGTGTTCGGCACGCGGCCGATCGCGAACAGCAGGTGCGACGCCGCGATCTCGGCCGGCCCCGGCGAGCAGGCCGCCGTGACGACGAGACCGTCGCCGGCCCGCGCGACCGACGCGCAGGCGCTGTTCGTGCGCACCTGGACACCGTCGCGCTCGAGCATCGCGCGCATCGCGTCCGCGACATCGTCGTCCTCGCGCGGAATCAACCGTTCGCCGCGCTGCAGGATCGTCACCTCGCTGCCGAAGCGGCGGTACATCTGGCCGAACTCGAGGCCGATGTAGCTGCCGCCGACGACGACGAGGTGGCGCGGCAGCTCGTCCGACGCGAGCAGGCTCACGTTGTCGAACCACGGCACTTCGCCCGCGCCCGGCAGGTCGGGCCAGGCCGCGCGGCAACCGACGTTGACGAAGATGCGGCCGCTGCGCAGCCGCTCGCCTTCGACCTCGACCGCGTCGGCCGCGACGAACCGCGCGTGACCGCGCACGAACGCGACGTTCGGGTTCTGCTCGAGGCTCTTGCCGACGCCTCGGCGCGAACGCTCGACGACCTTGCGCATGCGCGCCTTGACCGCGGGCATGTCGACGCGCGCGGGGCCCGGCAGCACGACGCCGTACTCGGCGGCGCGGGCCGCCATCGCCGCGACCTTGGCGGAGGCGACGAGGGTCTTGGTCGGGATGCAGCCCGTGTTCACGCACGTGCCGCCGGGAAGACTGCGCTCGATCACGGCGACCTTCAACCCGTCACCGGCCATGCGCCGCGCCAGGGCGGGGCCCGACTGCCCCGTGCCGATGACGATTGCGTCGAAGCTCCTGCTCATCGTTTGCACTCCAGGGTAACACGTGCTCGCTTCGGGAGGGCGCGTTTGCTTCGATCGGCCCGCGCACTCATGCAATCGCTCGTCGACACGCTGGTCCGGAACGGCTACCTCGTCGTCTTCCTCTGGGTCCTCGGCTCGCAGGCCGGCATCCCGGTGCCGGCGATCCCGGTGCTGCTCGCGGCCGGCGCGCTCGCGGGAACGGGGCAGCTGGACCTGCTGACCGCGGCGGGGCTCTCGCTGGCGGCCTGCCTGCTCGGCGACTCGCTGTGGTTCCTGCTGGGCCGGCGGCGCGGCAACCGCGTGCTCGCACTGCTGTGCCGCCTCGCGCTCGAACCCGACGCCTGCGTGCGCGACACGCAGGCGAGCTTCGCGCGGAACCAGGTGCTGACGCTCGTGGGCGCGAAGTTCGTGCCGGGCCTCAGCACGATGGCGCCGCCGCTGGCCGGCATGTTCGGCATGACGTGGACGCGCTTCCTGCTGCTCGACACTTTCGGAGCCGCCGTGTGGACGCTGTGTTTCCTGCTGCCGGGCTACGCGTTGTCCGACCGGCTCGAGCAGCTCGCCGAGCACGCCGCACTCGGCGGCGCTTGGTTGCTCGGCATCCTGGCCGGCTGCATCGTGCTGCTCGTGCTGGTCAAGGTCGTGCGGCGGCGGGCGTTCCTGCGCGGGCTGCGCGTCGCTCGCATCGAGCCGCAGGACCTGCACCGGAAGCTCGCGGACGGGGAGCCGCTGTTCCTCGTCGACCTCCGCCACGCGCTCGACTTCGACGCCGACCCGCGCGTGATCCCCGGCGCGTTGCGCGTTCCGGCCGAGCAGATCGAGCTGCATCACGTCGCGATTCCGCGCGATCGCGACGTCGTGCTCTACTGCACTTGACCCAACGAAGCCAGCAGCGCCCGGGTGGCGCTGCTCCTGATCCGCCGCGGCATCACGAGGATCCGGCCGCTCGCCGGGGGTCTGCAGGCGTGGCGGCAGCTCGGCCTGCCCTTGTCACCGCCCGCAGCCGAACCGCGGACGGCGACGACGGCGACGACGGCGCGGGGTTGACCCCGCACTGACAGCCGGCAACCATGGGGCCGGTGCGGAGGGCACGGAACGAGGAGGTTCCGCATGGTGGACGAGAGACAGCTGGAAGCGTGCAGACAGGTGGAATCGAAGGCGCGACAGGCCGGGGCTGCGCAGGCACACAAGCGCGGGCGCGGAGAGGCGCTCGAACCGTGATCAGCGAATCCGGCGAGCTCTCGGAGGACTCGGGCACCCTCGGCAGCCGCGAGAACATTCCGTACTCCGACCTGCTCGCGAGCGTTCAGGCGCACCGCGACCGCGCGCAGCGCTACACGGTGCGCAAGGAGGTCGGCCGCGGCGGCATGGGGTGCGTGTTCAGCGCCGAGGACCGCGAGCTGCGGCGGCGCGTCGCGATGAAGGTCCTGATGCAAGGCAACGCCCCCGGTGAGCCCGGCAGCACCAGCGCGCGCCGCATCGACCGCACCGTGCGTTTCCTCGGCGAGGCGCAGGTCACTGCACAGCTCGACCATCCCGGCATCGTGCCAGTGCACGAGCTCGGCATCGACGCGCAGGGCAGCCTGTTCTTCACGATGAAGCTCGTGCGCGGCAACAACCTCGCACGCGTGTTCGAGAGCGTGCGCACCGGCAAGGGCGGCTGGACGCGAACGCGCGCGCTCGGCGTGCTGATGAAGGTCTGCGACGCGATGGCGTTCGCTCACTCGAAGGGCGTCGTGCACCGCGACCTCAAGCCGGCCAACGTCATGGTCGGCCGGTTCGGCGAGACCTACGTGATGGACTGGGGCATTGCGCGCGTCCTGGGCCGCGACGACGACCACGACGTGCGCTTCGTCGATCCGCCCGCATCGACGCAGGGCCAGCCGCAGGCCGCGCCCGGCAACGACGAGCCGTCCCTGCCCGAGCCGCCGCTGGTCACGAGGGACGGCCGCGTCATGGGTACGCCTGCCTACATGGCACCGGAACAGGCGGCCGGCCTCGTCGACGAGATCTCACCGCGCTCGGACGTCTACTCGCTCGGCGCGATCCTGTACCACCTGCTCGCGGGCATCGCTCCGTACATGCCGACCGAGGGCGAGGCGACGCCGCGCACAGTGCTGTCTCACGTGCTCGGAGGGCCGCCGATCCCGATCCGGGATCTCGACCGGTCGGCGCCCGAGGAACTGGTGGCGATCTGCGGGAAGGCGATGTCCCGCAACGCAGCCACGCGCTATGCGACCGCACTCGAGCTCGGACAGGACATCCAGTCGTACCTCGAGCGCCGCCCTGTCAGCGCGCAACGGCTGACGCTCGTGCGCGCGATCCGGCTGTGGGTCGAACGCAATCACGGCATTGCGGCGACGAGTGCCGCAGCACTCGTGCTGATGGCGGCGCTGGCCGTGTGGTTCGTCGCGGGCCTCGACCAGTCGCGCCGCGAAACCCAACGGCTCGCCGACGTGATGTCCGCGCGGGCACTGATCGAGGAAGCCGAAGTCGACCTGACTCCACTGCTGCCCGAGTCGCGCGAGCGCACCGTGCGATGGTTGCAGCGCACCGCCGCGTTGCTCGACCAGCTGCCCGTCTACAGGGCCGAAGCCGCAGCGGCAGGCGAACCATCGCCGCCGCTCACGCAACGCGAGCTCGAGGCCATGATCGCCGAGGTCGAACGGCTGCAGGACACCTATTCGCGTGTCCAGCGCACGCTGCTCGAAGGCAGCGAGGTGCCGGCCCGAGCCGCTGCCGCGATGCAGATCTCGTGGAACGAGGTGTTCGCCGATCTCGAGCGCCGGCCCGAGTTCCGCTCGTTGCCGCGCCGCGAGCAAGCCGGCCTCGTGCCGCTGGGCAAGAACCCGGCCGGCTACTGGATGTTCTGGCACGTGGCGAGCGGCAGCCAGCCGCCGATCGCGAACGGACTGCCGGGCCCGCTGGCGGCCGATTCGGGCATCGTGTTCGTGCTGCTCCCCGGCGGCACCGATCTCGAGATGGGCTCGCGTGAGCCGGACGCTGAGCTGAACGAGGGGCCAGTGCACGTGACGCTGGCCCCGTTCCTGCTGGCCACTCACGAGACTACGCAGGGACAGTGGCAACGCGTGATGTTCGCGAATCCTTCGCGGCGACCGGCCGGGACACAGAGAGCCGGCCTCGAATACACGGCGGTGCACCCGGTCGAGAGCATCTCGTGGTTCGAGGCGCGTCGGTTTGCAGGACGGCTCGGCCTGCGGCTGCCGGCTGCGTACGAGCTGGAATACGCAGGTCGCGCCGACCGTCAGGACTCGCCGCGTTTCGCAGGCCTCCTGCCGATGCAGATGAAGGGGCTGGAGAACCTTCGCGACGCAACCGTGGCAGAATCGATGCGGGAGCCAGGAGGAGCAGACTGGAGCGACGGCTACCTGGAGCACGCGCCGGTCGGCACCTTCAAGGCGAATCCGTTCGGCATGTTCGACGTCGCCGGCAACGTCTCGGAGTGGTGCGAGACGTTCTATGGGCGCGAGCCGGAGGTCGTCGGGGCACGCGACCCAAGCGAGCTTCCGGAGGCAGAGCGGCTGCGCTGCGTCCGCGGCGGCAGTTGGGGCTCTCGCATCAGCACGTTGCGGACGTCGTACTCGATCTACAACCGGCCCGGATACCTCGCACACTGGCTAGGTGTGCGCCTCGCGCGCGACTGGCAATAGCGCCCAACGTCCCGACTGTCTCGGCCGCAGTGGCAGGCCCAGGCCCGGACTAGGGTTCGTCCACGCCGGGGCGGCGCGCGGCAGCGTCCTGCGGGTTCTCGAGCTCTGCTCCGACCGAGCCGCCGGTCGGCAGCAACGCACCCGGAGGGTAGTCCTCACAGTTCTTCACCGGGAGGTCCAACTCCTCGTCGATGAACGGGACGTGCCCCCCACCAGTGTGCTTTTGCAGCTGCCAATTCCCGATCCTGCTGCAGTAGCCGATGGCCTGCCCGACGGTGAGCCCCATGTGGTCGAGGCAAGGAAAGTACTCGTCCGTCATCGCTGTTTCCTTCTTGGTCTTCAGGTTCCCACGCCCGCAACAGCCGGGCGCGCCGGACTGCCTTCCTGCAGTGGCAGGCGTCTCCCGGATCGTAGCGAGAGCACGCGCGGCGGCAATGAGCCAAGGCGGCGCGGGCGGCGCGGAACGCCGGCGCGCCGCGCGGAGCCTCCCGGGAAGAGGCCTTCGTGAGCGGTGTGTTCTTGCCGCAGCTCAGCGCGTAGGTCGCGATGTTCCCATCGCTTCCGGTCGCTGTCGCGCCCGCAGTGCATCTGCGAGCGACACGAGCTGGCCGGAACGCCGAGACGCGGACGGCGGCCACGTCAGGTGACCATCGACCTCGTGCGGCGCGAGACGGCGCGGGCCGAACAGGCTCGTCTCGCCGCTCAACACGCACCAGAGCTGCGGCAGCTCGTCGAGGCTGAAGTGCCGCAGCAGCTTGCCGACGCGCGTCACGCGCGGCGCGAGCACTTCCTCGCGCGAGGACAACGCGGCGATGCGAGCCTCGGCGCCGGAGCGCTCGGAGCGGAACCTCAGGGTCCTGGACGCGCGGCCGTTCGGACCCAGGCGCCACGTCGAGACGAACACGGGCCCCCGCGAGTCGAGCTTCACGGCCAGCGCGATCAGGACGAACAGCGGTGCGAGCGCGACGAGGGCCACGACGGCCACCAGCAGGTCCAGCGCGCGGTTCCAGAGACCGCGGTGCTCGAGCTGCCCGATCTCGCCGCCGTCTTCCGCGCGCGACGAGTCGGTCCGTTCCGCCGCGCTGGCGTCACGCGGTTCGAGATGCGGGTACAATCCGGCCCACCGATTCTGACTCATGGATGCTGGCTCGAAGGGTAGGGACCGCGCGCGGTGGTGGCACGCGGAGCCCGATTGTCTCGCCGTTGCGTCAGGGGACAAGCGCCTCGGCCAGTACACGCGCCGGATTGGCGCGCCTTGTCCGGAGGCGGCGGACTCGTGATGCCGGGCCAACCCACCACCTCGGATTACTTGCCGCCGAACAGCCGTAGCACGTCGACGCCGATCGAGACCTGGAATCCGTCGTCGTCGACGCCCTCGTGCCACAAGAGCCCCACCGAGACGTGCGGCAGCGGGTTGTCCCCGTTCGTGAAGCCCGCGTGAAGCGTAAGGCCGTAGCTGAAGCCGTCCCCCTCGTCCTCGGAGAGCGCCCCGGTGGCCGACGCGCCGAGGAACCAGCCGCGGTCGTCGCCGCCGTAGTAGAGGAAGCCGAGCGCGTGCACGAGCAGCGCCAGGTCCAGGTCCGCGCTGTCGGCCCGGTCGACGTCGAAGACGATCCCGGGCTCCGGGTGCAACAGCACGAACTGGTGCCGCGGCGCACGATCCCAGGCCGACGAGACGAGCAGGCCGTTCGCGAAGTTCTCCCACGGATACTGCGGGTATCCCCGCTGCAGATAGTTCTGCCAGGCCGCGGCATTCTGGCCGAGCCTCACGATCGCGCTGTCGACGTCGACCGTGGCCAGCTGCAGGCGGTCCGCGAAGTCGAAGAACGTCGCGACGCAGAACGCGAGGTCCTTGTCGAGGAACCGGCGCCAGACCTCGGTGCCACGCGCGTCGATCGTCGTCTTCGCGACCATCGGGATGCGCGGCACATCGCTGCCGCCGAAGCCGGTCACGACCCACGACTGGTTCGGGAAGCCGAGGTCGTCGGCGACGTCGACGGCTTTGCCGGGCAGCAGCTCGACGCGGTCGTTCCTCGCGCCGGCCAGCGGCCCGTCGCCGTGCACGGCGAGCCGCGTCCGCTCCTCGCCGACGAGCGCGCGCAGGATCGTGAGCGCGCGCTTGCCCTCGGGCCGCGCCGCGAAGCCCTTCGCCTCGATGCGCTCGAGCAGGTCCTGCAGCGTCGCGACGTAGTCGCTGCAGGTCAGCGTCGGGCCGATGTGCACGTCGAGGTCGCCCACGAGCTCGACGTACTGCGGGGCTGTGCGCAGGTGCGGTCCCGAGACCGTCCACGGCGAGCCGGGATCCTCGGCCTGTTCGTTCTTCGCGACGAAACCCGCGAAGCTCGCCGGATCCTGCGCGACCGCAGGTGGGATCTCCACGAACGGCGGCGGCGAGACGGGTCCGCTCGCGCACGCGGCGGCGAGCACGGCGGCGAGCCAGGGGGCCTTCATGCGAGCATCTCCTTCGCGTACGTCACGATGAAGCGCGCGAACTCGCCGGGACCGAGCAGCCGGTCCGCGTCCGGCTCGAGCAGCCGGCGCATCGACGCGAACAGGTCGCCGCCGCTGCGGCCGTACTTCTGGTCGTAGCGCCGCCACGCGACGTCCATCTCGGCCTTGCTGCCCAGACCCTTGCGCCCCGTGAACAGCCGCAGGCAGGTGCGCGCGGCGAGCGGATTGTCGAACTGCGTCTCGAGGTCGTGGATCAGCCCCGGCTCGTCGAACCGGTCGACCTCGATCGGCCAGTACGGCGGCGACGGCCACTCGGGCTTGAAGCGCCGCGGGAACGTGAACGGATCGAGCTGGTGGCGCACGTTGACGAACGTCGCGACGAGGTCCTTGCCCTGGACGCGCGAGCTGTGCGGCCGGAACGCGTCGGCGTCGAGGTCGTCGCTCGGCGACTGCAGCGCCCCCATGACCCGCGAGACGTTCGCGACGCTGACGTACGAGGCCCAGCGGTAGCCACCGTGCTTCGGATCGAACGCGTTCTGCGTGTCCGGTGAAGCGGCGAGGCACAGCAGCGTGTCGTGCGCGACGCTCGTGCCGAGGCTGTGCGCGAGGATGTGCACGTCGGCCTCCTCGCGCTGGGCCTTGCGCAGCGCCTCGGCGATCTGCAGCCCGACCTCGGCGATGACGGCCTGCCGCGCCTGCGCGAACGAGTACCAGAGGATGAAGTCGAGCGAGTGTGTCCACACGAATGCCGGCAGCCGCGCATCGGGCGACTGCGAGAGCTCCGACAACACGGTCCGCACCGGCGCGGGAACGGACGCATCATCGAGCGCGCCGGCGAGGTTCTGCCAGCGCTGGCGGAAACCCTGCTCGAAGACGTGGTCGTAGGTGATCTCCGCGAACGCGACGTCCGCGTCGAAGCCCGCGGGGTCGTCGTCGTACGGAGCGAACAGCTGCGCGTTCTCGCGCACGCAGCTCTGCCAGCGCGCGGACCAGCCCTTCGCATGCTGGCCGATGCCGTGGATCAGCAGGACATGGTTCTTCGCCATCCCAGACTGCCTCGCTCTCTCGGTCACCGTCAGGTGACGCAGAAAGCGTCACTTCACCGATCGACCACTCACGGGTCAAGCGCGCGTTTCCCGGATCAGGCGAAGGGTCGGTCCGGTGCGGCACCGCTAGGATGCAACTCCGCGGAACACCTCCATGCACGAATCCTGGCACGACCTCGGCCCGATCGAGACCCTGCGGCAACGTCCGCTCGCGCAGATCCGCGCGGGCAACAAGTCGATCGCGCTGTCCTGCGTGAACGGCGTGTTCGGCGCGGTCTCGGGCGCCTGCAACCACGTCGGCGGCCCGCTCGGCGCCGGGCACCTCGAGGGCGACTACGTCGTGTGCCCGTGGCACTACTACAAGTTCCACCGCGTGACCGGCGAGGGGGAGCCGGGCTTCGAGGCCGACAAGGTGCCGCGGTACACGCTGGCCGAGCGCGACGGGCACCTGTGGATCGACCTCGGCTCGGCGACGAAGCGGCAGAAGGTGCCGCATGCGCACGCGCTCGAACGCGCGCTGCAGCGCGCGCCGGGCCAGGTGCGCGTGCTCGGCATCTCGACGACCGCGATGGACAGCCAGCACCCGCGCTACTCGACCTCGGACGCGCTCTTGAGCTCGGCGATCGATCACGCGAAGGGCTCGCTCGGCGCCGAGACGAGGCTGCTGCGCCTGCACGAGCTCTCGTTCCGCACCTGCGAAGGCTTCTACAGCAAGGCCGCCGGCGCGTGCACGTGGCCGTGCTCGATCACGCAGATGGACCCGAAGGACCAGATGGAGCAGGTCTACGAGGCGCTCGTGTTCTGGGCCGACGTCGTGCTCGTCGCGACGCCGATCCGCTGGGGCAGCGCGAGCTCGCTCTACTACAAGATGACCGAGCGCATGAACTGCATCCAGAACCAGATCACGCTGCGCAACCGCGTCTTGCTGCGCAACAAGGTGGCGGGCTTCGTGATCACGGGCGGCCAGGACAACATCCAGGCCGTCGCGGGCCAGATGCTGACGTTCTTCGCCGAGCTCGGCTGCCACTTCCCGCAGTTCCCGTTCATCGCGCACAGTCGCGGCTGGACCGCCGAGGACATGGAGCGCAACGTGGCGGTCGTGCAGAAGAGCGAGCAGCTGCACGCGGGCGCGCGCGGCCTTGCCGATCGGGCAGTCGCCATGGCGAAGCTGCTGCTCGAGGCCGGCTCGGGCAGCGAACGCACGGAGCGCGCGGGACGCAAGGCGTGCAGTTCGCGCGCCGAGAGCGAGGCCGAGGACTGAGAACGGATCACGATGAAACACATCCCCACCATCGCCGGCGCGCTGCTCGGCCTGCTGTTCGTCTTCGCGGGACTCGTGGTCCTGTTCGACCAGGTTCCGCCACAGGAGCCGCCGCCTCCGGACTCGGCCAAGGCGCACTTCTTCGCGGCCTTCGGGGCGACGGGCTACCTGAAGTTCGTCAAGGTCCTCGAAGTGCTCGGCGGCCTGCTCGTCGCGATCCCGCGCACGCGCGGCCTCGGTCTGCTCGTGCTCGGGCCGATCATCGTGAACATCCTCGCGTTCTGGATCTTCGTGGACGGCACGGGCCTCGCGGCTTTGTCGGATCCGATGCTCGCCGGCGTCTGCGTGCTCGCGTTGTATCTGCTGTACGTCGAGCGGGCGGCTTTCCTCGGCCTCTTGCGCCGCGCGACATCGGCCGCGGAAACCGACCCACCGCGCGCCGTCGCCGCACCTTGACGCTCGTTGCGGGCAGCTCGACCATGAGCCGACCTCGGACGCTTCGTCCGTGCCCCCTGCCCCGGCCGCGCGGCTCACTGCCCGAGTGAGCACAGCGACCCCACCACGTGAGGAATCTGCCGATGCACGCCGCTCTCCTGACCACGACCATCGTCGCTCTCGCCGCCCTCGTGCGCGCCCAGACCAGCTCGGCGCCGTGTTACGAGCCGAACCTCGGCACGCTGCTCGGCAGCGACGACGACGTGGTGTTCCCCGCGATCACGTTTGCCACGCCGTTCCCGGCGCTCAGCACCGCCTGGGTGGGCGCCGAGGTCAGCACGAACGGCTTCCTGTGGCTCGGCGCGAGCAGCAACCCGGACTCGGGCTGCTGCTCCGGAACAGGCCCCGCACTGGCCGCCGGCGCAGCACGCATCTGTGCGCTGTGGACCGACCTCGTCACCGACGGCGTCGACGGCTCGGGCGTCTACCACAACTCCCTGCCGGGGCGCGAAGTGATCACGTGGTTCCGCACGTTCGAGTCGTACGACCCGACGATCCGGTTCACGGTGCAGCTGCAGCTGCTCGGCACCGGTGAGTTCACGGTCTGGTTCCATCCGACGACGACGGTCGCGCAGGTCCCGCACACGGCGGTCTGCGGCGTGTCGCCGGGCGGCGTGCCGGACCCGGGCTCGACCGACTTCTCGGCCGTGATCCCGCACAGCACTGGCACGCTCGCGACGCTCTACGAGCAGTGGTCGGCCGGCAACTTCGACCTCGCGCAGCGCGCGTTCGAGTTCTTGCCGAACGGCTTCGGCGGCTGGCAGCTGCAGGACCGCCCGACGTGCCCGTTCGTCAGCGGCACGTGGGCGACCTACGGTGCGGGGTGCCCGCCGCAGACCGGCATCAGCGGTGCCAGCTTCTACGAGCTGTTCACGGGCGCTTCGCTCGACCTCTCCAACCTCGAGTTCGAGCTCGTGCCGATCCCGGCGCCGGGCTACCTCGTGCAGGCGACGTCGAACTCGTTCTTCACCGGCTACTCGAACGTCGTGCCGCTGCAGGACGACCAGTCGATCGACCAGACGCTGCCGTTCCCGTTCCAGAATCCGGGCGGCATCTGCACGATCGCGGGCTTCTGCTCGAACGGCTTCGTCTGGCTCGACAACTTCAACAACGGCGCGCCGGCCGCGCCGTTCGTGCCCGCGTTCCTGTCCGAGGGCCCGCGCATTTCGGCGTTCTGGACCGACATCGATCTGACCGCGTTCGGCACCGCCTACTACGACGCGACGCCGGCGGTCGCGTACTTCACCTGGGTCAACGCGGCCGACTTCTACAATCCGACTCTGCGGAGCACGTTCCAGATCCAGCTGCACAGCGACGGACGCATCAAGCTCTGCTACCAGGGCGTCGCCGTCGGCGCGAACCGGCCCGTGCTCGCGGGGTACGGACTCGGCGGCGCGACCCACGATCCGGGATCCGTCGACCTCAGCGCGGGCGTGCCGTTCTCGAGTGGCACGGGGTTCCTGCCGGTGACGCTCGACTGGACCGGCGCACCGCCGGTGCTCGGCAGGCCGTTCCCGCTGCAGACCGGCAACCTGCGGCCGTCCGCGGTCGCCGGCGTGCTCGTGCTGGGCCTGACACAGTTCAACCCGGGCGTGCCGCTCGGTTCGATCGGCATGCCGGGTTGCTTCGCGCACGCGAGCCTCGACGTGCTGCTGGCGTTCCTCGCGACGCCGCCCACGACACAGCTGAACCTGTTCACGGTCCCGCCCCATGCCGCGTTCGTCGGCTTCCAGATCCACGCGCAGACCGCGGTGCTCGACGCCGGGATCACGCCGTTCGGCCTCGCCACGTCGAACGGCGGCACGATGACGCTCGGGTTCTTCTAGCAACTTTGTATTGGGAACGTTGCCGCGCTCGGGCGGCGCTGCCTACAACGGCGCCGCCGACATGCCGTCCCCTGAGGCCAAGACCGCCCGCTCGGGCCTGGATCCACTCTGGCGCGTGCTGCGCACCGTGCGCGCGGCGATCACGGTCGGCTTCTACCTGATCGTCGCGCCGAGCGGCTACGTGCCGTTCGCGCTGTTCTGCCTCTTCTGGCGCGGCGAGCCGCACGCGCGCGCGCGCATCCTGCACCGCGTCTCCGCGCGCGGGGTGCGCATCATGCACTGGTGGTTGCGCACCTTCCGCATCATCCACTTCGACTGGCGCGAGGTTGATCTCGGCCTGCCCGCGGGCCCGTGCGTCGTCGTCGCGAACCACCCGACGCAGCTCGACCCGACCGCGATGATGGCAACGCTCGTGCACGGATGCACGATCGTGAAGCCGTCCGTGTACCGGCGCTGGCTCCTGCGCCCGCTGCTCGAGGGCGCGATGCACTTCGAAGGCCCGAGCCTCGACCCGATGTCGATCGACCACGTGCTGACGAGCGCCCTCGATCGCCTGCGCGCCGGCATGCACCTGTTCGTGTTCCCCGAGGGCACACGCTCCCAGGAGGGCAAGCTGCACGAGTTCGGCCGCATCGCGTTCGAGATCGCGTGCCGGGCCAGGGCCCCGCTCGTGTCGATCGCGTTGCGCTGCGAGCCGTGCTACCTGTCGCGCGAGACGCCCCTGTTCCGACCACCCGCGCGCATGCCGCGGCTGTTCATGGAACGTCTCGCGGTCGACGATCCCGAGAGCTGCGGCGGCGACAGCCGCGTGCTGCGCGAACGCGTCGAGAGCCGGTATCGCAAGTGGATCGCCGACGGCATGCCGGCGATCGCAGCGAAGCGGTGACTCAGCGCGGCGCGGGCGTCGCCGGCGCCGCCGGCTTCGCGGGCTCGACGTGGAACACGTTCTCGCCCTGCTCGGTGACCTTCGCACCGACCTGGCGCGCGGTGACGTCGAGGGCCTCGCGCCACGGCACGTTCTGCAGCCGCACCGTGACCTTGCCCTTCACTTCCTTGTCGATCACGATGTTCGTGCCCGCGATCTTCGCGATCGTGGCGAAGACCTTGTCGACCTCGGTGTCCTCGAACGCGAAGTAGACGCGCGGCGCCTGCTTCGCCGGTACCGGCTGACGCACGCCCTTCTCGGCGGCGGCCGGCGTGCAGCGCACGATCGTCGCCGGATCGAGCAGGCTCGCGAGTCCGTTCAACAGGTCCGGGTCCGGCAGCGCGAGCGTCAGCGTCGCGCTGCGTTTGCCTTCGG
Organism: Planctomycetota bacterium; assembly: GCA_036376355.1. Lineage (GTDB taxonomy): Bacteria > Planctomycetota > UBA1135 > UBA1135 > UBA2386 > DASVAL01. Next base: position 15,667 of record DASVAL010000078.1, read on the forward strand.
AGGCCGGGACGATGCCGAGCTTCTCGGTGGTCAGTCCCTTCTGCGCGAGCTTCGTCACGATGGTCCCGAGCTCCTGCTCCTCCGTGTAGACGACCTGCATCTCGTAGCGCAGCGCTGCGGGTCGCGCCGGCGCCTTGGCGGTCTCGCCGGCGGGCGCGGCCGGCGGCGTGACGGCTGCAGGCGGCCTGACGGGAGCAGGCGGCGTCGCGGGCGCCGGCGGTGTTGCCGGATGGGCGGGCTGCGGCTCCTGCGCCGGCAACTGCGGCGCGGTCCAGCCGGCCGAAGCGGCGGCCGCGATCGCGAGCATCGCGACGGATCGCAGCACGGAACTGGAACGGGAACATCGTGTGACGAGCGGACTGCGGCGACAGAGCAACATGGTCATCCTCCCTGAAAAGCTGGTAGCGGGTCCGAACACTCCGAGTGCCGTGACGTGCGCGTCGCGCGCCACGGGCAGCAGCTCGGCAAGATCGATCAACGAGCGCGCGTAGTCGGCGCGGTCGCGGTGAAGCGCGGCAGCCATCTCGTCGGCGAGCAGCTCGGCCGCAGCCTGAGCCTGCCGGCGCAGCTGCCAGAACAGCGGGTTCCAGAACAAGAGCGGCATGGCGAACGCGAACAGCCAGCGCCCGCGCAGGTCGCCGCGCGCGAGGTGCGCGAGCTCGTGCCGCAGCACGGCCGCGAGCGCGGTGCCGTTCACCGCGGACGGCAGCGAGAGCATCACGCCCGGCAGCACGATGCAGGGCCGCCACAGGCCGCAGCAGAACGGACGCCACGCGAGGTCGCTGACGAGCAGCCGGACGCGCTTCCGGCGCGACGAGCGGTCGGAGCCGAGCAGGTCGCGAACGGCCAGGGGCGCCGGCCTTGCCCGCCGCAGCAGACGCTGCAGCAGCAGCCACGCGGCGAGGAGCCAGCAGCCCGCGAGCACCGAGCCGGCCGCGAGCGCGATGCCGAGCACGTCGATTGCGTCGGGCCAGGAGACCGCCGGAGTCGCGACCGCCGCGGGCGCATCCAGGCCCTGCGGCACGGCGGCCGTTGCGGCGAGCGCAATCACCGCGACCGAGGCCACGGTAGCAGGAACTGGCGCGGACTCGGGGCGCGGAACGAACGCGAGCAGCAACCAGACGAGCCAGCCAGCGACGGTCGCCTCGGCGACGCGCTGGCGGTGCACCGGGGCGCGCAGCAGGCGGACCACGACGGCCCCGATGGCGCTCCACAGCAGCGTGCCGAGCAGGAACACGAACGCGTTCTCGCGCCACCAACCGGTCAGGAACTCGATCACGCGCGCTCCTCCGGCCGGCCGTCGCCTCCCGCAGGAGTGCCCTGCGGGCGCGCTTCGAGCTCGGCGATCAGCTGGCGCAGGCGGTCGAGCTCCTGTGGCGTCGGCGCACGCAGCGCGACGGCGTTCTCGACGAGCTGGTCGAGCGCGCCGTCGAACGCGCGCCGCAGCACGCCATCGAGGAGCCCGCGCCGCGTCTGCGAGGCACCGACGAGCGGCCGGTAGATGAACGTGCGATCCTTGCGGCGGAAAGCGACGAGTCCCTTCTCGGTCATCGTGCGCAGGAAGGCCTGCACGGTGTTCTGCACGATGCCGAGGTCGCGCAGCGCGTCGTGCACCTGGCGCACGGTTGCCTCGCCGCGCTCCCAGAGCACGCGCAGGATCTGCAGCTCACGTTCGGTCGGTTCGGGAAGTGTGGAGTGCGCCATCCACACCGATGTCGGCAAGCTGAGCCGACCAAGTTGAGCCCTCGTGGAGAATCGTTGGCGTCGGCCCGTCCAGCGCGCCGCTAAGACCCCGGCCGACACGACCGACGCGCCGCGCTCCCGTCCTCGAAACGCAGCCGCTATCGAGAGGCCTGACGCAGCAGTGCGCCGAACGTTCGCGCGTCGATGTCCTCGACCGCGCGCACCTTGATGTGCCGCACGTACTGCCCGTTGCCCTCGAGCAGGGAGCGCGGGTCGTCGAGCGACGCGCCGCGGAAGAAGCCGAACTGCACGTAGCCGTCTGCCGAGTAGACGTAGCAGACGGGCACGGTTGCCCCGAGCCAGCACCCGTTCCCCCACTTCACCGACTCCTGCAGCTTCGGTGCCGTGCGCTTCACGAACTTGCGCAGCGCCTTGATGATGGTCTGGTTCTTTGGCGGTTGGTCCGCGAGGTAGAGATCGAACGTCTCGTAGGCCTTCCTCTTCATGGCGGTCGCAGATCAGAGCCTGGCACCCGGTGATTGTCGACCGAGTGTGCGCCGGCAGCCGCGTAACGCTACCGTGTCTCGATGACCAAGATCACGGTGAACAACCACGGCCCGCTCCGCATCGAAGGCACGTTCTCGATCACCGATGCGACCGGGAAGGAGTTCGGTCTGGCTGGCAGGACGGTGATCTCGCTGTGCCGCTGCGGCCACTCCGCGAACAAGCCGTTCTGCGACGGCTCGCACGCGCGCCAGGGCTTCCAGTCCGCATGCGAAGCGCGCGAGCTGCCGCCGCCGAAGCCGAAGGTCTAGCGCGTCACCGCACCGGAACCACGAGCGTGCGATCCGCGACGTCGGGTGCCTTCACCTTGCTGCTGGCGCGGATCGTGACCGTCGCCTGCTCGACCGCTTCCTTCGGAACCCGCACGGGGCCGTGGAAGATGTAGCCTCAACACCACTCGGGCAGCACCCAGTGCCCGGTTGCCGGCTTCTGCTGACCCGCCGCGCCGAACACGACGTCGATCTCGGGGCGCAGGTCCGTGCGCTCGTTGCTGCGCGTGTAGACGAAGCTCCAGGCGCCGAGCCCCGGCGTGCCGAGCGACACCTCGAAGTCGTACTCCTGTCCCGCCGTGAGTCGGTCCGGCTTCAGGTTCTCGACGAGCCCCCACGTCGCCGGCCCGTCGAAGTGCAGCACCGTTGCAGTCGCCACAGCGTCGGCGAACTCCGTCATCGCGAACTGTTCGGGCTTGCCCGCGCGTTCGAGCGTCACGGTCGGATTGCGCAACGAGGGGTTCGCGCGCAGCGTGTCCATGACTTCGGCCAGGTCCGGGCTCACCTCGTACTCGAGGTTCCACTGCTTGAGCTCGAGCTCGAGCCGCGTGTATGCGGGCGAAGCACCGACGGCCGGCAGCGCGCCGACGTCGTAGGCATGCGTCTCCGCGATGAAGTGATCCTTCACCTTCGCAACCCGTGGCGCGAACCGTTCCTTCGCCGCGTCGAGCCGGCGGTCACCGTCGCGATCGACCCAGAGCGTCGTGCCGTCGAGCACGCACCAGATCGCGCGGTGGACCGGCTGCCCCAGCGCGATCAGCAGGTAGCGCGGTCTGCCTTCGTACTTCGGCTCTGCACTGGGCGGCTTGCGAAGTGCTTCGAGCGCAGCGCTCGAGTCCTTCTCCTGGGCGGGCATCAGCGCGGCGAGGCCGAGCACGACGAACGAGCCTTTCCTCATGGGCCCCCATGCTACCGAGACCGCGCCGTCAGGCCTTGGCGGCGAGCAATGTCCTTCGGCGTATCGAGGAGCGAGGCACTGCTCCGCCATGGTCGTCTCCGCGCCCGAGCTCGGCGAGTGCGGCACCTCTCCTCAGCGCGACCGAGGTCGTGTGTCGACATCGTCAATGTCGCGAGAACTGGTTGATCACCCCCGTGCACCCGGTACGGTTGGCCCGCGTCGAACGGCGGAGTGGTAGGGAACCCGACCCCTGCAATCATGCACAGCCCTCAACGCGTACTGGTCTGTCCGCTCCTCGCCATCTGCTCGCAGCTCCCCGCCCAGGATCCTGGTGCCGCGCAGCCCCAAGCGCCGGCCGAACCGAAGGCGCCAGCCCAGCAGCCCGCCGCCCGCCCGAAGGGCCTGCAGGCGCAGTTCGGCGAGTTCACGGTCAAGTTCGGCGGCTATGTCAAGGTCGACCTGATCCACGACTTCGACGAGATCGGCTCGACCGACAGCTTCGACCCGCGCACGATCCCGACCGACGACGAGAGCGATCCGGGCATGAACACGCGCGTGCACGCGCGACAGTCGCGCCTGAATCTCGACGTGCGCGGTCCGACCGAGGCTGGCGACATCCGCGTGTTCGTCGAGGGCGACTTCTTCGGCGACGGCAACGCGTTCCGGCTGCGCCATGCCTACGGCACCCTCGCGGGCGTGCTCGGCGGCCAGACCTGGAGCACGTTCATGGACGAGGACTGCATGCCCGAGACGCTCGACTTCGAGTCGCCGATCGCGTTCCCGTTGATCCGCCAGGCGCAGATCCGCTACCGGCAGGACATCGGCGACGGCGGCACCTACTGGGCCGTCGCTGTCGAGGACCCCGCTTCGCGGATCATCGTGCCCACCGGCGTGCCCGGGGAGACCGAGGAGGCGACGCCGGACCTGTGCGGGCGCTTCCGTTGGGCGCACGGTCTCGGGCACTGCCAGGTCGGCGCGTTCGCCGGCACGGCCCGCTTCGATCCCGACGCGGCCCCCGCCGACACGGTGTTCCTCTGGGGCTGGAACTTCTCGACGAAGCTGAAGGTCGGCGATCGCGACCAGTTCTACCTGCAGGGCACCTACGGCCCCGGCGTCGGTCGCTACCGCGGCGGCATCACGGCGGCCCCCGATGCGGCCGGCGGCCTCGAGCCCATCGATGTCCTCGCGGGGATGGTCGGCTACGAGCACCACTGGTCGGCCAAGTGGCGCAGCACCGTCACCTACAGCTGGGGCGAAGGCGACCTGCCGGCCGGTGCGCCGCTGGCGAACCCCGACATGCTCGAGTATCTCGCCGCGAACCTGATCTGGCAGTTCTCGGACCGGGCCTGGGCCGGCGTCGAGTACCTGTACGGCGCGCGCGAGGACGCCGACGGCACGCGCGGCGAGGCCAACCGCCTGCAGTTCGCGGTTCGCTTCGACATCTGAACGCCAGGTCCGCGCCGCTGCTCGCGGACCACCGCGGCGTCGGAGCGCGCTGGCCTCAGAAACCCACGCCGAATGCGAGCACGAAGATCGGCTTCGTGTCGTCAGGGTCGAACAGGTACGCGGTGACGTCGAATGACTCGCCGCTGAACCCGACGAGCAGCCCGTGCTGGATGTCACTGGCGGTGTCGTAGAGGCGTGTGCGCTCGGTCACGAGGCCGAACCGGAAGATCTCCACCGGCGCGAAGGTCAACTCCGACCAGCTGTAGAAGAAGCTGTCCGAGTCGACCTCGGAGTCGAACAGGTATTCGCCCTCGCTGTAGAGCTCGAGCTGCCACCAGCTCAACGTGCCCTTGTAGCCCGGCGCATAGCCATTCGTGCTGCCGAACACGCCGCCGACCATGGGCGTGAACTCGAGCGAGATCTCGTCCTCGACGATGAAGTTGTAACCCACCCACGCAGAGACCGTGTCCAGGTCCTCGTAGTTGTAGCGCAGCTCGAGGTGCAGCCAGTCGCGGTCGGCGGTGAACGTCGGCACCACGTACTCGCGGTCGTCGGGCACGAACGTCGTGTAGACCGAAGCGCTGAACGACCACGCGGGCTCGGCGGCTCCGCGGTGCGCCGCGTTCGCCTCCGGTGCAGGGACGGGCTCTCGTGTCTGCCCGCTCGCCGGCACGACCATGGCGGCGATCAGGGCGACGGCAATGCTGGTCTTGCCGATCACGTCAGCCCCCGAGGGCCATCGTCATGCCGACGAGCGCCGTCCCGAGCACGACCATCGCGATGCCGACGAGCCATGGGCGATGCCCGACCGTCCGCCCATACGTGCAGCCGAGCAGGAACAACATCACGATCGCGATGACGTTCGAGACGCGCAGCGCCGGACCGACACTGGGCATGAACAGGAACGGCAGCGCGACGGGGAACGTGGTCAGGAACACGAGCAGGAACACGCCGAGCGCGCCGAGCCAGTCCTCGCGGTGCCACGTGGCGCGCGCAGCTGGCTCCGGCAGTTGCAGCGCACGCTGTCGGATCGCGGCCAGCTCGGACGGCTCGAGGATCGCCGCGAACCCGGGCAGCACCGGCGCGAGGCTCTGCTGGACCTGCTTCGGATCGGCGGCGCCGCGGATCGCTCGCAGCACCGCGAGCTGGCGCGCCCGATCGGCCAGACAAGCCATCAGGTAGAGCAGGCCGTCGATGATGCCCCAGGCGATGTTGCAGCCGAGCGCGCCGATCAGCATCGTACGCACGTCGTCGCGGCCCGCCTCGGCGACGCTCAGCGAGCCCGTGAACGTCAGCACCATGATCAGGCCGAAGATCCCCTCCGAGACGCGCTCGGTGGGATCCAGTACGCGACGCGAGGATTTCAGCGGCTGGTCGGTCATTGGCGCGCGACTGGCAATCGCGGGACGGCGTGCGATGCGAGCATCTTCGGCCGGCGCGCATTCGTCCATCGATCCGTTCGCATTCCTGCCCCCATTGCGTGGCGACGGCAACCTGGCGCGAGCACGCTGGCGCCACCGATAGCGCCCGCTAACGTGTCGTGCCTTCCAAGGAACACGGACCGGACCACATGGGAAAAGACAAAGACGATCAGGGCAAGAAGCTCAAGCGCAAGGACTACGAGAAGGAGTTGCTCGAGCTGCAGGCCGAGCTGTGCCGCCTGCAGGGCTGGGTCAAGCACAAGGGCCTGCGCGTGATCATCGTCTTCGAAGGACGCGATGCCGCGGGCAAGGGCGGCACGATCAAGGCGATCACCGAGCGCGTGAGCCCCCGCGTGTTCCGCCTCATCGCGCTGCCAGCGCCGTCCGATCGCGAGAAGTCGCAGATGTACATGCAGCGCTACCTGCCGCACTTCCCGGCCGCAGGCGAGATCGTGATCTTCGACCGTTCCTGGTACAACCGCGCCGGCGTCGAGTACGTGATGGGGTTCTGCACCGAGGAGCAGCACCGCAGGTTCCTCGAACACTGCCCCGATATCGAGAAGTACGTGGTCGACGGCGGCATCATCCTGATCAAGATCTGGCTCGAAGTCAGCGACGAGGAGCAGGCGAAGCGGTTCGAAGCCCGCATCGAGGATCCGCTGCGCCAGTGGAAGCTGAGCCCGATGGACCTGCCGTCGCGCAGCAAGTGGTTCGAGTACTCACGTGCGCGCGACATGATGCTGGACGCGACCGACACGAAGCACGCGCCGTGGTACGTGCTGCGCTCCGACGACAAGAAGCGCGCGCGGCTCAACTGCATCCGGCACATCCTCGACCAGATCCCGTACAAGGACGCGCCGCGGGAGAAGGTCAAGCTGCCGAAGCGCGAGACGAAGCACGCCTACGACGACCAGAAGACGCTCGAGAAGCGCAAGTTCATCCGCGAGGTCTACTGACGAGGGGGCGAATCGGCGGGGTTGGGCCGCCAGCGTTGGAGCCGACGCCCGCAGCGGGCGCGGCTCAACGGCGACCTCGCCGGTTCACCTTCCGCGCGCTCGCGGCGCCGCTCACGATCCCTGGTCGCCCGTGAATGCGGCGACGGCCTCGGCCAGCGAAGCGCGGCGGCTGATCGCTCCCACGCGGTCCTCGATGCCTTCGAGGCGCAGCATGTCGCGGACGTTCGCGCGTGCTTCGACGATCTGGAACTGGACGCCCTTCGCGGCGAGGTCGGTGTGCAGGTCCATCAGCATCTCGGCGCCGGCCATGTCGACGTACGGCGAGGTCGACAGATCGCATACGACGAGCCGCAGCGGTGCCTTGGCCGCGCGCACCTGCGCCATGACCGACTCGCGCACGGCTTCGCAGTTGAAGTAGAGCAGCGACGCCTCGGCGCGGAACAGCAGGGCACCGGGCACCGGCTCGTTGTCGGGATGGCGTTCGAGGTCCGAGAACCGCTGCATGCCCGGGATGCGCCCGAGGAACGCGACGTGCGGGCGCGCAGCGCGGCGCAGCAGCAAGAACAGCGAGATGATCGCGCCGATCAGGACGCCGCGCAGGATGCCCGAGCCGAGCACGCCGACGATCGCCGCCATCGCGACGAAGAACTCGCTGCGGTGTGCGCGCCACAGGCGCCGCAGTGCCGAGACCTTGACGAGGCTCGTGACGGCCATCAGCACGATCGCCGCGAGCACGGGCTGCGGCAGGTCGGCCAGCAGGCCCGAGAACCAGAGCGCGACGACGAGCACGAGGACGGACGCGACGAGTCCCGACAGCGGCGTGCGCGCGCCGCCGCTCTCGTTGACGAGCGACTGCGACATGCCGCCGCTGACCGGCATGCCGCTGCCGAGGCCGGCCGCGAGGTTCGCGACGCCGAGCGCGAGGAACTCCTGGTCGGCATCGAGCCGGTTGCCGTGCTTGCGCGCGAACATGCGGCCGATCGCCGCGGTCTCGACCGCGCCGAGCAGGAAGCACGCGAACGCGAGCGGCAGCAGCTGATTGAGGTCCTGCCAGGCGACGGTCGGCAGGCGCAGCGGCGGCAGGCCCTGCGGCACTTCGCCGAGCATCTTGACGCCGCGCTGGCCGAGGTCGAGCGCGCGCGCCGCGACGATGCCGCCGACCACGACGACGATCGCGACCGGCTTGCCGGGCAGGAACCGCTTGCCGAGCAGCAGCAGCACGAGCGCGCCGACGCCGACCGTGAGCGCCGCACCGTTCGTCTCCTGCACGTGCCCGAGGAAGTGCCGCATGCGCTCCCAGAAGTCGCCGCCGTGTGCGCCGCCGAAGCCGCACAACTTCGGCAGCTGCGTGCTGGCCAGCACGAGCGCAATGCCGGCCTTGAAGCCGATCATCACGGTCTCGGAGATGAAGTTCACGACGCTGCCGGCCTTCACGAGGTACGCGACGAACGCACACAGAGCGACGAGCAGCGTCGTCGCGGCCGCGAGCGCGCCGAAGCGCGCGACGTCGCCCCCCGCCAGCTCGCCGAGCGAGCTGCCGAGCAGCAGCGAGAGGCCCGAGGTCACGGTGATCGCCGTGTGGCGCGAGCTGCAGAACACCCAGAACACGAGCCCCGAGAACAGGCACGCGTAGATGCCCGCCTCGGCGGGCAGGTTGGCCAGCGATGCATCGCCGATCGCCGCCGGCAACAGGTAGGCGGCGAGCGTGATGCCCGCGATGACGTCGGCGCGCAGCGCGCCGGGTCCGTACGTCGGGAGCCAGCCGAGCAGCCGCCGCTTCTGCGGCGGCTCCGGCTTCCTGGCGCGATCGGTCGACGGTCCGGTCATTGCGGTCAGGGCTTCGCGGCCGGCAGGAAGTAGAACAGGATCGCGATGATTGCGTAGACCGTCACCAGTTGGACGCCCTTGTACCAGTTGGACCGGCCGTCGCCCGCGACCATCGCGCCGATCAGCACGCCGAAGAGCAGCGTGCCGGTCTCCGCGCGGCTGAACGCGAGCTCCATCGGCTGCGGCGCGATGAAGTAGCTGGCCAGCACGAGCATCGGGGCCACGAACAGCGCGATCTGGATGCTGCTGCCCATCGCGATGCCGACGGTCAGGTCGACCTTGTCCTTGCCGGCCATCGCGATGGCCGACCCGCTCTCGGCCGCGCCGCCGACGATCGCCAGAAACACGATGCCGATGAACACCTCCGACATGCCGAGCGCCTTGCCCGTGCCCGCTGCGGCGCCGACCAGGATCTCGCTCATCCACGCCGCGAGCAGCGACGCCGCCACGAGGCTGCCGACCGCGCGTCCGACGCTCCACGACGGCCCTTCGTGGTCGTGCGACCTCACGCCGCCGACGCTCTTGAAGTAGTCGGGGTGCGTCTTCAGCATGAAGACCAGGTACAGCGCGTAGGCCGCGAGCAGCACGAACGCGGTGCTGAGGTTCACGGCTTCCTCCTGCGGCATCGCTCCGTCTTGCACGAAGAACCGGTTGAACGCGCTCGGCACCGCGAGGCTCAACGTCGCGATCAGCATCATCGAGCTGTAGAGCCGCGCCGCCGACGCGTTGTACTGCTGCTCGTGGTAGCGCAGCCCGCCGAGGAAGAACGCGACACCGGTCGCGAGCAGCAGGTTGGCCAGGATCGCGCCGATCAGCGACGCGCGCACCATGTCGTAGTGGCCGCCGCGCAGCGCGACGAGCGCGATGATCAGCTCCGGCGCGTTGCCGAACGTCGCGTTCAAGAGACCGCCGATGGCGTCGCCGGTGCGCGTCGCGAGCTGCTCGGTCGACGCGACGATCAGCCGCGCGATCGGCACGATGGCCAGCGCCGCCGAGAAGAACAGCACGGGCGCCGGTGCGTGGACACGCTCGAGCACGAGCGAGATGGGTATGAACGCGAACAGCCAGTCGAGCGAGGGCTTCAGCAGTTTGTGCATCGAAGTGATTGGCGGCCACGCCGCCCTTTGGCGTTCGGCTCCTCGTGCCGTCCAAGCGCGGCGGAGATCCTACGACGCGCCCTGCCCGCGGAACACGAAGTAGACCGCGCCGAACATGCAGAGCCCCGCCCACAGGAAGTCGAGCTTGATGGGCTGCCGCAGGTAGAGGATCGAGAAGGGCACGAACACGGACAGCGTGATCACCTCCTGCAGGATCTTGAGCTGCCCGACGCTGAACTGCGTGAACCCGATCCGGTTGGCCGGCACCTGCAGCAGGTACTCGAACAGCGCGATGCCCCAGCTGACGAGCGCCGCGACGATCCACGGCTTTCCGTTCAGCTCCTTGAGGTGCGCATACCACGCGAACGTCATGAACACGTTCGACAGCGTCAGCAGCGAGACGGTCTGCACCAGTACCGGGACGTTGTTCAGCATGTGGGATCCTGGCCGGCAGCCTACGGTCTGCGCGAGCCGGCGCGACATTGGGCTCTCGACACGCGCACGGCTCACGCCGCGGGTACGGCGCTTGCATCGCGCGGCACCCCGCCGTAGCGTCCGGGCCTCAAGACCGGCATCTGCCGCGGTCGATCCCTCCCTACGGTGGCACCCATCGCGAAGCACTCGAACATGCCGCGCGTCACCGCAATCGCGGTCTGGTGTGCCATCACGCTGCTGTGCCTGTCGCGCGCGCTCGTCGTCTGCGAGGGCCCCCACCCGGACCGCGCCATCGAGTTCGTGCATGCCGCGGGCGATTGCTGCGACGAATCGCGCAGCCCAGCGCCTGCCGCCGCGGATTGCGCGGCCTGCGGGCACCACGGCGAACACGACGACAGCGACCACGGCGACGGCGGCGACGCGGTTCCCGAAGCGTCTTCTCGCGGCTGCGTCGACACGGCCTTCGTGCTCGAGGTCGCGCCGCCGCCCGCGAAGTTCCGTTGCGGCGGCGATCACCAGGCACCCGTGGCGATCCTGCCGTGGACCGCTCCCGGAGTGTCCTGCCAGCGCATCACCCGTACGCTGCCGCGTGCCACGGGGCCACCGCGCACGGACCAGGGCACGGACCGCCGTCGGTCGACGGTGTTGCTGATCTGAGTCGAGAAGGCCGGACCTGAGGTCCGGCCCTGCGCACGGGCATCATCCGTGCTGGCGCCGCCACCGCGTGGCGCGCATCGACTCGAGCAGCACTCTCTTTCACCGACCATCATGACCGTACGCACCTGGCCGAGGCTGCCCGTGCTGCCGATCCTGGCTCTGCTGGCTGGGTGCGAAAGCTACGCACCGGAGCCCGTCGACCTGGCACAGCACGCGCGGCTGTTCGCCGAGCGCCTGCCCGATGCCGCCGTGATCGGCCGGGACGCCCGCGGGCCGCTCGATCCGAGCGACGGCATCGACCTCGCCGAGGCGAGGCTCATCGCACTCGTCTTCAACCCGGAGCTGCGCATCGCGCGCCAGCATGCCGGCGTCGCACAGGCCTCCGCCGCGGAAGCGGGCCGCTGGCAGGACCCCGAGCTGCAGGCCTCCTTCATGCGCATTCTCGAGAGCTCCGCGACGCACCCATGGCTCGCGGGTGCCGGCGTCGGTCTCACGCTGCCGCTGACCGGGCGGCCCGCCCTCGAGAAGGAGCTCGCGCAGGGTGTGCACGCGCGCGCGCTCGCCGAAGCGAGGCTCGCCGAGACCGGCGTGCTGAACTCGCTCGACGCGGCCTGGGTCGCCTGGAGCTCGCAGCAACTCGTCGTGACGCTGCTCGAGGAACTGCTCGCGGGACTCCAGCAGCTCGAGACCACGGCGCAGAGCCTCGCGGCGACCGGGAGGATCACGCAGATCGAAGCGCGCACGTTCACGCTCGCGCGCGTGCAGCGCGCCGCCGAGCTCGTGCAGGCGCGCAGCAACGTCGCGGTGCGCGAGCTCGAGCTGAAGCGCCTCATGGGCCTGCCGCCCGAGCGCCCGTTGACGCTGCGCAGCGTGATCGAGCTGTCCGTGCGCGCGCCGAACAGCGCCGAACGCCGGCAGCTGCTGCTGACGAGCCCGCGCGTGCTGCTCCCCCAACGCGATCACGACGTCGCCGAGCGCAAGCTGCGCCTCGCGATCCGCAAGCAGTGGCCCGAGCTGACGCTCGTGCCGGGCTGGGAGGAGGAGGACGCGCAGCCGCGCGCGGGGCTCGGCCTCTCGCTGCCGATCCCGCTCTGGAACGCCAACGCGCGCGAGATCGCCGAAGCGCGCGCCGAACGCAGCGCGACCGCCGAGGTGTTGCGCGCGGCGCTCGAAGTCGCGACCCAGGATCTCGCGCGCGCCGAAGCGCGCGCGCGCGCCGCGGCCGAGCGGCGGCAGATCGTCGAACGCGACCTGCTGCCGCTGGCCCAGCAGCAGATCGACGACGTGCGCCGGCTCATCGAGCTGGGCCGGCTCGACACGCTGCTGATGCTGGACGCGCTGACGCGCAGCTTCGATGCGCGAGTGGCGGCGGTCTCCGCCGCCGTGTCGGTCGCGGAGGCCACCGTCGATCTGAACACGCTGTTCTGGCCCGAGCTCACGGTGCCCGAGGAGAGCAAGGAGTAGTCATGCGTACGAAGTCCGAGGTCTGGCGGCGGGCGCAGGCTCTCATGCGAGGAGCCACACTGATGCTCACATTGGGGCTCGCCGGGTGTGCGAAGAAGGCGGAGCCGAAGGCGGTCGAGGAGCAGCAGCCGATGCCGACGAACCGCATCGCGGTTCCCGAGGCCGTGCGTCGCAACCTCGGCATCGAGTTCGTGAAGGTCGAGCGCCGTCGCGTGGCGCAGACGCTGCGCTTCCCGGGCCATTTCGAGCTGCTGCCGACCGGCAAGCAGGAGGTGCGCACGCCCGTGCAAGGCCGCGTCTCGCTGCGGGTGCGCCCGCTGCAGCAGGTCAAGGCCGGCGAGGTCGTCGCGGCCATCGACTCGCCCACCTGGCGCGAGAAGCAGCGCGAGCTCGGTGAGTGGGAAGTGCAGATCAAGGTCGCCGACGCGCGCCTCGCGGCGATGGAGCCGCTGACGAAGGCGCACCGCGCGCACGAAGCGAGCCTGCGCGATGCCGTGAAGGTCCTCGAGGCGCTCGAGCAGAACGTGCTCGCCACGCAAGGCAGCGTCGGCGGCCAGGCCAGCGAGCTCGCCGCAGCTCGCGCGCAACTGGCGCAGGCCCGCGCCGGGCTCGCGGAAGCCGAGGAGAAAACCGCCGAGACCGAGGCCGCGATCGCCGAACTGCGCGCGAACCTCGCGGCTGCGCGCGACCGCCTCGCACTCGGCACCGAGGCGGCCGCCGCGGTGCTCGCGGTTCCGGTCGAATCGCTGCGCGTCGCGGCGAACGGCTCGCCCGTGTGGCGGGCGATCCGCGCGGTCGAGCTGCGTGCGGTCGCCGACGGTGTCATCGACACGGTTGCGCTCGCCGACGGCGCCTGGGCCGAGCCCGGCGAGCTGATCGCGCACGCGGTCGACCTGAAGCAGGTCCGTTTCCGCGCGCGCGGCCTGCAGAGCGATCTCGCGCGGCTGCGCGCCGGTCTGCCAGCCGCGGCGATCCCGGCGACGAGCGGCGCCAACGGCGGCAGCGTGCCTGGCCAGCTGCTGATCGCGGCATCCGGCGACCCGGCGCAGCGCACGATCGACCTGTTCGTCGAGCCAGCTTCGCTCGCGGCCTGGGCGCGGCCCGGCGTTGCCGGCTTCCTCGAGGTCGAGACCGCGGGCACCGAAGCCGCCGAGCTCGCGATCCCACTCGCCGCGGCGCTGCAGGACGGGCTCGAACGTGTGCTGTTCCGGCGCGACCCGGCCGACGCCGACAAGGTGATCCGTCTCCAGGCCGACCTCGGCCTCGACGACGGCAAGTGGGTCGAGGTGAGAAGCGGCCTGCGCGACGGCGACGAAGTCGTGCTCGCGGGAGCTTACGAGCTGATGCTCGCGAGCTCGGGCTCCGCCGCGAAGGGCGGCCACTTCCACGCCGACGGCACCTTCCACGCAACCGACCACAAGTAGCATGTTCCGCCAGCTCATTGCGTGGTCCCTGCGCCAGCCGCTCGCGGTGCTGCTGCTGGCCGTCGGCCTGCTGGTCTACGCGTCCTTCCAGGCGCGGTACATACCGGTCGACGTGTTCCCCGAGCTGAACGCGCCGACCGTCGTCGTGCTGACCGAGTGCCCGGGCCTCGCGGCCGACGAAGTGGAACAGAACGTCACGTTCCCGCTCGAGAGCGCCGTCAACGGCCTGCCCGGCGTGCGCCGCGTTCGCAGCGCGAGCGCGATCAGCCTCTCGCTCGTCTGGGTCGAGTTCGGCTGGGGTGAGGACATCTACCGCGCGCGCACGCTGGTCGCCGAGAAACTGACCGCGGTGCGCACGACTCTGCCGCCCGACGCGCATGCGGAGATCACGCCGATCACGTCGATCACGGGCGAGATCATGCTGATGTCGCTGTCGGCACCGGACGGGCGGCAGGCGCCGATGGCCCTGCGCGCCTTCGCCGAGTTCGACCTGCGCAACCAGCTGCTGTCGGTGCCCGGCATAGCGCAGGTCGCCGTGATCGGCGGCGAACTGCCCGAGTACCAGGTCAACGTGCGCCAGCAGGATCTGCGGCAGTACGACCTGACGCTGCAGGACGTCGTCGAGGCCGCGCGCAACGCGCACACGACTGCCGGTGCCGGCTATCTGAGCAACGTCGATGGCCTCGAGCTCCCGGTCCGCCAGACCGGCCGCGTGCGGTCGGTCGCCGACATCGCGGAGACGATCGTGCGCTACCACGACGGCAATCCGGTCACGATCGGCCAGGTCGCCGAGGTCGTTCGCGGGGCTGCGCCGAAGCGCGGTTCCGCGTCCGAGAAGGGCACTCCGGCGGTCGTCCTGGGCGTGCAGAAGTCGCCGGGCACGAACACGCTCGAGCTGACCGCCGCGATCGACAGGAAGCTCGACCAGGTCGAACCGTCGCTGCCGCCCGGCATGGTGCTGAACCGGCACGTGATGCGGCAGTCCAACTTCATCCAGCTCTCGGTGCACAACCTCGTCACCGTGCTGCGCGACGCGGCGATCCTCGTCGCACTGATCCTCGTGCTGTTCCTGCTGAACGTGCGCACGACGCTGATCACGCTCGCAGCGCTGCCGCTGAGCCTCGCCGTGTCGCTGCTGCTGCTGTGGGCTTCCGGCTTGTCGCTGAACGTCATGACGCTCGGCGGCCTCGCGGTCGCGATCGGCGGCCTCGTCGACGACGCGATCATCGACGTCGAGAACGTGTTCCGGCGTTTGGGCGAGAACGCGAAGAAGCCGCGCGAGGAGCGCGTGCATACAGCCCGGATCGTGTTCGCGGCGAGCAACGAGATCCGGCAGCCGATGGTGTTCGCTACCTTCATCATCTGCCTCGTGTTCGTGCCGCTGCTGCTGCTGCAGGGCATCGAAGGGCGCTTCTTCCGGCCGCTCGGCATCGCGTTCATCGTGTCGACGTTCGCGTCGCTGATCGTCGCGTTGACGGTCACGCCGGTGCTGTGCCGGCTGCTGCTCGGCAAGGTCGGCGAGCACCCGCACGGCGACGGCTTCCTCGTGAGCTGGCTCAAGCGCCTCTACGAACCGACGCTGCACTGGGCCGTGCGCCGCCGCCGCAGTGTGCTCGGCGCGTCGGGACTCGCGACCGCGCTGAGCCTCGCGCTCGGCGCGAGCTACGGCACGAGCTTCCTGCCCGAGTTCAACGAGGGCACGTTCACGGTCTTCCTGATGGCGCCGCCCGGCACGTCGCTGGCCGAGAGCAACCGGCTCGGGACCGGCGTCGAGATCCAGCTCGCGAAGCTGCCGGGCGTACGTTCGGTCGTGCGGCGCACGGGCCGAGCCGAACGCGACGAGCACGCGGAGCCCGTCAGCAGCTCCGAGATCGAGGTCACGGTCGAGCCGGGCTTCAGCAAGAACGACGTGCGCAGCACGATCGACGCCGTGCTCGCGCGCGTGCCGGGCGTTGCGACCAGCGTCGGCCAGCCGATCGAGCACCGCCTCTCGCACGTGCTGTCCGGCACTCCGGCCGCGATCGCGATCGTCGTGCAGGGTGACGACCTCGTCGTGCTGCGCGGCCTCGCGAAGCGGATCGAGGCCGAGCTCCTCGCGATCCCCGGCACACGCGACGTCGCGGCGAACCGCGAGGTCATGATCACGTCGCTGCCCGTCCGCTACCGGCTGCGCGAGCTCGCGGCCGCGGGTCTGACCGCTGCGTCCGCGGCCGAGCAGGTCCAGGACGCGCTGCAGGGCGAGACGGTCGCCGAGGTCAACGAGGGCGTGCGGCGCTACGCGATCACGGTGCGCCTGCACCCCGACGAACGCCAGCGCGTCGACGACGTCGAGCAGCTGATCGTGCGCGGCGCCGGCGGCGCGCAGGTGCGCCTGCGCGACGTCGCCGACATCGGACGCGAGCGCACGTCGAACCTGATCGCGCGCGAGAACGGCAAGCGCAAGGCGGTCGTCTCGTGCAACGTCGCCGACGGCTTCAACCTCGGCCAGCTCGTCGCCGAGGTCGACGAGCGCATCGCACCGATCGTGACCGCGGCCGGGTGCACGCTGACGCTCGGCGGCCAGTTCGAAGCGCAGCAGTCCGCGAGCCGGACGATCCTCGTGTTGGGCGGTTTCGTGATCGCCGCGATGCTGATGCTGATCAGCAGCGCGCTCGGCTCGATGCGCGCGGCGATCCTCGTGATGGTCAACCTGCCGCTGTCGCTGATCGGCGGCATCGGCGCGATCTACCTGACCGAGTCGCCGAGCCTGTTCTGGAACACGCTCGCGCTGTTCGGCTTCGGCGAACGCTACACGGCACCCGTGATCTCGATCGCGAGCATGGTCGGGTTCATCACGCTGTTCGGCATCGCGGTGCGCAACGGGATCCTGCTCGTGCGCCACTACTTCGACCTGATGCAGCAAGGCATCGAGCTCGAGGCGGCGATCCTGCAGGGCTCGATGGAGCGCCTCGTGCCGATCCTGATGACCGCGCTGACCGCCGCGCTCGGCCTCCTGCCGATCGCGATCGCCGCCGGCGAGCCCGGCAGCGAGATCCTTGCACCGCTGTCGGTCGTCGTGCTCGGCGGCCTCCTGTCTTCGACCTTTCTCAACCTGCTCGTCGTCCCGGCGGGGTTCTACCTGATGTTCAGGAACCATCCCGTCGGTCCCGAGAGCGGTACTTCCGAGGAGTTGATCCTGTCATGAATGCCCGAATGATCGCGCTGATTCTCGCTGTCGCGCTGCACGCTTCGTGCAGCAAGGAAGAGACCCCCACGCCCGGCGGCACGCCGCCGCAGACCGGCGCGACCGCGCAGCCGGGCGGCCACGACGCGATGGTGAAGCTCGGCACCGTGAAGCTCGGCGAACTCGACGTGCAGGTCTCGCAGGAGGGCAAGCTCGAGGCCGGCAAGGACCTCGGCTTCGACCTGACGTTCGCGAAGGGCACGGCGCTGCCGACCGTTCGCGCGTGGGTCGGCATCGAGAGCGGCGTCGGCTCGGCGAAGGCCCTGTTCGAGAAGGACCGCGCCGACACGCTGCACCAGCACGTCGAGGTCCCGAAGCCGCTGCCCGAAGGCAGCAAGCTGTGGCTCGAGCTCGACAGCACGAAGACGCGCGCTTCGGTCGACCTGCACAGGTGAGCGTTCGCGCGCGACGTTGCGGACGCGACGGCCGATACGCACTCGGGCCCGGGCGAATGCAACGGGCTGCGACAAGCTCTATCGTCCAACCTCGTCATGACCACCCCACCTCGCGAACCAGCGACGCGAGCGCGAGCAGGACGCAGCAAGAAGGCGCTCCCGGCGGCCCGCGCTGCCAGCTGCGTGGTCGTGGTCCTCGGCGCGAGTTGCACGGGGACGCCCGCACCGGGCGAGCTGCAGGCCCGCGACGACCTCGCGAAGGTCCAGCACGCGTACCGACCGGACGGCACGCTGCCGACCTTGCCGCAGCTCACCACGTCGTCACCGCTCGGCGACTACCTGCGGTTCGGCATGCTGCGCGATCCACGCGTGGAAGCCGCCTACCACGCCTGGGCCGCGGGCGTCGAGCGCATCACCGTGGCGCGCTCGCGCCCGGACCCGCGCCTCACCTTCGAAGCCGACGTCACGAGCATGCTCGAGACCGCGATGTTCGGCCTGATGACGGACTTCCCGGGGCCGGGCAAGCTCGCCGCCGCCGGTGAGGCCGCGGCGCGCGAGAGCCAGGCCGCGTACTTCGCGTTCGAGCGCGCCGTCCTCGAGACGGCGGTCGCGGTCAAGACCGCCTACTATCGCTTGCAGTTCCTCGAGGAGAACCTGCGCGTGCAGCGCGCGACTCTCGCTCTGCTCGCCGATCTCGAGCAGGTCGCGCGCAGCCAGAACAGCGCGGGCCGCGTGACGCTGCAGGACGTGCTGCGCGCGCAGATCGAGCAGGACCAGGTGTCGACGCGGATCGAGAACCTCGAGGACTCGCGCCGGCCGCTGCTCGCGGAGCTCAAGCAAGCACTCGGCCTCGGGCCCGAGGCGGCGGATCCGCCGGTCCCCGCGGCGTTCGAGTCGTCGCCCGGGCTCGAGCCGGCCGAAACGCTGCTCGAGACCGCGCTGTCGCGCAATCCGGACCTGCGCCGCATGGAGGCCGAAGTGCAGGCCGGCGTCGCGATGCTCGGCCTCGCGGGCAAGTCCGGCGTGCCGGACTTCACGCTGGGGCTCGAAGCCGACGTGAAGTCGAGCCCCGTCATGCTGCGCCCCTCCGCGAGCATGACGCTGCCGGTCTGGCGCGACAGGATCGCGGCCGAGATCGCGGGCGCGCAGGCGGGCAAACGCGCGGCCGAAGCGCGGCTCTCCGCCGGGCAGATCGCAGTCGCCGCGGACCTGGCCGCGATGCTGTTCGCGTATCGCGAGAGCCTGCGCGACATCGCGCTGCTCTCGGAGCGGTTGATCCCGAAGGGCCGGCAGTCGCTCGAAGCCGCGCGGCCCGCCTACTCGACCGGCAGGGCCGGCTTCCTCGACGTGCTCGACGCGCAACGCCAGTTGCTGGCGTTCGAGACGGCGTTGATCGACGCGCGCACGCGGCGCGAGCTGGCCCTCGCGTCGATCTCCGCGACGATCGCCGGCATCCATTCCCCCGGCGCACCGGTGCTGCCGCACGAGCCCGAGCCCGCCGCGAAGGAGCCGAAGCAGTGACCACCGTACGTCGTCTCGTCCTCGGTCTCGTGCTGCTCGGGATCGGCTTCGCAGCCGGCATGTGGCTCGGTGGATCCCCGCCGGCCCCGGTACCCGGGGGCCAGGCGCCGGCCGTGCCGGCGGCGAACGTCTGGACGTGCTCGATGCATCCGCAGGTGCGGCTCGACGGGCCCGGCAAGTGCCCGATCTGCGAGATGCCGCTCGTCGCCGCGGGCGCGGCCCAGGGGTCCGCCGAAGGCCCGCCGACTCTCGAGCTGTCCGCGCACGCGCTCGCGATGGCGAACGTCGAGACTTCGGCCGTCGAGCGCCGCGCGCTCGCGCGCGAGCTGCGCGCGGTCGGCAAGGTCGAGTTCAACGAAGCATCGCTCGCCAACATCACGCCGCGCGTCGGTGGCTACGCGGAGCGCCTGTTCGTGAACTTCACGGGCATCCGGATCGAG
This sequence comes from Planctomycetota bacterium, assembly GCA_036376355.1. Taxonomy (GTDB): domain Bacteria; phylum Planctomycetota; class UBA1135; order UBA1135; family UBA2386; genus DASVAL01. Next base: position 35,387 of record DASVAL010000078.1, read on the forward strand.
AAGGGCGATCACCTCGCCGAGGTCTACAGTCCGGAGCTGCTCGTCGCGCAGCAGGAGTTGCTGATCGCGCTGCAAGGCCAGGCGGGCCCGCTCGTCGAGACCGCGAAGACCAAGCTGCTGCTGCTCGGCCTCACGGAGTCGCAGGTGGCGGAGCTCATCGCGACGCGGACGGTCGCCGAGCGCATCACGCTCTACTCCCCTATCAGCGGCACCGTGATCGAGAAGCTCGTCGTCGACAAGGCCGCCTTCGCGGCCGGCCAGCCGCTCTTCCGCATCGCGAACCTCGACACGGTCTGGGTCTACGTCGACGTCTACGAGTACGACCTGCCGTGGCTGCGCTACGGCCAGCGCGTCTCGATCACGGCCGAGGCACTGCCGGGCACCGAGCTGTCGGGCATGGTCACGTTCGTGCAGCCGATCGTGAACGACCTGACGCGCACGACGCGCGTGCCGGTCCACGTCCCCAACGAGCACCACGAGCTGAAGCCCGGCATGTTCGTCTCCGCGGTGATCCACGCGGCGCTCGGTGCCGACGGCGAGCCGATGTCGACGGGCGTCGAGGGCAAGTTCACGTGCCCGATGCACCCGCAGACGCTGCAGGACGGACCCGGCGCGTGCCCCTCCTGCGAGATGCCGCTCGAGCAGATCCCGGTAGCGCCAGCACAGGAGCACGCGGCTCACGCCGAGGCGCCGCCGCGGTACCGGTGCCCGATGGAGTGCGAGAAGCAGAAGACCTACGACGAGCCCGGCAAATGCCCCGTCTGCGAGATGAAGCTCGTCGCCGTCAAGCAGGCGTTGCCGGGCAGCGGCCCGCTCGCGCTGCCGGCCTCCGCGGTGCTCGACAGCGGCTTGCGCCAGCTCGTCTACGTCGAGAAGGGCAAGGGCCTCTTCGAGCCGCGCGAGGTGAAGCTCGGACCGCGCGCGGGTGCGTTCTTCCCGGTGCTGCAGGGCGTCGGCGAAGGCGAACGCGTCGCGACGCGGGGCAACTTCCTGATCGACAGCCAGTTCCAGATCACGGGGCACCCTAGCCTGCTCTACCCGGGCGGCCTGCGCGCGAGCCCGGGCCACCAGCACGGCGGAGCAGCACCGCCTGCTGCATCGAAGCCCGGCGAACACGCGGGCCACAAGCGCTGACGGAAGGGCCGCGCCATGGTGCACGCCGTCGTCCGCTGGTGCCTCTCCAACGCGTTCCTGATGGTCCTCGCGATCACGGGTCTCGCCGCGGCCGGGCTGTGGGCGATCGACAACACGCCGGTCGACGCGATCCCGGACATCGGCGAGAAGCAGGTGATCGTCTACGCCGACTGGGCCGGCCGCAGCCCGCAGGACGTCGACGACCAGGTCACCTACCCGCTGACGACGAGCCTCACGGGCACGCCGGGCGTGAAGGCGATCCGCTCGATGTCGGGCTTCGGCTTCGCGATGGTCTTCGTCATCTTCAAGGACGAGATCGACTACTACTGGGCCCGGTCGCGCGTGCTCGAGCGCATGAACGTGGCACAGCAGCGCCTGCCGATGGGCGTGGTGCCCGTGCTCGGCCCCGACGCCACGGCGCTCGGCCAGATCTACTGGTACACGATCGAGGGCGAAGGCTTCGACCTCGCGGAACTGCGCTCGGTGCAGGACTGGTTCGTGCGCTACCAGCTGCAGGCCGTCGAGGGCGTCAGCGAGGTCGCGAGCATCGGCGGCTTCGTGAAGCAGTACCAGATCGACCTGCATCCCGACCGCATGCGGGCCCATCGCGTGACGCTGATGGACGTGTACGAAGCGGTCCGCAGGAGCAACATCGACGTCGGCGCCAAGGTCGTCGAGAGCGCCGGCGTCGAGTTCTTCCTGCGCGGCATCGGCTTCGTGAAGACCGTCGACGACCTCGAGAAGGTCGTGATCCGCGAGGAGGGCGGCACGCCCGTGCTGCTGCGCAGCGTCGCGCGCGTGCAGCTCGGACCCGAGTTCCGGCGCGGCGCCCTCGACAAGGCCGGAGTCGAGGCGGTCGGCGGCGTGGTGCTGATGCGCTACGGCGAGAACCCGCGCGACGTGCTCGCGCGCGTCAAGCAGAAGCTCGAGCAGCTGGCACCCGGCCTGCCGAGCAAGAAGCTCGCCGACGGCCGCGAGTCGAAGCTCGCGATCGTCCCGTTCTACGACCGCACGGGGATCGTCGAGCAGACCATCGACACGCTGAAGCAGGCGCTGCTCGAGGAGCTGCTGCTCGCGGCACTGGTCATCCTGTTCTTCGTCATGCACCTGCGCACGACCGTGACCGTGCTGCCCACGCTACCGCTCGCGGTCGCGTCGTCGTTCCTGCTCATGTACGCGTTCGGCATCGACAGCAACATCATGTCGCTGGCTGGCCTCGCGATCGCGATCGGCGACGTCGCCGACATGGGCATCATCATGACCGAGAACATCTACCGCCGCGTGGCCGCCGCGACCGCCGAGGAGAGGCGCAGCAAGGGCCACTTCGGCCTCGTCTACGAGGGTGCGACCGAAGTCGCCGGCGCGATCGTCACGGCCGTCACGAACACGATCGTCTCGTTCCTGCCCGTGTTCTTCCTGACCGACCAGGAAGGCAAGCTGTTCAAGCCGCTCGCGTTCACGAAGACGTTCGCGATCGGCGCCTCGGTCGTGCTCGCGATCACGGTGGTCCCGTTCGTGTGCTACCTGCTGTTCCGGCCCGTGCAATGGCGGAACCGCGTCACGTGGGCGGTCGCCTCGGGCATCGGCGCGCTCGCGATGCTCGCGACGCACGCGGCGTTCACCTGGGGGCTCGCGCCCGATCACGGCCGCGGTTGGCTCATCGCGGGCGCCGTCGGAACCGGAATCGCGCTCTGCGTCGTGCGCATGGCGCGCGAGCAGTTCGTTCCGCTCGAGGCGAACCGCGTGTCGCGGATCGTGGCGCGCCTCTACGCGCCGGGGCTGCGCTGGATCCTCGCGCACAAGAAGCTGTTCCTCGCCGTGCCGGCGGTCGTGCTGTTCGCGGGCTTCTCGGTCTGGCTCGGCATCGGCACGACGCTGTATCCGGTCCAGGCCCTCGTGAACCTGTTCGCGAGCGAAGAGGCCTCCGCGGAGCAGAAGCGCCTGATGCACGCGCGGCCCGATGCCGCGGTGACGCGCCCGCTGCTCGAGCTCGACCACCTGCGCTGGCAGCGCGTGCGCGACGAGGGCCGCGGCGAGCACACGCGCCTGCTGTGGCGGCGTCAGGACCCGCGCGAGCGCGACGCCGAGGCCGCCGCCGGTCTCGCCGTGCTGGCCGAGGGCCGCATCCTGCCGGGGCTCGGCCGCGAGTTCATGCCGCCGCTCGACGAAGGCTCGTTCCTGTACATGCCGTCGCTGCTGCCCCAGGGATCGCTGTCGCAGGCCGTCGAGGTCAACAGCAAGCAGGATCTCGCGATCGCCACGGTGCCCGAGGTCGAGTCCGTCGTCGGCAAGATCGGCCGCGCCGAGTCGGCGCTCGATCCGGCCCCGATCGGCATGATGGAGTCGATCGTCGTCCTGAAGCCCGAGTCGCAGTGGCGCACGCGCAGCGTCGACCGCTTCTTCGGCGACTGGCCTGGCTGGCTCAAGGCGCCGCTCGCGTGGCTCTGGCCCGAGCAACGGCGCATCACGAAGGACGAGATCCTGACCGAGCTGCAGGAACGCACCGCGATCCCCGGCGTGCTGCCGACCTGGCTGCAGCCGATCCAGACGCGGCTCGTGATGCTGCAGACGGGCTTCCGCGCGATGATGGGCGTCAAGATCTTCGGCTCCGACCTCGCGGAGATCGAGCGCGTCGGGCTGCAGATCGAGCAGCTGCTGCGCGAGGTGCCGGGTGCGACCGACATCGTCGCCGACCGCATCGTCGGCAAGCCCTACGTGCAGATCGCGATCGACCGCGACCGCATCGCGCGCTACGGCGTCAACATCCGCGACGTGCAGGACACCGTCGAGGTCGCGCTCGGCGGCGTCAACCTGATGGAGTCCGTCGAGGGGCGCGAGCGTTACCCGATCCGCGTGCGCCTGCTGCGCGACTTCCGCGAGGACGTGGCGGCGATCGAGCGCATCAACGTGCCGGCCGCGAACGGCGCGCAGGTGCCGCTCGCGCAGCTGGCCTCGATCGAGACCGTGCTGGGCCCGCAGGAGATCAAGGGCGAACGCGGCCTGCTCACGGGCTACGTGACGATGAACACGCGCGACCGCGACGAGGTCAGCGTCGTGCAGGACGCCGAGGCGCTGCTGCAGCAGGCGCTCGCGGACGGCCGCCTGCAGGTGCCGCCCGGCTGCTACTGGGAATGGTCCGGGCAGTTCGAGAACCAGGTCCGTGCGACGGCGCGCATGCGGATCCTGGTGCCGATCACTCTCGCGATCATGTTCGTGATGCTCTACCTCGGCTTCCGCCGCTGGTGGATCGCGCCCGTGATCTTCTGCGGCGTGCTCGTGTCGGCGAGCGGCGGGTTCATGATGCTGGCGCTCTGGGGCGCGAACCTCTCGGTCGCGGTCTGGGTCGGCTTCCTCGTGCTGTTCGGCGTCGTCGACGACGACGGCGTCGTGATGGCGACCTACCTCGAGGACGTGTTCGAGGGCCGCAGCTTCACGTCGGCGCAGCAGATCCGCGACGCCGTCGTCGCCGCGGGCATGAAGCGCATCCGGCCCTGCCTGATGACGATCGCGACGTCCGTGTTCGGCCTGCTGCCGATCTTCTGGTCCACGGGCCGCGGCTCCGACGTGATGCAGCCGATGGCGATTCCGGTCATGGGCGGCATGGCCGTGAGCCTGATCACGCTGTTCATCGTGCCGTGCGTCTTCTGTGCAATCGAGGAGTGGAAGTGGAAGCGAACGCAGCTCCGAACGGCGACCACGTAGCTGCCGCGCCGGCGGTGGAAGGTGCCATCGCGTGGCACTCGTTGGCCCTGGCGGACGTGCTCGCGCGCACGGGCTCGACGACCGACGGACTCACGGCACAGCAAGTCGCGACTCGGGCCACGCAGTTCGGACCCAACACGCTGCATCAGGCGGATCCGCGGGACTTCCTCCACGTACTGATCGGTCAGTTCCGGAGCTTCATCGTCTGGCTGCTGCTCGGTGCCGCCGCCGTGTCGGGTCTGCTCGGGCAGTGGATCGACTTCGCGGCGATCACGGCCATCGTCGCGCTCAACGCGCTGCTCGGCGCGTGGCAGGAGTACAGCGCCGAGCGATCGATCGCGGCGCTCAAGCGGCTCACGGCGCCGCAGGCCAAGGTGCGGCGGGCCGGCCGGACCCTCGTGGTCGCGTCGGCGGACCTCGTGCCCGGAGACCTCGTCCTGCTCGAGTCCGGCGACCTCGTGCCCGGCGACGCGCGGCTGCTCGAAGCCGCGAGTCTCGCATGCGTCGAGAAGGCGCTCACGGGCGAGTCCGAGCCGGCCGCGAAGTCCGCGACGCGGCAGGTCGAGCCTGCCGCGACGCTCGCGGACCGTTCCTCGATGGTCTACATGGGCACGTCGGTCGCGACGGGCACGGCGCGCGCCGTCGTCGTCGCGACCGGGATGCGGACCGAGATGGGCCGCATCGCCGGCTTGATCGAGTCCGCGGGTGCAGGCGAAGAGACCCCGCTGCAGGCGCGCCTGCGCCGCGTCGGCCACATGCTCGTCGTGGCCTCGCTCGTCGTCGTCGGCGCCTTGTTCGCGCTCGGCTTCGCGCGCGGCGAGCCGATCCTCGCGCTGTTCCTCGTCGCCGTCAGCCTCGCGGTCGCCGCGGTGCCCGAGGGCCTGCCCGCGATCGTCACGGTGGCGCTCGCGATCGGCGTGCGGCGCATGGCGCAGCGCAAGGCGCTGATCCGCCGCCTGCCGGCCGTCGAGACGCTCGGCAGCACGACCGTCATCTGCACCGACAAGACCGGCACGCTGACGGTCGGCGAGATGACGGTGCGCGCCGCGATCGTCGCGGGCCGCCAGTTCGAGGTGCTCGGCGAGGGGTACTCGCCCGAAGGTGGCGTCGCCGAGCGTGGCCACGCCGTGCCTGCGCGCTCCGACCCGCTGCTGCTCGTACTCGCACGCAACCTGGCAGGCTGCACGCGGGCCGAGGTCGTCGTGCGCGACGGGGTTCACGAGGCGGTCGGCGACCCGACCGAGGCAGCGATGGTCGTCGCGGCAGTCAAGATGGGGCTCGATCGCACGACGCTCGACCTGCAGGCCCCGAGGGTCGGCGAGGTGCCGTTCGACTCGGACCGGAAGCGGGCCTGCGTCGTCCGCAGGCTGTCCGCAGCAGCGCTCGAAGTGCTCGTCAACGGCTCGCCCGAGAGCGTGCTCGCGCGGTGCACGCACTGGCGCTGGGACAGCGGTGTGGTCGTCATGTCGGACGCGGATCGCACGCGGGCGCTCGAGCAGAACGCGGCGCTCGCCGCGAAGGCGCTGCGCGTGCTCGCCTGCGCGCGACGTGAGCTCACCGGTGCCGCCGCCGAGCAGGCCTTGCAGCAACCGTTGACCGCGGAGGAGCTGGAACGGGACCTCACGTTCGTCGGACTCGTCGGGATGTACGACCCGCCGCGGGCGGAAGCGAGAGATGCCGTGCGCAGCTGCCGTGCGGCCGGCATCTCCGTCGTGATGATCACGGGCGATCAGCCGCGCACGGCGCACGCGATCGCGCAGGAGCTCGGCCTCGCCGACGCCGCGACCTCGGCGATGAGCGGCGCTGAGCTGCAACAGCTCGACGAGGCGACGCTCGCCGCACGCGTCGCGGACTTCGCGGTCTTTGCGCGCGTGACGGCCGCCGACAAGCTGCGCATCGTGCGGGCCTGGCAAGCCCAGCGCGCCGTCGTCGCGATGACGGGCGACGGCGTCAACGACGCACCCGCGCTGCGCGGAGCCGACGTCGGCGTGGCCATGGGCCGTTCGGGCACCGACGTCGCGAAACAGGCCGCCGACATGGTCGTGACGGACGACAACTTCGCGTCGATCGTCGCTGCCGTCGAGGAGGGACGCGGCGTCTACGACAACATCCGCAAGACGCTGCTCTTCCTGCTCGGCTGCAACGCCGCGGAGATCCTGCTGATGGCCGTTTGCGGCGTCGCGGGCCTGCCCACACCGCTGCTGCCGGTCCAGATCCTGTGGATCAACCTCGTCACGGACGGTCTGCCCGCGCTGTTCCTCGCGGCCGATCCCGTGGCGCCGAACGTCATGCAACGCAAGCCCCGCCCTCGTACGGCGAGCATCATGGACGGCGAGTTCCTCGCGACGCTCGTCCTCACCGCGCTGATGACCACGGCGGTTGCCTTCGCCGTCTACTTCTACGGGCTGTCGATCGAAGACGAGCGCATGGCGCGTACGCATGCCTTCGCCGCGCTCGTCTTCAGCGAGCTGCTGATCTCGTTCGGGTGCCGCGACCTGACGGTGCCGATGTGGCGGCTCGCGTGGAGCACGAACCTGATGCTCGCCGTCGTCGTCGCGGCTTCCTGTGTCCTGCAGATCTGGTCCCACCACAACGAGACGTTCACGACCGTGATGGGAACGTCGATGCTGGAATGGACCGAGTGCGCGACGATCTTCCTGCTCGGCTGCATCCCCGTCAGCGTGCTCGAGCTCACGAAGTGGATCCGATCCCGCCACGCAACCTCGCGCGCGTGAAGCCGCCGTCCCTCGGGGCGCTGCGTGGCCTGCACTGCCGCGAGACGGGAGCTCGGATGCACTGCGCGCCACGACGTTTGCCCGGCAGCGTGGTTCTCGCTGCTGACACCCGACACGTCGCGAAGGTGATGATCACGCTCGGGATCGTCAGCGTCCGCCCGCGGCCGGCAACGGCAACTCGACGGCCTGTGGCGCGGTGCCGGCGCGCAGGTCGACGGACGCGGCACTGCGGCCGCTCGCATCGACGACCTCGAGCGAGTAGCGGCCCGCCGGCGCGGACAGCTGGACGTCCGTGCCACCTGCGCGCACGTCGAGCTCGCGCAGCAGCGTGCCGTCCGCACCCAGCCAGCGGACCTGCATGCGACCGCGTTCTTGCGCCGCCTGCGACACACGCAGCACGAACGGCACGCCGTCGGGGATCACGAAGCGCACGTCCGTCGTCTCGCCGGAGCGCACATCGACGTCGATCGCTGCCATCGGCGTGAGGTCGCGCGTCGCGACACGCCAGCGGCCCGGCGCAAGGTTGCCCCGCGCGATGCCGTCCTTGTGCTCGAGGCTGCCGCCGCGCTGGTCGTCGCCGGGCGGGCGCACCTGGACCCACGCATCGGCGCGCCGCGTCCCTTGAGCATCGACCATCGTCACGACCAGCGTGCCGGGCATCGGCGCCTCGAAGGTACCGGCATCGACGTCGCGGCCGTCGACGACTTCGATCACGCCGATCGACAAGTCGCCGAACAGGGAGCTCTCGGTCCTCAGCCGATAGCGGCCGCGCTGCAGCGGGCCCGCTTCGTAGCGGCCCTCGGCGTCGCACTTCACGCGATCCGCGCGACCAGCCCCTTCGGGCAGCACCCATACGTAACACCTCGGATTGCCCGCGAGCGCGAGCGCCGGCGGCGCCACGACGCGGCCGCGCAGCCGCGACGTCGGCACGTTCGCGCGCGGCACGACGATGCGCAGCGGACAGCTCGCGACGTCGAACTTGCCGACGCCGACCTCGCCGCCGATCTTCGGCTGGACCGGCTGCACGAACAGCTCGTAGGTGCCAGGCGCCACGCGGTTCGTGCGGAACGTCCCGGTGTCGCCGACGTGGATCCGGTTGTAGGGAGCTTCCCGGTTGCGGGCGTTGCGGGGATCTCCGACTCGCAGCTCCCACGATCCCAGCGGCTCGCCGTCCTCGTCGACGAGCGAGCCCTCGAAGCGTTGCCAGGACGCCTCCTCCTCGGGTTCGAGCTCCGCGTCCCAGACGAACGTCTCGCCTTCGACGAACTCGCGCGCGATCCGGGCCTTCGAACGGCTGGTCCCGTGCCACGCCTGCAGCACCGCGTTGCCGGCCATCACCTGCGACAGCAGGTAGCAGCCCTCGGCGTCCGTCGTCGCCCGCATG
>DASVAL010000010.1:0-23344 GCA_036376355.1 Planctomycetota bacterium
CGATCAGGACCGTGCCGAACGGCGGCAGCGGGACCGAAGCGCGGCCGAAGCCGCCGGCCATCAACTGCAGCGCGAAGTCGTCGTGCTGCTCGACCGTGTGCACGGCCGTCTGGCCGACGAACGGAAGCGCACTCGCCCTCAGCTTCGGAGCGGGGGGGCCGAGGCCCGACGGCGAGCCGGTGCCGTACGGGATCGCTGCGCACGCGGTGACTTCGAGGATCACACGTCCGATCGGTGCGGCTGGATCCTGCCAGTAGGCCGGATCGGGCCCCATCGTGAGGATGTGGAACGGCATGCCAAGGTGCGTCAGCGTCGTCGGTACGCCGAGCACCGAGGACGAGAATCTTCCGGACGTGCCGAGCGAGCTCCCCATCAACGTCGAGTTGCCGGCACCGATCACACCGACGTACTCACCGGCGTCGTAGCTCACGACGCAGGGGATCGCGCTCGCACTCGGCTGGTTCACCGTGGTGAACTCGAGACCGCCGCTGGTCGTGGGCGCGTAGAACGCCGGCGCTGCAGGCAAGCGGAAGATGGCCACGTTCTGCGTCATGGTGCCGGGCAGGTCGGGCACCCTCGCCGAGATGATCGAGAAGCGTGCCGGCGACTCGAACCAGAAGCCGTTCGTCGCCACGGTCAGGGTCATCGCGAGGAGGTCCGGCATGGGCACGATCCCGAAGCCGATGTGGACCGTCGTCGTGTCGGTGCTGAACGCATCGGCGACCGTGAGTCGGCAGGGCGACTGCGTCGTGCCGGCGGGATACGTGTGCACGGGGTTCTGCAGCGTGCTGTCGACGATGCCGTCGTTCTCGAAGTCCCATGCCCACGAGGTCGGATTGCCCACCGACCGGTCGGTGAAGACGGCGATCGTGGTGCCGGGACTGGTAGCGGTCGTGAACCGCGCGGCGACCGCGTCGATCACGATGTAGCCGGTCCTCGTCACCGACTGCGTGCCGAACAACGCGCTCGTCACCGTCAGCGTGCAGTCCTTGATGCCTTCAGCCGTGTACGTGTGCGAACAGTTCTGCGTCGTGTAGTCGGTGCCAGGGACACCATCGACGTCCCATGCCCACGACGTGATGCCACCTGGATCACTGGTGTAGGTCCGGTCCGTGAAGCTCACGGGTCCGAGCGGGCCAGTGCGCGGAGTCCCGACGAAGGCCGCGTAGAGGCCGATCGCGGGGACATGGTTGATCCTGATCACGGGACACGCCGAGTCGACGCCGTTCGCCACGGGATACGCCGAACTGCTGTAGACGCGCCGGCCTGTCGTGATGGGGACATCCGCCACGTCCATGAAGGGAAGCGTGCCGCCGACGTAGTTGCCGGGGCTCAGGTAGTCGGTGTCGACGACCAGGTCTCCGACGTTCGGGTCGTAGAAGAACGGCGGCACCACGGGGATGGTGACCACGTACGGGCCAGGCACACCGACTCCCGCGCCCGTGCCGGCGGCCACCGTGACCGGGCCGTTGTGCACGATCCTCGCATCGGGCCCCATGTTCGCGGCGAAGTTCGAGGTCGCCGCGAGGTAGTCGACCGCGGCGGTTGCCAGGACGACCTTCACTCCGAGCGTGTACGTGCCGCCGACCCACGAAACCCCGGAATGGTCGTCGTTGGCCCGCCACTCGACGCTGTGGATGAACACCGGGGTCGCGACAGGCACCGGCGCACCGGTGAAATTCGAGCTGTCATAGACGCACGAGATGCGGACGCCGGGAAAGGACGTACCGGTTGTTCCGAACGGGACCGGGTTCAGGAAGCTGCCCGCGGCCGCAGACGCAGCCGTCGGCAGGACAGTCTGCGCATGCACCGCCGCGGCGAGCGCCGCGAGCGCGAGCAAGGAGGCGAAGCGTTGCATCAGGATCCTCCTGGGGTTCGTGGCAGTGTGCGCGGGGACCTACACCCCGATCACCCATTCGAGTCCGTTCGACATCGACCACGTGCCCGACGGCAGCACGAGGTTCAGGTTCTGGAAGTTCACGGTGGCCCCCACGAGCGACGGCAGGTTCGGCACGACGAACGACCACGCCGTGGTGCCTGGCCCGACGAGGGCGCCGCCGTTCATGGTCACGAGCAGATCGAGACTGCCGATCAGGATCGTGCCGAACGGCGGCAGCGCGAACGACGCACGGCCGAAGCCGCCGGCCATCAACTGCACCGCGAAGTCGTCGTGCTGCTCGACCGTGTGCACGACCGCCTGGCCGAGGAACGGAAGTGCTACCGCCCTCATCTTCGGCGCTGCCGGGCCGAGACCCGACGGCGAGCCGGTGCCGTACGGGACGGCTGCGCACGCGGTGACTTCGAGGACCACACGGCCGAGCTGTGCGCCGATCTCCTGCCAACAGGGTTGGTCGGGCCCCGACGTGTTGATGTTGAAACTCGTGCCGAAGCGCACGAGCGCCGTCGGTACGCCGAGCACCGAGGACGAGTACGAGCCCGCGAGCGGGGCCAGCGGGCTCGTCATCAAGGTCGTGCCGCCGGTGCCGAGCACGCCGACGTTCTCACCGGCGTCGTAGCTGACGACGCAGGGGATGGGGCTCGCAGCCGGCTGGTTCAGTGCGAAGAACTCGAGACCGCCGCTGGCCGCGACCGGGAAGTACGGCGGCGCTGCAGGCAACCGGAAGAAGGCCACGTTCTGCACGGAGCTTCCTCCGTCGGGCACTCGCGCCGAGACGACGGAGAACCGCGTCGGCGCCCGGAACCAGAAGCCGCGCGTTGCCTGGCTCGTGGACTGCGAGCCGAAGGCGGGCACGGGCACGATCCCGAAGCCGATGTTGACGGTTGTCGTGTCGTTGCTGAACGCATCGGCGACCACGAGGCGGCAAGGCATCTGCGTGGTGCCGGCAGGATAGGTGTGCAGAGGGTTCTGCAGCGTGGTGTCGACGATGCCGTCGTTCTCGAAGTCCCATGCCCACGAAGTCGGAGTGCCCGTCGACCTGTCGGTGTAGAACGCGATCGTGCTGCCGGGACCGATCGCGGCCGTGAAGCTCGCCTTGACCGCGTCGATCACGATGTGGCCGATCCTGGTCGACGACTGCACGCCGAACTGCGAACTCGTCACCGTCAGCACGCAGTCCTTCGCGCCTTCGGTCGTGTAGGTGTGCGAGCAGTGCTGCGTCGTGTAGTCGGTGCCCGGGACGCCATCGACGTCCCACGCCCACGACGTGATGCCACCCGGATCACTGGTGAAGGTCTGGTCCGTGAAGTGCACCTGCTGCCCGAGCGGGCCGGTGCGCGGAGTCGCATGGAAACCCGGGTAGAGCCCGATCGCCGGGACGTGGCTGATCCTGATGACGGGACAAGCCCAGTCGACACCGTTCGCGACGGGATACAACGAGCTGCTGTAGACGCGCCGTCCGGTCGTGCTGGCGATGGCAGCCACGTCCATCTGGGGCAGCGTGCCGCCGACGAAGTTGCCCGGGCCCAGGTAGTCGGTGTCCACGACCAGATCACCTGCGTTCGGGTCGTAGACGAACGGTGGCATCACGGGGATGTTGACCACGTACGGGCCAGGCACACCGATTCCCGCGCCCGTACCGGCGACCACCGTGACCGGGCCGTTGTGCACGATCCTCGCATCGGGCCCGAGGTTCGCAGCGAAGTTCGTGGTCGCCGCGAGGTAGTCGACCGCGGCGGTTGCCAGGGTGACCTTCACGCCGAGCGTGTAGGCGCCGCCGCTCCACGAAGTCGTGGCAGAGACGTCGTTGGCCCGCCACTCGATGCCGGTGATGAGCATCGGAGCCGTGACCGGCACGGGCGCACCGGTGAAGTTCGAGCTGTCGTAGACGCACGAGATGCGAAGGCCGGGCACGAACGAAGCGTTCGTCCCGAACGGGAACCCGTTCGAGAGGGCGCCCGCAGCGGCAGACGCGGCCGTCGGAAGGACGGTCTGCGCAGGCGCCGCGCCGAGCGCCGCGAGCGCAAGCAAGGAAGCGAAGCGTTGCATGAGGACTCTCTGGGGTTCGCGGCAGCGGCACCGTCCACGAACGCGGCGGGGGCACCGGGCAGGTTACTCGCTGCGACGGTCCGGGGAATCCCCCGCCATCTCCGCGTCTCCGCGGCCATGGCAGTCGGTGCGGGAACGCTCAGTTGCCGATCACCCACTCGATGCCGTTCGACATCGACCATGCGCCCGACTGCAGCTCGAGGTTCAGGTTCTGGAAGTTCACGGTGGCACCCACGAGCGACGGGAGGTTCGGCACCGGGAACGACCACGCCGTGCTGCCCGGGCCCACGATGCTGCCGCCGTTCATCAAGGCGAACAGATCGAGGCTGCCGATCAGGATCGTGCCGAATGGCGGCAGCGTGAGCGACTGGCGGCCGAAGCCACCGAGCATCATCTGCAGCACGAAGGCGTCGTGCTGCTCGACCGTGTGCACGACCGTCTGGCCGACGAACGGAAGCGCGATCGCCTTCATCTTCGGCGCTGGCGGGCCGAGGCCCGACGGCGAGGCGGCGCCGTACGGGATGGCTACGCACGCGGTGACTTCGAGGATCACTCGGCTGATCGGTCCGAATGGCTCCTGCCCGTACGGGTGGTCGGCCCCTGACACGCTGATGTTGACCTGCGAGCCGAAGCGCAGCAGGGTCGTCGGCAGCCCCAGCACCGACGACGAGAAGGCGCCGGTGGCCGGGGCCAGCGAGCTGAGCATCAAGGTCGTGCCGCAGCCTCCCACCACGCCGACGTAGTCCCCGGCGTCGCAGCTCACGACGCAGGGGATCGAGCTCGCAATCGGCTGGTTCAGTGCGAAGAACTCGAGACCGCCGCTGGCCGTGCCCGGGAAGAGCGGCGGTGGTGCAGCCATCCGGAAGATCGCGACGCTCTGGGTGACGTTGGTGCTCGGGTCGGGCACCTTCGCCGCGGTGATCGAGAAGCGCGTCGGCGACCTGAACCAGAAGCCGCGCGTCGCCAGTGGGTTCACGTACGCCTGGCCCGCGGGCGGCACCGGCACGATCCCGAAGCCGACGTGCACCGTCGTCGTGTCGCTGCTGAACGCATCGGAGACCGCGAGGCGGCAAGCCGACTGCGTGGTGCCCGCGGGATACGTGTGCACGGGGTTCTGCAGCGTGCTGTCGACGATGCCGTCGTCCTCGAAGTCCCATGCCCACGAAGTCGGACTGCCAACCGATCTGTCCGTGAAGGCGGCGATCGTGGTGCCGGGAGCGATCGAGGCCGAGAACCTCGCGGCGACCGCGTCGACCCCGATGTAGTCGATCAGGGTCACCGACTGCGTGCCGAACATCGCACTCGTCACGGTCAGCGTGACGCTCCTCGGTCCCTCGGTCGTGTAGGTGTGCGAGCAGTTCCGCGTCGTGTAGTCGGTGCCCGGGACACCGTCGACGTCCCATGCCCACGACACGATGCCCGCTGGATCCGCCGTGTACGTGAGGTCCCTGAAGTGCACGAGCTGCCCGATGGGCGGCGTGCGCGGCGTCGCCGAGAAGCGCGGCAGGATGTTGACCGCGGGCACGTAGGTGAACTCGGTGACCAGGGCATGGCTCGCCGTGATGATGCCGGTCGTCGCGGTGATGCCCGTCGTGTTGTAGACCCTGCAACCGAGCGCGGGGGCGCCCCCCGTGGGTGCCTGCACGACGTCCACTCCGCGGCTCGTACCGGACCAGCCCGCGCCGTCGAGGTGGACGTCGATGGTCAGATCGTTGCCCGACGTCGGGTCGTAGACGAACGGCGTCGAGAGCGGGATCGTGATGTGCCACGGAACCACGACGCCGATGCCGAGCGTCGTGCCGGGATTCACGGTGACCGGTCCCTGCAGGACGGTCGTGCGATCGAGACCGAGATTGTTCGCGAACGTCGTGCTCGCTGCAGTCCAGTCGACCGGGCTCGTCGCCAGGTCGATGCGCACGTTCGGCCACGAGCCGCCAGCCCACGAACTCGGCACGGGAGTCGGCTGCGGATAGGGGCGGTAACGCAGTTGCTGGATGATGATCGGCGTCGTGACGCCCTGCGCCGTGAAGTGCGTACTGTCGATCAGGAACTGGATGCGCATGCTGGACGAGCCGCGCCCCCAGGGAAAGATGTTGTTCGAGTTGCCGATGGTGTTCGCATAGCCGTTCGGCGTGACGAGGGTGAACTGTGCCGTCGACGCCGTCGCCAAGGCCGCGACTGCAACCAGCGGTGCGAGATGCTGCATGTTTCCCCCGAGCAAGGGTGCGAGAGCCAACTTCGGAAACAGGCCAGGGCAGGCCGAAGGACGCACGATACCAGGAAACTGCGCGCCGCTGCGCGCGAGCTCAGTGGCCGATCACCCACTCGATGCCGTTCGACATCGACCACGCATCCGACTGCAGCACGAGGTTCAGGTTCTGGAAGTTGATGCTGGCCCCCACGAGCGACGGGAGGTTCGGCACGGCGAGCGACCACGAGGTGGTGCCCGGCCCGACGACGGTTCCCCCGCTCATGAGCACGAGCAGATCGAGGCTGCCGATCAGGATCGTGCCGAACGGCGGCAGCGGGAACGACGCGCGGCCGAAGCCGCCGGCCATCAACTGCAGCACGAAGGCGTCGTGCTGCTCGACCGCGAGCACGGCGGTCTGGCCGAGGAACGGAAGCGCACTCGCGCGCATCTTCGGAGCCGCCGGGCCGACGCCCGAGGGCGAGCCCGTGCCGTACGGGACCGCCGCACACGTGGTGACGCCGAGGATCACGCGGCTGATCGGTTCGCCCGGCTCCTGTGACCAGATGTGGTCGGCCCCCGAGGTGTTGATGTTGAACGGCGTGCCAAAGCACGTGAGTGTCGTCGGTACGCCGACCACCGACGACGAGTACGCGCCGCCGGCCGCGGCCAGCGAGCTCTCCATCGTGGTCGTGCCGCAGCCGCCGACCACACCGACGTACTCACCGGCGTCGTAGCTCACGATGCAGGGGATCGGGCTCGCGATCGGCTGGTTCGGCGCGAAGAACTCGAGACCACCGCTGGCCATGGCCGGATGGACCGGAGGCTCTCCAGGCAGGCGGTAGATGGCCACGTTCTGCAGGCCGCAGTTGAGCACGTCAGGCACGCTCGCCGCGACGACGGAGAAGCGCGCCGGCGACCGGAACCAGAAGCCGCGCGTCGCCCCGAGGCCGACGAACGGCGCGGCGTGGGGCGGCACCGGCACGATCCCGAAGCCGAAGTTCACCGTCGTCGCGTCGTTGCTGAACGCATCGGTGACCCTGAGGCGGCAACGCGCTTGCGTGGTGCCGGCGGGGTACGTGTACGCGGGGTTCTGCGCCACACTGTCGACGACGCCGTCGTCCTCGAAGTCCCATGCCCACGAGAGCGGACTCCCGACGGACGTATCGGTGAAGGCGGCGACCGTGGTGCCGGGAGTGATCGAGATCGCGAAGCTCGCATCGACCGCGTCGACCACGATGTAGCTGGTCCTGGTCGACGACTGTGTGCCGAACATGGCGCTCGTCACCGTCAGCGTGACGTCCTTCGGGCCCTCGGTCGTGTACGCGTGCGAGCAGTTCCGCGTCGTGTAGTCGGTGCCCGGGACGCCATCGACGTCCCATGCCCACGTGGCGACGCCTGCTGGATCCGCCGTGAACGTCTGGTCCGTGAAATGCGCGGGCTGCCCGAGCGACGGCGTGCGCGGAATCGCCGAGAAGCGCGGCAACAGGTTGAACGCGGGCGCCCAGGTGAACTCGGTGACCAGAGCGTGCGCCGTCGCCACGGTGCCCGTCGTCGCAGTGAGGCTCGGGTCGTAGACGCGAGAACCAAGTGCGGCGCCCGCCGCGGGCGACGCAACCACGACATCGGCTGGGCAGCTCTGGCCGGACCAGCCGAGACCGTCGAGGTGGATGTCGATGGTCAGGTCGTCACCCGACGTCGGGTCGTAGACGAACGGCGTCGAAAGCGGGATCGTGATGTGCCAGGGAACCACGACGCCGGGGCCGGTCGTCGCGCCGGGACTCACGGTGACCGGTCCCTGCATCACGGTCGTTCGATCCGAACCGAGATTGTTCGCGAACACCGAGCTCGCCTGCGTCCAGTCGAGCGGGCTCGTCGCCAGGTCGATGCGCACGTTCGGCCACGAGCCGCCGCTCCACACGGCCGGCGTGGTCGTCAGCTGGGAGAGTGGGCGGTAACGCAGCCGCGAGATGCTGATCGGCATCGTGGCGCCCTGCGCCGTGAAGTGCGTGCTGTCGATCAGGAACTGGATCCGCGCGCGGGACGTGGCGAGCCCCCACGGAAGGGTGTTGTTCGCGTTGCCGACGGCGTTCGCGTAGCCGTTCGGAGTGACGAGAGTGACCTGTGCCGTCGACGCGGCGGCGAAAGCCGCGACGGCAACCAGCGGTGCGAGACGTTGCATGTTTCCCTCCAGGCAGGGTCGCGAGAGCTCAGTTGCCGATCACCCACTCGATGCCGTTCGACATCGACCACGCGTCCGACCCGAGCACGAGGTTCACGTTCTGGAAGTTCACGGTGGCCCCCACGAGCGACGGGAGGTTCGGCACCGCGAGCGACCACGATGAGGTGCCCGGCCCGACGACGGTTCCCCCGTTCATGGGCACGAGCAGGTCGAGGCTGCCGATCAGGACCGTGCCGAACGGCGGCAGCGGGACCGACGCGCGGCCGACGCCACCGGCCATCAACTGCAGCACGAAGGTGTCCTGCTGCTCGACCGCGTGCACGGCGGTCCGGCCGAGGAACGGAAGTGCTGTCGCTCTCATCTTCGGAGCCGCCGGCCCGAGGCCCGACGGCGAGCCGGTCCCGTACGGGATGGCTACGCACGCGCTGACTTCGAGGATCCAACGGCTGACCGGTGCGCCCGGGTCTTGCAAGTAGACGTGGTCGGCCCCCGACGTGTTGATGTTGAACGGCATGCCGAAGCACGTGAGCGTCGTCGGTACGCCCAGCACCGAGGACGCGTACGGACCGGCGGGCGCGCCGAGCGAACTCGTCAACGTGCCCATGCCGCAGGCGCCGAGCACGCCGACGTACTCACCGACTTCGTAGCTGATTGCGCAGGGCACCGGGCTCGCAGCGGGCTGGCCGAGTGCGAAGAACTCGAGGCCGCCGCTGGCCGTGGGCCAAGAGACCGGCGGTGCCGCAGGCAACCGGAAGATGGCGACGTTCTGCGGGCAGAGGACGAGGTCGGGCACACTCGCCGCGATGAAGGAGAAGCGCGTCGGCGCCTGGAACCAGAAGCCGCGCGTCGCCACCGAGCTCGAGAACGTCGGGCCGGCAGGCGGCACCGGGATGATCCCGAAGCCGAGGTTCACCGTCCTCGTGTCGCTGCTGAACGCATCGGCGACCGTGAGTCGGCAGGGCGACTGCCTCGTGCCGGCGGGGTACATGTGCAGGGGGTTCTGCGCCGTGCTGTCGACGATGCCGTCGTTCTCGAAGTCCCATGCCCACGAAGTCGGACTGCCCGTCGAGCTGTCGGTGAAGACGGCGATCGTGGTGCCGGGAGCGATCGAGCTCGAGAACCTCGCCGCGACCGCGTCGACCACGATGGGCCGGGCCAACGACTGTGTGCCGAACCAGGCACTCGTCACGGTCAGGGTGACGTTCTTCGGGCCCTCGGTCGTGTAGGTGTGCGAGCAGTGCTGCGTCGTGTAGTCGGTGCCCGGGACGCCATCGACGTCCCATGCCCACGACGTGATGCCACCTGGATCCGCCGTCCAGGTGTGGTCCGTGAACTGCACGAGCTGCGCGAGCGACGGCGCCTGCGGCGTCACCGTGAAGCGCGGCAACAGGTTGAACGCGGGCACCCAGGTGAACTCGGTGACCAGGGCATGTTCCGTCGTCACGATGCCCGCCGTCGGCATGAGGCTCAGGCTGTAGACGCGGGAACCGAGAGCAGCACCCGTCGCGGGTGATGACACCACGACGTCGACCGGGCAGCTCTGGCCGGACCAGCCCGTGCCGTCGAGTTGGATGTCGATGGTCAGGTCGTTGCCCGACCACGGGTCGTAGACGAAGGGCGTCGTCAGCGGGATCGTGATGAACCACGGCACCACGACGCCGATGCCGGTCGTCGTGCCGGGCATCACGGTGACCGGCCCCTGCAGCACGTTCGTCTTGTCAGGACCAAGGTTGTTCGCGAACGTCGTGCTCGCCGCGGCCCAGTCGAGCGGGCTCGTCGCCATGTCGATGCGCACGTTCGGCCACGAGCCGCCGAGCCACGCCGACGGCGTGGTGATCACCTGGGAGAAGGGGCGGTAGCGCAGTTTCGAGATCACGATCGGCATCGTGACGCCCTGCGCCGTGAAGTGCGTGCTGTCGATCAGGAACTGGCAGCGCATGCTGGCCGTGCCGCGCGCCCACGGAAACAGGTGGTTCGAGTTGCCGGCGAGGTTCGCGTAGCCGTTCGGAGTGACGAGCGTCGACTGTGCCGTCGACGCGGCGGCGAAGGCCACGACTGCAACCAGCGGTGCGAAGCGTTGCATGGTCCCCTCGAGGAAGGGCGCGGGATCGACCTGGAAGCGCTTGTGCCGATGCGGACCGAAGGAGCGCACGATACCCAGGAAGCTCGCGCAGCGGGCGCCCGCGCTCCGCGAGCCGAGCAAGCTCGGCTCTTGGTCCGTTGGTGCTCAGTTCCCGATCACCCACTCGATGCCGTTCGACATCGACCATGCGCCCGACGGGAGCACGAGGTTGACGTTCTGGAAGTTCACGGAGGTCCCGACGAGCGAGGGCAGGTTGGGCACCGTGAGCCCCCACGCCGTGGGGCCCGGCCCGACGAGCGCGCCGCCGTTCATGATCGCGAGCAGGTCGAGGCTGCCGATCAGGATCGTGCCGAACGTCGGCAGCGTGAACGACGCGCGGCCGAAGCCGCCGAGCATCATCTGCAGCGCGATGGCGTCCTGCTGTTCGACCGTGTGCACGGCCGTCTGGCCGAGGAACGGAAGCACGCTCGCTCTCATCTTCGGAGCCGCCGGGCCGAGGCCCGACGGCGAGCCGGTGCCGTACGGGATGGCTGCGCACGCGCTGACTTCGAGGATCACGCGGCCGATCTGCGCCGATGGCTCTTGCCCCCAGGGGTGGTTGGCACCCTCCGTGCTGAGGTTGCCCAGATTGCTGAACCGCGTCAGCGTCGTCGGTACGCCGAGCACCGAAGACGAGATGGCGCCGCCGGCCTGGCCCAGCCTGCACATCATGAATGTCGTGCCGGAGGCGCCGAGTACGCCGACGCACTCACCGGCGTCGTAGCTCACGGCGCAGGGGATCGGGCTCGCGGCCGGCCGGTTGGATGCGAAGAACTCGAGACCGCCGCTGCCCGGAGTCGAGATGAGCGGCGGTGGCGCAGCCAGGCGGAAGATCGCCAGGCTCTGCGTGAGGCTGCCAATCGGATCGGTGACCCTCGCCGAGACGATCGAGAAGCGCGTCGGCGAACGGAACCAGAAGCCGGGCGTCGCCTCGAAGGACACGAACGTCGAGCCAGGGACCGGCAAGGGGACGATCCCGAAGCCGATGTTCATCGTCGTCGCGTCGTTGCTGAACGCATCGGCGACCACGAGGCGGCACGGCGACTGCGTCGTGCCGGCCGGATACGTGTGCACGGGGTTCTGCAGCGTGCTGTCGACGATGCCGTCGTTCTCGAAGTCCCATGCCCACGAAGTCGGATTGCCGGCCGACCTGTCGGCGAAGGAGGCGTTCGTGGTGCCGGGAGCGATCGAGGCAGTGAAGCTCGCACCGACCGCGTCGACCCTGATGTAGCCGGCACTGGTCACGGACTGCGTGCCGAACAACGCGGTCGTCACGGTGAGCGAGACGTTGCGCGGGCCCTCGGTCGTGTAGGTGTGCGAGCAGTTCCGCGTCGTGTAGTCGGTCCCCGGGACGCCATCGACGTCCCACGCCCACGAGGTGACGCCTGCCGGATCCGCCGTCCAGGTCTGGTCACGGAAGTGCACGAGCTGACCAGCGGACGGCGTGAGCGGCGTCGCCGCGAAGCGCGGCAGGATATCGACCGCAGGCACGAAGGTGAACTCGGTGACCGGGGCGTTGTTCGTCGTGATGGCGCCGGCCGTCGCGGTGATGCCCGTCTGGTTGGAGACGCGTGAACCCAAGGCGGCGCCCGTCGCGGCGGACGAGATCACGACGTCCGCTGGGCAGCCCTGGCCGGACCAGCCCGTGCCGTCGAGATGGATGTCGATGGTCAGGTCGTTGCCCGACGTCGGGTCGTAGACGAAGGGCGTCGTCAGCGAGATCGTGACATGCCAGGGAAGCACGCTGCCGGTGACGGTCGTCGTGCCGGGATCCACGGTGACCGGTCCCTGGAGCACGGTCGTTCGATCCGGACCGAGATTGTTCGCGAACGTCGGGCTCACCGCGGCCCAGTCGAGCGGACTCGTCGCCATGTCGATGCGCACGTTCGGCCACATGCCGCCTGCCCAGGAGATCGGCAAGGCAGACTGCGAACGCGGGCGGTAGCGCAGCTTCGAGATGCTGATCGGCGTCGTGACGCCCTGCGCCGTGAAATGCGTGCTGTCGATCAGGTACTGGAGGCGCATGCTCGTCGAGCTGGTCCCCCAGGGAGAACTGTGGAACGAGTTGGCCGCGGTGTTCGCATAGCCGTTCGGAGTGACGAGCGTGAACTGCGCGGTCGACGCGGTCGCGAATGCCGCGACGGCAACCAGCGGTGCGAAACGTTGCATGTTCCTCCGGGGGAGTTGCGAGAGCAGGTGGGACGTGCGAGGGCGGACCGAACGACCGCACGATACCGCAACCGGGCTCGCGCGGCGCGCGGCTCGGGCTCTTGGTCCGTTGTTGCTCAGAGCCCGATCACCCACTCGATGCCGTTCGACATCGACCACGCGCCCGCCGCCAGCTCGAGGTTCACGTTCTGGAAGTTCACGGTGGTCCCCACGAGCGACGCGAGGTTGGGCAGTGTGAACGACCACACGGTGAGGCCTGGCCCGACGGGCGCGCCGCCGTTCATGATCTGGAGCAAGTCGAGGCTGCCGATCAGGATCGTGCCGAACGGCGGCAGCGGGAACGACGCGCGGCCGAAGCCACCCACCATCACCTGCAGCACGAAGGCATCTTGCTGCTCGACCGTGTGCACGGCCGTCTGGCCGAGCAACGGGAGCGCGGTCGCTTTCATCTTCGGAGCTGCCGGACCGAGGCCCGACGGCGAACCGGTGCCGTATCGGATGGCTGCGCAGGCGGTGACGTCGAGGATCACGCTGCTGATCTGTCCGGCCGGCTCTTGCCAATAGGGATGGTCCGCTCCCTGCGTGTTGATGTTGAACTGCATGCCGAAGCGCGACAGCGTCGTCGGCACACCGAGCACCGAGGACGAGTACGGGCCGACGACGGGGGCGAGCACGCTCGTCATCCCCCCGGTGCCGCAGGCGCCGAGCACGCCGACGTATTCACCGGCCTCGAAGCTCACGACGCAGGGCATCGGGCTCGCAATCGGCATGTTGGACGCGAGGAACTCGAGACCGCCGGTGGCCACGCCGGGGAGGGTCGGCGGTGCTGCGGCGAGGCGGAAGATGGCCACGTTCTGCACGGTGTTGCTGGCCGGGTCGGGCACCCTCGCCGCGGTGATCGAGAAGCGCGTCGGCGCCTGGAACCAGAAGCCGCGCGTCGCCAATGCGTGCAGGAACGGCTGGCCGGTGACCGGCACCGGGACGATCCCGAAGCCGATGTTCACCGTCGTCGTGTCGCTGCTGAACGCGTCGCTGACCGCGAGGCGGCAAGGCGACTGCGTCGTGCCGGCAGGGTACGTGTGCACCGGGTTCTGCGCCGTGCTGTCGACGACGCCGTCGTCCTCGAAGTCCCATGCCCACGAAGTCGGACTGCCCGCCGACCGGTCGGTGAAGGCGACGAGCATCGAGCCGGGAGTGATCGAGGCCGAGAAGCCCACATCGACCGCGTCGACGACGACGTAGTCGGTCATGGTCACCGACTGCGTGCCGAACATCGCGGTCGTGACCGTCAGCGTGACGCTCTTCGGGCCTTCGGTCGTGTAGGTGTGCGCGCAGTGCTGCGTCGTGTAGTCGATGCCCGGGACACCATCGACGTCCCATGCCCACGCGGTGACGCCGGCTGGATCCGCCGTCCAGGTCTGGTCGCTGAAGTGCACGAGCTGCCCGACGGACGGCGTGTGCGGCGCAGCCGACAAGCGCGGCAAGAGGTTCACCGCGGGCACCCACGTGAACTCGGTGACCGCGACGTATGCAGGCGAGAGGATGCCGGTCGTCGCGCCGAGGCCCATCGTGCTGTAGACGCGAGAACCGCCTGCAGGGCCCGCGGCGGGCGCGCCCTGCACGAAGTCCGCTGCGCGGCTCTCCCCGCTCCAGCCCGTGCCGTCGAGCCGGATGTCGATGGTCAGATCGTTGCCCGACGTCGGGTCGTAGACGAAGGGCGTCGTCAGCGGGAGCGTGATGTACCACGGCACCACGCCCCCCACGCCGGTCGTCGTGCCTGGCATCACGGTTACCGGTCCTTGCAGCACGGTCGTGCGATCAGGACCGAGATTGCTCGCGAACGTCGTGCTCGCGACGGCCCAGTCGAGTGGACTCGTCGCCATGTCGATGCGCACGCTCGGCCACGTGCCGCCCGCCCAGGAGATCGGCGAGGCAGCAGGCTGCGGAGAGGCGCGATAGCGCAGTTGCTGGATCATGATCGGCGTCGTGACGCCCTGCGCGATGAAGTGCGAGCTGTCGATCAGGAACTGGGCACGCGTGCTCACCACGTTGCTCGCCCAGGGAAAGACGTTGCTCGAGTTGCCGACGGTGTTCGCATAGCCGTTCGGCGTCACGAGAGTGAACTGTGCCCGTGCCGTCGAAGCAGCGGCGACTGCCACGAGTGCAACCAGCGGTGTGAATCGTTGCATGTTGTCCTCCGAGGAAGCGCTGGCTCAGTTGCCGATCACCCACTCGACACCGTTCGACATCGACCACGCCCCCGACGGCAGCACGAGGTTGAGGTTCTGGAAGTTGACCGTCGCCCCGACGAACGACGGCAGGTTGGGCACGGCGAGCGACCAGGCACTGGTGCCGGGCCCGACGACGGTGCCGCCGTTCATGGGCACGAGCAGGTCGAGGCTGCCGATCAGGACCGTGCCGAACGGCAGCAGCGGGAACGACGCGCGGCCGAAGCCACCGGCCATCAACTGCAGCGCGAAGGCGTCCTGCTGCTCGACCGTGTGCACGGCCGTCTGGCCGAGAAACGGAAGTGCTATCGCTCTCATCTTGGGGGCGGCGGGGCCGAGGCCCGACGGCGAGCCGGCGCCGTACGGGACGGCCGCGCACGCGGTGACTTCGAGGATCACACTGCTGACCTGTGCACCCGGTTCCTGCCAGTAGGGGCGATCGGGCCCCGACGCGTTGATGTTGAACGAGGTGCCGAAGCGCGTGAGCGTCGTCGGGATGCCGAGCACCGAGGACGAGAACGGGCCGGGCGTTCCGAGCGAGCTCATCAACGGGATCACGCCGCAAGCCCCGAGCACGCCGACGTACTCACCGGCGTCGAAGCTCAGGGTGCACGGGATCGGGCTCGCCAACGGTTGGTTCAGGGCGAAGAACTCGAGACCGCCGCTGGTCATGGCAGGAAGGATCGGCGGTGCTGCTGCCAGCCGGAAGATGGCCACGTTCTGCACGGCGTTGCTCGCCGGGTCGGGCACCCTCGCCGCCGTGATCGAGAAGCGCGTCGGCGCCTGGAACCAGAAGCCGCGCGTCGCGGTCGGGTTCACGAAGATCGAGGCCATGGCCGGCACCGCGACGATCCCGAAGCCGAGGTTCACCGTCGTCGCGTCGTTGCTGAACGCATCGGTGACCGCAAGGCGGCAGGCAGCCTGCGTGCTGCTCGGGGGATAGGCGTGCACGGGGTGCTGCAGCGTGCTGTCGACGAAGCCGTCGCCCTCGAAGTCCCATGCCCACGAAGTCGGATTGCCCGTCGACGTGTCCGTGAAGGAGACGGTCGTGGTGCCGGGAGCCATCGAGGTCGAGAAGCTCGCAGCGACCGCGTCGACCCTGACGTAGCCGGTCTTCGTCAACGACTGCGTGCCGAACAGGGCACTCGTCACGGTCAGCGTGACGTCCCTCGAGCCCTCGGTCGTGTACGTGTGCGAGCAGTTCTGCGTCGTGTAGTCGATGCCCGGCACGCCATCGACGTCCCAGGCCCACGAGGTGACGCCACCCGGATCCGCCGTGTACGTCTGGTCCCTGAAGTGCACGAGCTGCCCGACGGACGGCGTGCTCGGCGTCGCCGAGAAGCGCGGCAAGAGGTCGATCGCGGGCACCCAGGTGAACTCGGTGACCGGGGCATACGCGGTGGTGATGCTGCCGGTCGTCGCGGTGATCCCCGTCGTGTTGTAGACGCGGCAACCGCCCGCGAAGCCTGGAGCGGGCGGGCCATGCACGAAGTCCGCTCCGCGGCTCGTCCCGCTCCAGCCCGTGCCGTCGAGATGGATGTCGACGGTCAGATCGTTGCCCGACGTCGGGTCGTAGACGAAGGGCGTGGTCAGCGGGATCGTGATGTACCACGGCACCACGGCCCCCAAGCCCGTCGTCGTGCCCGGCATCACGGTGACCGGTCCCTGCAGCACGGTCGTGCGATCCGGACCGAGGTTGTTCGCGAACGTGGCGCTCGCCGTGGACCAGTCGAGCGGGCTCGTCGCCAGGTCGATGCGGACGTTCGGCCACGTGCCGCCGGACCACGAGCTCTGCGAGGAGACGTCCTGCGAATGGGGGCGGTAGCGCAGTTGCTGGATGACGATCGCCGTCGTGGCGCCCTGCGCCGTGAAGTGCGTGCTGTCGATCACGAACTGCACACGCATGCTCGCCGAGTCGCGCGCCCACGGAAAGCTGTTGTTCGAGTTGCCGGCGATGTTCTCGTAGCCGTTCGGCGTCACGAGAGCGGACTGTGCCGTCGACGCGGTCGCGAAGGCCGCGACGGCAACCAGCAGTGTGAGACGTTGCATGGCTCCCCGGGGAAGCGTTGCTGCAGCAACTTGGAACACCGTGAGGGGGCGGACCGGACGACGGCACGATACCAGGAAACAGGCACCCGCGAGGCGAGCGCTACCGCTCGGCTACCGCGAGCCGGGCAAGCTCGGCTCCTGGTGCCTTGGTGCTCAGAGGCCGATCACCCACTCGATGCCGTTCGACATCGACCACGCGCCCGACGTGAACACGAGGTTCACGTTCTGGAAGTTGATCGTGGCACCCACGAGCGATGGGAGATTCGGCACTGAGAACGACCACGCAGTGGTGCCTGGCCCGACGATCGCGCCGCCGTTCATGACCTGGAGCAAGTCGAGGCTGCCGATCAGGATCGTGCCGAACGGCGGCAGCGCGACCGACGCGCGGCCGAAGCCACCGGCCATCAGCTGCAGCACGAAGGCATCGTGCTGCTCGACCATGTGCAGGACCGTCTGGCCGAGGATCGGAAGCGTTGTCGTTCTCATCTTCGGGGCTGCCGGGCCGAGGCCCGACGGCGAACCGGTGCCATACGGGATGGCTGCGCACGCGGTGACTTCGAGGATCACACGGGCGATCTGTGCACCCGGGTCTTGCCAGTAGGGATGGTCGGCCCCCTGCGCGCCGATGTTGAAGAACGTGCCGAAGCTCGCGAGCGTCGTCGCTGCGCCGAGCACGGAGGATGAGTACGGACCCGGGAGCTGGGCGAGCGAGCTCATCATCGAGGCCGTGCTGCAGGCACCGAGCACGCCGACGTACTCACCGACGTCGAAGCTCACGACGCACGCTACCGGGCTCGGCATCGGCTGGTTCAGTGCGAAGAACTCGAGACCGCCGCCGGACACGGCCGGCCAAGGCACTGGCACTGCCGGCAGCCGGAAGATGGCCACGTTCTGCAGGCCACTGGTCACGTCGGGCACTCTCGCCGAGATGACGGAGAAGCGCGTTGGCGACCGGAACCAGAAGCCGCGCGTCGACCATGTCGAGTTCAGCCAACCGAAGGCCGGCACGGGGACGATCCCCAAGCCGATGTGGAACGTCGTCGTGTCGCTGCTCCACGCGTCGGCGACCGTCAGGCGGAATGGCGACTGCGTGGTGCCGGCAGGATACGTGTGCACGGGGTTCTGGGCGGTGCTGTCGACGATGCCATCGTTCTGGAAGTCCCATGCCCACGAAGTCGGATTGCCGGGCGACCTGTCGGTGAAGGAGACGATCGTGGTGCCGGGAGCGATCGAGAACGAGAAGGCTGCATCGACCATGTCGACGCTGACGTAGTCGGTCCTCTTCAACGACTGCGTGCCGAACAAAGCAGTCGTCACCCTCAGCTTGACGCTCCTCGAGCCCTCGGTCGTGTAGATGTGCGAGCAGTTCTGCGTCGTGTAGTCCGTGCCCGGAACGCCATCGACGTCCCATGCCCACGAGGTGATGCCTCCTGGATCCGCGGTCCAGGTCTGGTCCTTGAAGTGCACGGGTTGTCCGAGGGACGGCGTGCGCGGAGTCGCCGAGAAGGCCGGTATGAGGACCGCAGGCACGTAGGTGAACTCGGTGACCAGCCCATTCTGGACAGTGACGATGCCGGTCGTCGTCGAGGGGCCCACCGCGCCGTGGACGCGGGAACCCAGTGCAGGGACCGTCGCGGAGCCGTCGACGACGTCCGCGGGGCGGCTCCAGCCGAACCAGCCCTGGCCGTCGACATGGATGTCGATGGTCAGGTCGTTGCCCGACGTCGGGTCGTAGACGAAGGGTGTCGTCAGCGGGATCGTGATGTACCAGGGAACCAGGACGCCGAAGCCGGTCGTCGTACCCGGATTCACCGTGACCGGTCCCTGGAGCACGGTCGTGTGGTCAAGACCGAGGTTGTTCGCGAACGTCGCGCTCGCAACCGCCCAGTCGAGCGGGCTCGTCGCCATGTCGATCCGCACGTTCGGCCACGAACCGCCGGACCACGGATTCGGCAAGTAGGTAGTCTGCACACAGGGGCGGTAGCGCAGTTGCTGGATGATGATCGGCGTCGTGACGCCCTGCGCAGTGAAGTGCGAGCTGTCGATGAGGAATTGCGTCCGTATGCTGCCGGAGCCGTTCGCCCAGGGCCAGAAGCTGCCCACATTGCCCGCGGTGCCTGCGTAGCCGTTCGGAGTGACGAGCGCGACCTGTGTCTGCGCCGTCGACGCGGTGGCGAATGCCACGACTGCAACCAGCGGTGCGAAGCGTTGCATGGTGTCCCCCAAGGAAGGGTTGCAAGAGCAACCTGGAAGCACTGTGCCGGGGGCGAAATCGAAGGACCGCACGATACCAGGAAGCATGCGCTCGCGTGGCGCGCGCACCCGCTCACAGGCCGATCACCCACTCGAGGCCGTTCGACATCGACCACGCGCCCGATTGCAGCTCGAGGTTGATGTTCTGGAAGTTGATGGTCGCCCCCACGAGCGACGGCAGGTTGGGCACGGCGAAGAACCACGTCGTGGTGCCTGGCCCGACCGGCGCACCGCCGTTCATGATCTGGAACAAGTCGAGGCTGCCGATCAGGATCGTGCCGAACGGCGGCAGCGTGACCGACGCGCGGCCGAAGCCACCAGCCATCCACTGCAGCACGATGGCGTCGTTCTGCTCGACGGTGTGCGCGGCCATCTGGCCGACGAACGGGAGCGCGTTCGCTCTCATCTTCGGAGCTGCTGGGCCGAGGCCCGACGGCGAGCCGGTGCCGTAGGGGACGGCCGCGCACGCGGTGACATCGAGGATCACGCGGCCCATCACTGCGGCCGGCTCCTGCGAGTAGGGATGGTCGGGCCCCTGCGTGTTGATGTTGAACTGCATGCTGAAGCGCGTGAGCGTCGTCGGTGCGCCGAGCACCGACGACGCGTATGGGCCGGCGGCCGAGGCGAGCCGGCTGCTGATCAAGCCGAAATTGCCACCGGAGCCGAGCACGCCGACGTACTCGCCGGCGTCGTAGCTCACGACGCAGGGGATCGCGCTCGCAACCGGCTGGCTGAGTGCGAAGAACTCGAGACCGCCGCTGGCCGTGGCCGGCAGGATCGGCGGTGCTCCAGCCAGGCGGAAGATGGCCACGTTCTGCGTGCTAATGATGCCCTGGTCGGGCACCCTCGCGGCGATGACGGAGAAGCGCGTCGGCGACTGGAAGCAGAAACCGAGCGTCGGCGGCGTCAGCGGAAACATCCCGCCGTAGGCGGGCACCGGGACGATCCCGAAGCCGAGGTTCACCGTCGCCGTGTCGTTGCTGAACGCATCGGCGACCGTGAGGCGGCAAAGCGACTGCGTGGTGCCGGCAGGATACGTGTGCACGGGGTTTTGCAGCGTGCTGTCGACGATGCCGTCGTTCTGGAAGTCCCAGGCCCACGAAGTCGGATTGCCCGCCGATCTGTCGGTGAAGACGGCGCTCGTCGTGCCGCTGATCGAGGCCGAGAAGCTCGCATCGACGGCGTCGACCACGATGTAGTCGGTCCTGGTCAACGACTGCGTCCCGAACGAGGCACTCGTCACCGTCAGCGTGACGCTCTTCGGGCCTTCGGTCGTGTAGGTGTGGGAACAGTGCTGCGTCGTGTAGTCGACGCCCGGGACGCCATCGACGTCCCACGCCCAAGAGGTGACGCCTCCTGGATCCGACGTGTAGGTCTGGTCGCTGAATTGCACGGCCTGTCCGAGGGACGGTGTCCGCGGCGATCCATTGAAGAACGGCCAGAGGCCGCTCGTGGGCACGTACGTGAACTCGGTGACCGGCGCAAAGTCCGTCGTGATGCTGCCGGTCGTCGCCGTGATGCCCGTGTTGTCGTAGACGCGGCAACCCCTGGCGGCGCCTGCGGCGGGCGTGCCCGCTACGAAGTCTGCTGTGCAGCTCGTGCCGGACCACCCCGTACCGTCGAGATGGATGTCGATGGTCAGATCGTTGCCCGACGTCGGGTCGTAGAGGAAGGGCGTCGCCAGCGGGATCGTGATGTACCACGGACCCACGCCGCCCATGCCGGTCGTCGTGCCGGGAATCACGGTGACCGGTCCTTGCAACACGGTCGCGCGGTCAGGACCGAGATTGTTCGCGAACGTCGTGCTCGCCAGAGACCAGTCGAGCGGGCTCGTCGCCATGTCGATGCGCACGTTCGGCCACGTGCCGCCTGCCCACCAGATCGGAAACGGCGAGGCGGCGCGGTAACGCAGGCTCGAGATGCTGATCGCCGTCGTGACACCCTGCGCCGTGAAGTGTGTGCTGTCGATCAGGAACTGGATGCGCATGCTCGCCGAGCCGCGCGCCCAGGGATAGATGTCTCTCACGTTGCCGCCGGTGTTCGCATAGCCGTTCGGAGTGACGAGTGTGAACTGTGCCGTCGACGCGGCGGCGAATGCCGCGACTGCAACCAACGGTGCGAAGCGTTGCATGATTCCCTCCAGGAAGGGCTGCTAAGGCAACCTGGGAACACTGTGCCGGTGCCGACCGAAGGACCGCACGATACCAGGAAGCACGCGCCCCCGCGGCGCGCGCACTCGCTCAGTTCCCTCGTCGACCCGGCAGCTCGCGGCAAGCCGCTCGCAGCCGGATCGCAAGGGGACTCGCGCAACGGACCAAGAGCCGAGCAAACTCGGCTCACGGTCCGATGGTGCTCAGAAGCCGATCACCCACTCGATGCCGTTCGACATCGACCACGCGCCCGACGTGAGCACGAGGTTCACGTTCTGGAAGTTCACGGTGGCCCCGACGAGCGACGGCAGGTTCGGCACCGGGAACGACCACGCCGTGGTGCCCGGCCCGGCGGGTGCGCCGCCGTTCATGATCGCGAGCAGGTCGAAGCTGCCGATCAGCATCGTGCCGAACGGCGGCAGCGAGAACGACGCGCGGCCGATGCCGCCGAGCATCACCTGCAGCACGAACGCGTCGTGCTGCTCGACCGTGTGCACGGCGGTCCGGCCGAGGAACGGAAGCGCTGCTGCTCTCATCTTCGGAGCCGAAGGGCCGAGGCCCGACGGCGAGCCGGAGCCGTACGGGATGGCTGCGCACGCGCTGACTTCGAGGATCACGCGGCCGATCGGCGCGACCGGCTGCTGCGCGTAGGGATGGTCGGGCCCGGACGTGTTGATGTTGACCTGCGTGCCGAAGCGCGTGAGCGTCGTCGGTACGCCGAGCACCGAGGACGAGAATGGGCCAGCGGGCGTGGCGACGGTGCTCATCATGAAGAACGTGCCGCAGCTGGCGAGCACGCCGACGTACTCACCGGCGTCGTAGCTCACGAGGCAGGGGATCGCGCCCGCAACCGGCTGGCTGAGTGCGGCGAACTCGAGGCCGCCGCTGGCCGGGGTGGAAACGAGCGGCGGTGCGGCAGCCAGGCGGAAGATGGCGACGTTCTGCTCGGTGCAGCCGACCACGTCGGGCACGCTCGCGGAGACGATCGAGAAGCGCGTCGGCGACCGGAACCAGACGCCGGGCGTCGCGAGAGAGTCCCCCCACCACGAGCCGGTAGCCGGCACGGGGACGATGCCGAAGCCGATGTGCATCGTCGTCGTGTCGTTGCTGAACGCATCGGCGACCACGAGGCGGCAAGGCGACTGCGGCAACGGCGCCGGCGTGCCGGCAGGATAGGTGTGCACGGGGTGCTGCAGCGTGCTGTCGACGATGCCGTCGTTCTCGAAGTCCCATGCCCACGAAGTCGGATTGCCGGCCGACCTGTCCGTGAAGACGGCGGTCGTGGTGCCGGGAGCGATCGAGGCCGTGAAGCTCGCATCGACCGCGTCGACCCTGATGTAGCCGGTGCTGGTCACGGACTGCGTACCGAACATGGCAGTCGTCACCGAGAGCGTGACGTTGCGCGGACCCTCGGTCGTGTAGGTGTGCGAGCAGTTCCGCGTCGTGTAGTCGATGCCCGGGACACCGTCGACGTCCCAGGCCCACGCGGTCACCCCTGCCGGATCCGCCGTCCAGGTCTGGTCCGTGAAGTGCACGGGCTGCCCGAAGGCCGGCGTGCGCGGCGTCGCCGAGAAGCGCGGCAAGAGGTTGACCGCGGGCACGAAGGTGAACTCGGTGACGAGGGCATGCGACGAGGAGTAGGAGCCCGTCGTCGCGGCGAGGCCCGTCGGGTTGTAGACGCGGCAGCCCAGCGCACCGCCCGTCGCGGGGAACGACTGCACGACGTCCGCGGGGAAGCCCAGGCCGGACCAACCCGTGCCGTCGAGATGGATGTCGATGGTCAGGTCGTTGCCCGACGTCGGGTCGTAGACGAAGGGCGTCAAGAGCGGGATCGTGATGTACCAGGGAAGCACGACGCCAGTGCCGGTCACGGCGGGCGACGTGCCGGGACTCACGGTGACCGGTCCCTGCAGCACGGTCGTTCGATCCGGACCGAGATTGTTCGCGAACGTCGTGCTCGCCTGCCCCCAGTCGAACGGGCTCGTCGCCATGTCGATGCGCACGTTCGGCCACGAACCGCCAGGCCACTGGCCCCCCGGCGGGACACCCGCCGCCGA
>DASVAL010000087.1:0-30246 GCA_036376355.1 Planctomycetota bacterium
GCGGGCGGCGAAACACACGGCCGGATCGTGAACTGCAGGCCGCGCGTGCTGCTCCAGCCGACCGGGCCGCACGCGTCGAGCCACAGGGTCTGTGCGAAGATCTGCAGCCCGACGTAGCCGGCGACGGGCGGGATCGGGAACGGGTGCCGCGCCCCACCGAACGGATCGCTCGCGACCACGATCGGCACGGCAGTCAGCGGATCGACGGCCAGCTCGATGCCGAAGATCGGCACCGTCGCGGGGCCGAGCGCGAGCACGTGCAGCGACAGCGAGCTCGGCGGCGAGTTGTCCATCACGTAGCCGAACTGCAGGTTGCCGATCCGCGGCTCCGAGTTGGCCGAGAGCAGCGGGATCCCGGCGCAACCCGCCGTCGCGTTGCCGTACGGATCCGCGTCTTCGTCGCAGTTCCGCGTGGTGTCGAGGTCGCGGTCGATCGCGATGCGGTTGCCGGTGCCCGGCGTCACGGCCAGGAACGCGAGGACCGCGTTGCCGGCGAGCGCCTTGCTCTGCAACTGCGCCTGCGTGTAGGGGCCCGCCGTGGTGCGATCTAGTGCGAACAGACCCGTCGAGGTGTCGTAGAGCAAGCCCGTGAGGCGGCCGTCGAGCATGCCGTACGCGGTCAGGTCGAGGTCACCCGCGGTCGCGCGCGACGTCACGAGGTTCAGGTCCGCGATCAGCTCGGCGCTGACCGCGTTGGCCTGGTTCAACATGAACTGGTAGCCGACCGCGGGTGCGGTGCCCGAGTCGAAGCTCAGCAGGAACGTGACGATGTCGTCCTTGGTCGCCGACGGCCAGCTGTTGAACTGCGGGATGTTGATGAACGACGTCAGGTTGTCGATTGCGCCGTCCTTCACGAAGCCGAAGCCCGCCTTCTGCGGACCTGCGACGCGACTGAAGCCGACCTTGCGATAGAGGTTGCGCAGCTGCGGCACCTTGACCTGCTGCGGCTCGTTGAGGATCAGGTTGCTGATGATGCGGCCGTTCGTGCCGCTCGGCAGCGAGTGGCACGTCGCGCAGCCCACGCCGCCGATCAGCGGCAGGCTCGTCACCGACGCCTGGAACGCCGCGAGGCCCGCCGCTTCGTTGTTGCCGGCCGGCAGCGTGCGGTACTGGCGGTTGAGCTGCTGGTTCGGATTCGGCGGCACCCGGATCGCCATCGCGAACGCCGCATAGGCGTTCATGTCCGCGGTCGAGAGCTGCGCGCCGCCCAGCAGCTTGTCGAAGGCCGGATTGAAGGCCTGGAAGTCGTTGCGGTCGCCGCGCCAGTGCAGCAGGCCCGTGCCCTGCATGCCGCGCAGCGTCTGCGTCGCCATCGGCCCCTTCATCGGGTGGAACGGCAGGATGCCGAGGCTGAACGGGAACGGCTGCGACGGCGCGCTCTGCAGGTTGCCCGACGGATCGCCGAGGTCCCACGAGATGCCGTCGATGTCGCCGTCGACGTG
The DNA here is from genome assembly GCA_036376355.1 of Planctomycetota bacterium. GTDB lineage: Bacteria > Planctomycetota > UBA1135 > UBA1135 > UBA2386 > DASVAL01. The sequence goes on from DASVAL010000087.1 coordinate 1,443, forward strand.
GCAGGAAGCGCACGACATCGTGCCGTTGCCCGACAGCTTCGCGTCGTAGAGGAACTTGCGGCCCTCGCGCATCGAGGCGGGCATCGGATCCCACGTCGCGATCGGCTGCTCGCCGATCACCGTGCGCGAGACCGTGTCGACGACGCACAGCGTGTCGCTGAGGCGGTTCAGCACGTAGAGCCGGTTCTGCGTCGGGTGCAGCGCCAGCGCGCGCGGGCCGCGCTTCTGCCGCGTATCGACGGTCGCGCCGGGCGTCACACCGACCTCGATGCGGGCCACGACGGCGCCGGCCATGTCGAGCACGCCAACGCGATCGGTGCCGTGAGCCGCGATGTAGATCAGTCCACCACCCGCGTCGATCACGAGGCCGAACGGCTCGCTGAGCACCGTCGACAATGCGGCGGTGTTCGGCAGCAGGTTGTAGTTGACGCCGGGATTCAGGTCGATCGGCGTCACCGAGGGCGTCGCAGCGGTCGTGATCCTGGTGATGCGGCTGTCGATCGCGTGCCCGCGCAGGACCGGTTCGAACCGCACGAGGTTGCGCGCCTCGGTGTTCGCGACCCACAGATCACCGCTCGTCGGATGCACTGCGATGCCCGTGTTCGTCGTGCCGACGCCCTTGAAGTAGCGCGTGACGGCCAGCGTCGCGACGTTGATCTCGGCGACGTCGTTGTCGGGGATCGTGTAGGGGATCTGCGCTGCCCAGGCGGGATCGTCGGCGCGCACGATCAGGCCCGCTTGCGGCGCCGGCGGCAGCAGCGGGTTCGTCGGCGACGGCTGCGACGGCGCGATGTTGTCGGGCAGGATCGTCGTGCCGTTGCCCGAGCGCTGGATCAGCGCGTAGACGCGGCTGCCGTCGGGGCTCACCGCGAGCGCGCGCGGATCCTTGCCGAACACGGGCACGGTGCCGAGCGGCGCGCGCGTCACGGCGTCGAACACCTCGACCTCGTCGGTCGTCGCCGCGCTGACGAATGCCTTGCCGCCCGCGAAGACCACGTCGCTCGGCTCGTCGACGACGCGCAGCGTGTCGATCACGCGGCCGAGCCCGACATTGACGATGCTGACGCCGTCCGACAGCAGGTTCGTGACCCACACTTCGTCGCGCGTGCGCGGATGCACCGACACGGGCTCCATGCCGACGGGGATCTCGGCGATCAGGAACGGCACCGACGGATTCGACAGATCGAACACCGAGAGCCGCCCGCCGACCGTGTCAGCGACGAACAGGCGCGTGCCGTCCGGTGACAGCCGCATCGGATTCACGGGCCCGCTCTCGTAGTTGACGAAGGACTGCGCAGGGACTGCCAGGGCCAGGGTAGAGGCCATGACTGCGGATCGGAGGAAGGAATGCATGGTGTTCTCCGCGGGAGTAGTGGGAGGAGGAGAGTCCCACGCAACAGTGGGCATGTCAAACCCTGCGGGAAACGCCTGGATCTCCCTCGAGCTCGCCATGCACGCGCGTGCTTTGATCAACAGGCACGGTCGTGTCGGACGCGAGCAGCGAGGGCGTGCTGTACGCGCGCCCGATCACTGCAACCACTCGAAGTGCCCGCCCGTCACCTCGGCGATCTTCTCGAGTTGGTCGCGAAACCACTTGTTGTCGGTGTAGGCGATGGTGTGCACGGTGACCTTGTGGAAGCGATTGAGGTCCGCGAGGTGTCGCGTGACGCGGTTCCAATGCACGTAGAGACCGGTGTCCGGCTCGCCCGACGACAGCAGGTAGACCGTGTCGAGCGTCTCGTCGGGCACCACGGTGAACAGCGCCTGCCAGATGTCCTTCTCGCGCCCCTTGCTCGGGGCGCCCGCGAACGCGAGCGCCTTGGCGCGCGAGTTCTTGGTCAGCTTCACGGGCTTGTTCGTGAAGGACGCGATCTGGACGTCGTAGTTGAACACGTTGAACGTGATCTTGTCGTCGAGCGCCTCGAGCACGCGCTTCAGCTCGTCGTGTGCCGCCTGCTCCTTCGACATGCCTTTGGTCGGCAGCTGCTGCTCCATCATGATCGACTTGTCGATCAGGAACGCGACGTGATCGCTGTCGACCGGCACGCCGTTGTAGACGACGGTGCCCGCCTTCTCGCGACTCGGCACGCCGCGCTTCTCGGGGAACGCGAACACTGCACGGTTGTCGGCCCACCACTTGACCCAGACGTCGGCCTGCTGGATCGGCTGGCCCGTGAGCTGCTGCAGCTCGCGCAGCGCGCGCGAAGCCACGACGGGCCGGCCGTCGCGCAGTGCCGTGATCAGCAGATCGACCGACGACTTCGTCTTCACGGTGCCGAGGTTCTGCACGGCCTGCATGCGAGGGCGCCAGTCCCTGTCGCGCAGCGCCTTCTCGCACAGCGCCTCGATGCGGTCGGGGCAGATCTCGGCAGCGGCACCGAGCAACGCGCACCGCACGCCGCCGCTCGAGTCGCCGGCGAGTGCGACCAGGAACGACGGCAGGTTGCCGTCGTCGATGCGCGCGAGCGCTTCGAACGCATTCGCTCGCACCTGGTCGTTCATGTGCCGCGACAGCGTCATGAGCTCGGACTGCGCGTCCACGAACTTCAGCCTGCCGATCGACCACGCGGCCCAGCGCTGCAGGTCGTCGTCGCGCGCCGCGAGCGCCTTCTCGACGGTGTCGGCGAAGCTGCGGTCGCCGTAGATTCCGAGCAGCTCGGCGCACCACTGCCGCACACGCTGGTCCTGGCCGGCCTTCAGCTCCTGCTCGACGCGAGCCCGCGCGTAGCGGTCGGTGATCTTGCCGATGCGATCCCACACGATGTCGCGGTAGTGGCCCGGTGCGAGATGCACGCGCGAACGCCGTTCGGTCTGGTTGAGCACCTCGAGCATCAGTTCGACGGCGGCAACGTTGTTCGCGGCGAGACAGAGGTCGGCACCTTCGTGCACCTCTTTCTCGCTCCGGCCTTCGAGCAGCTCGCGCGCGCGAGAGAGGTCGGCGTTCCTGGCCTGGGCAGGCAGCATCGCCGGAAGCAGCGTCGCGAGGAACAGCAGGTGGTTGCGTACGCGAGTGCTCATCGAGGGGCGAGCAGCCACTCTACGGCCTGGTTGCTGCGGCGCGAAGCCGCGCCCCTCCGCGCATCATTCCTGCATGTCGGGTGGCTGCTCGTCGAGCGGCGCGCCCTCGCTGTCCGACGGCGCCGCGGCGGGCGGCGCCGGCTTCGGCACGCGGTCCGGCGGATTCACCTCGACGACGCGGCCGTGGAACTTCTCGATCACACGCTTCGTCACCGGCCCCGGCTCGGCCTGCGCGGCAGGCGCAGCGTTGCCAGGCGGCGAGGAGCTGCCGGGCGTCGCGGCGTCGCCGAGCCGGAAGTCGACGCTGACGGGTGCGCCCGCCGCGTCCTGGATCACCTTCTTGACCTCCTGCTGGATGACCGGGGAAGCGAGCCGATCGCGATGCATCCTGCGTTCGCTGTGCACGGTCAGCACGACGACGCCCTTGTCGTTCGGCCCGTCGAGCCGGCACTGTTCGAGCGTCGATTGCAGCAGCTGCTTGTCCGCGAGCATCGCGATCACGCGCGCGCGCAGGTCCCCGCCGCCGGCCACCGGCGGCCCAGCCGGCGGTGCAGCTGGCGGCGCTGCAGCTGGCGGCGCCGCCGCGCGGCTCGCAGCACCCGCAGCGGTCCCGGGCGGCTTCGCGCCTGCGCCGAACACCGGCCGCGAGGCGGCGGCCGCAGGCGCGCCGGTCGCCGCGCCTGCAGTCGGCGCGACGCCGCCCGCGCGAACTTCGGCCAGCAGGTCGGCGAGCGTCGGCAACGAACCGGCCTGCGCCATGCGCACGAGGGCCACCTCGAACACGACGCCGCGGTCCTCGAGCCGCCGCAGCCGTTCGCGGCCCAGCAGACCCGCCGAGATCATCGCATCGAGCTGGTGCGCGTTCGCCGACGCCGCCATCGCGGCGAGCTTCTCGCGCAGCGCACCCGACACGGGCACGAGCCCCGAGTCGGGCCCGTCGACGGAGAGCAGCAGGAGCCAGCGCAGCACCTCGACGATCTCGCCGAGCGCCTCGCGTTCGTCGGTGCCCTGCTGCTGCTGCTCGCGCGCGAACTGCAGACCGGCCCTCGCATCCCCCTGCAGCAGGGCCGCCACGACGGCGACCGTCGCATCGAGGCCGACGCGCGAATCGAGCGAGCGCCACGCCGCGAGGTCGAACTTGGCGCCGAGGTCGCGCGCGAGCGGCAGCGCGCGTTCGAGCGCGGTCTCGGCGTCGCGCACGCCGCCGCGCACCGACGCCGCGATCTCGGCGAGCACCTCGGCCGGCATCTGCACTCCCTCGCGCTCGGCGATCGTGCGCAGGCGCTTCTGCAGGTCGGTCTCGCCGACGCGGCGGAACAGCAGGACCTGGCAGCGCGAACGGATCGTCTCGGGCACCTTGTGCAGCTCCGTCGTCGCGAGCACGAACACGACGTGCGGCGGCGGCTCCTCGAGCGTCTTCAACAGCGCGTTGAAGGCGCCCTTCGACAGCATGTGCACCTCGTCGAGGATGAACACGCGGTAGCGCGAACGCATCGTCGCGTAGCCCGCGTGCTCACGCAGCTCGCGCACGTTGTCGACGCTGTTGTTCGAGGCCGCGTCGATCTCCACGACGTCGGGGTTGCTGCCGTCGAGGATCGACTTGCAGAGCTCGCAGGTGCCGCACGGCTCGGGCGTCGGTCCCTTCGCGCAGTTCAGGCAGCGCGCGAGGATGCGCGCCGACGTCGTCTTGCCGACGCCGCGGCTGCCCGAGAACAGGAACGCGTGCGGCACCTTCTTCTGCTGCAGCGCCTTGCGCAGCGACTGCAGCACGTCGTCCTGGCCCACGACCTCGTCGAAGGTCTGCGGACGGAAGCGCCGCGCCACGACCTGGTACGGCTCGTCGGGTTGCCGTGCCTGCTTGGGTTGCTCGTCGCGCGCTCTGGCCATGCAGGCCAGTGTGCCGGGTCCGCGCATCTCGCGCTACACTCTGGGCCACGCGTCATGAGCCCGAATGGCTCGCCAGCCGCGAGGTGCCCGCCATGCAGGTCGCGTCCTCTCGTCCCTGCGTTCTCGTCCTCGCAGCGGCTTCTTCGTTCGGCGCGCTGTCTGCGCAGTGTGACCTCGAATGGCGCAGGCGGGCGGCTACCCGGGCGCGAACGGCATCGTGTACGCGGCGACGTCGTGGGATCCCGACGGCCCAGGGCCGGCCGGCGCACTCGTCGTGCTCGCCGGCGACTTCGCGGTCGGCGGCGATGCAGTTGCATCGCGGATCGCCGCGTACGACGCCGCGAGCAACCACTGCACGCCCATCGGCGCGGGCGTCGACGGCCAGGTGCGCGCCGTGCTCGCGCTGCCGAACGGCGACCTGCTCGCCGGAGGCGCGTTCACACTCGCGGGTGGCGCTCCCGCGGCGAACATCGCGCGGTGGAACGGCACTGCGTGGACCGGCGTCGGCGGCGGCATCGCGGGGTCCGTGCACGCATTGGTGTTGCTCTCGAACGGGGACATCGTCGCTGCCGGTCAGTTCGGCGCGGCGGGCGGCAGCGCCTCGCGCTGCCCGCAGCCAGCGTCCTGGTCGGGCAGACGATCTATCAGCAGGCCGTGCCGCTCGAGCTGAACGCCGGCCTCGGCATCGCGGCGTTGACCAGCAGCAACGCGTTGCGGCTCACGATCGGCGGGCTGTGACGGGCTCGCGGCGGGGACTTGTGGCAACCCACTTCACCCGATATGGCTACCCATATGAAGACGACCGTCGAGCTCTCCGACGACCTGCTGCGACGCGCGAAGTCCGTGGCAACCAAGGAGGGCACCACGTTGCGTGCGCTGCTGGAGGAAGGGCTGCGGTGGGCCTTGGGACGGCGCCGCAAGCCCCGCAGCTTCAAACTCCGCGACGCGAGCGTCGGCGGCAAGGGTGTTCAGCCCGGAGTCGACGACACCGATTGGACCAGTCTCCGAGACACGATCTACCGGGGACGCGGCGCGTGATCGCGGTCGACACCAACGTGCTCGTCCACGCGCATCGGCGGGATTCGACGTGGCATGCGCGCGCTGCGGCCGTGATGCGGGAGCTGGCTGAAGGTCGTTCCGCGTGGGCAGTCCCGTGGCCCTGCGTGCACGAGTTCTTCGCGATCGTCACCCACCGGAAGATCTATGCACCGCCGTCGAGTATTCCCGAGGCCGTCGAACAGCTCGAAGCCTGGTTCGCCGCCCCCGGCATCCACCTGCTTGCAGAAGGCGACGAACACTGGGCGACGCTGCGACGCGCGTTGGTGAACAATCGGCTTCGCGGTCCTCAGGTCCATGATGCTCGGATCGCGGCGATCTGTGTGCAGCATGGGGTCGACGAACTCTGGACCGCAGATCGCGATTTCTCGCGGTTCGCCGATCTCCGCACGAGGAATCCGCTCGCAGGCGGATGACCGCCGGGCGGGACGCGTGGTTGCGCGTGCACCTTCGCTCGGCTACAACCTCTCTCCCCATTCACCGCCCAGGCGCCTCGAGCGAGCAAGCGGATGCGTGGAGAGGTGACCGAGAGGCTTAAGGAGCTCGCTTGGAAAGCGAGTGCAGCCCAAAAGGTTGCCGGGGGTTCGAATCCCCCCCTCTCCGCCAGTACTTCGCACGGCTCGCGAAGGTGGGGTCCGCCGGGTCCCGAGCAAGGGGGCGGCGTGAACCTGGTCAGGTCCGGAAGGAAGCAGCCATAAGCGTGCAGCTTCTTGTGCCCGGGGTGCCTGGTGGGTCTCACCTTCGCGGGCCGTGCCTCTCATTCCGCGGCGAGGCACATCGTCTGCAGCGCATCCTCACGGGCGCAGCGGCAGCGGCTCGACGACGGCAGTTCCGCGTCCGGCAGCCACCTGGTGCAGCGGCAGGAACCGCCGCGGCAGGTCGCGCCGCAGCAGCGACGTGACCTCGTAGACCGAGCCGCCGGGTCCGACGCGTTCTTCGGCCCTCACTACCTCGACGCGCTGCGCGCCGAGCAGCACGACCTCGTCGCCGCCCGCGACGTCGGGCACGTCGGTCACGTCGACGACGGTCTGGTTCATGCTGATCTGGCCGACGATCGGCACACGCTGGCCGCGCACGAGCACCTCGGCGCCGCGCCATACCTCGCGCACGAGCCCGTCGGCATACCCGAGCGGCACGAGCGCGAGCCGCGAGGGCCGGTGGCAGACGAACGTGCTGCCGTAGCCGACCGCTTCGCCGGCGGCGGCCGCGCGCAGCGCCGCGAGCCTTGCCTTGAGCGCGAGTGCCGGCCGCAGCCGCACGGGCCCCCGTCCACCGAGCGGATCGAAGCCGTAGAGCCCGCCGCCGATGCGGACCGCGTCGAGGTGCGCGGACGGCAGCACGAGCGAGCCGAGCGTGTTGCAGACGTGCCGGTTCACGCCGCGCAGCTCACGCACCGCGCCGACGGCGGCCGTGAACGCGCCGAGCTGCCGTTCCATCGAGTCCTTCGCGGCGGGGTTGGTCGCCGCCAGGTGCGTGAAGACGCCGGCGATCGAGAGCCGCCCGCGCCGCTGCACGGCGGCGACGAACTCACCGAGCAACGCCGCGGGTACTCCGTGCCGCGCCATGCCGGTGTCGACCTCGATGTGCACCGGTGGGAAGCGCCGGCAGGCCGCCGCCATCGCGTGCGCGAGCTCGATCGTGCCGAGGCTCGGCAGCAGGCCGTGCTGCACGACGGACGGCGCCTGCGAGGGCAGCACCGGACCCGCGATCAGGATCGGTGCCGTGATGCCGTTCTCGCGCAGCGCTGCCCCCTCGGCCACGTTCGCGACGGCCAGCTGGTCCGCCCCGCTGGCAAGCACGGTGCGCGCGATCCGCACCATGCCGTGGCCGTAGGCGTTCGCCTTGACGACCGCGATCAGCTGGCAGCCGCTGCGCAGCATCGCGCGGAACTGCTGCACGTTGTGTGCGACGGCCTCGAGGTCGACCTCGATCCACGCGGGCGCGCCCGCGGCAAAATCTGCTTCGATCGGTATCCGCAACATGCCTGACCGCCGTCGAACACAGTAGCAGTCCGATTTCGCCCGCGACACTCGCAACTGCCGACTTCCTTGCGTGCTGTCCGTGCACGCGGAGACCAAAGCATTAGTCTCGTGCCGATGCCATGAAACACCACCGACCCATGCCGTCCCTGCCGCCCGTCGTCCTGGCCTTAGCCCTGACCGCAGTCCCCGCCATGCCCCAGAATCCAACCGCCGCCAGTGCCAAGGTCGATCCTCGTGAGTGGCTCGAAGACGTCGCCGGCGAACGCTCGCTGGCCTGGGTACGCGAACGCAACGCCGCGAGCGAGAAGGTGCTCGCCGAGTCGGAGCTGTTCAAGAAGACGAACGAACGCCTGCTGTCGATCCTCGACTCGACCGCGCGCATCCCGTACGTGGGCAAGCACGGCAGCTTCTTCTACAACTTCTGGCAGGACGCACAGAACCCGAAAGGTCTGTGGCGGCGCACGACGCTCGACGAGTACCGGAAGGCGGAGCCCAAGTGGGACGTCGTGCTCGATCTCGATGCGCTGGCGAAGCAGGAGAAGGAGGACTGGGTCTGGCACGGCGCTTCGTTCCTGCGCCCCGAGTACAAGCGCGTCCTGCTCTCGCTGTCGCGCGGCGGCGCCGACGCGAGCGTGACGCGCGAATTCGACGTCGAGAAGCGCGAGTTCGTCGCCGACGGCTTCGTGCTGCCCGAGGCCAAGGGTGGCGCCTCGTGGCGCGACATCGACTCGGTCTTCGTCGCTACCGACTTCGGGCCCGGCTCGATGACGTCGTCGGGCTACCCGCGCATCGCGAAGCTGTGGCGCCGCGGCACGCCGCTGTCGTCGGCCGAGGTCCTGGCCGAGGGCAAGGTCGAGGACGTCGGTCTCTCGGCGTCGCGCGACCAGACCAGGGGGTTCGTGCGCGACATCGTGCACCGCGGCATCACGTTCTACACGAACGAGTTCTTCCTGCTGAAGGACGCCAAGTACGTGAAGCTCGAGAAACCCGACAGCGCGAACGCGAACGTGCACCGCGAATGGTTGCTGCTCGAGCTGCGCGAGGACTGGACGGTCGGCGACAGCACGCACCCGGCCGGCGCGCTGCTCGCGACGAAGCTCGACGACTTCCTCGCGGGCAAGCGCACGTTCGACGTGCTGTTCGCACCGACCGAGCGTTCGTCGCTCGCGAGCTTCTCGCCGACGCGCAACCACATCCTGCTGAACGTGCTCGACAACGTGCGCAACCGCCTGACCGTGCTCACGCACAAAGACGGCGCGTGGAAACGCGAGCCGCTACCGGGCCTGCCCGAGTTCGGCACGATCGGTGCTTCCGCGATCGACGACGAAGAGGGCGACGACTACTTCCTGACGATCACGGACTACCTGACGCCGACGAGCCTCTACATGGGCACGATCGGCAAAGGGGCGCCGCAGAAGCTCAAGAGCCTGCCCAGGTTCTTCGACGCGTCGGGCCTCGAAGTCACGCAGTGTGAGACGCTCTCGAAGGACGGCACGCGCATTCCGTACTTCCTGGTCGCCAAGAAGGGCATCGGGCGCGACGGCACGAACCCGACGCTGCTCTACGGCTACGGCGGCTTCGAGGTCTCGATGACGCCCGGCTACAGCGGCGGTGTCGGTGCGGCATGGCTCGAGCAGGGCGGCGTCTTCGCGGTCGCGAACATCCGGGGCGGCGGCGAGTTCGGTCCCAAGTGGCATCAGGCCGCGCTGAAGGAGAACCGCAACAAGTGCTACGAGGACTTCGCGGCCGTCGCGCGCGACCTCACGGCACAGAAGATCACGTCGAAGGAGCACCTCGGCATCCAGGGCGCCAGCAACGGCGGCCTGCTCGTCGGCAACATGCTGACGATGTACCCGGAACTGTTCGGCGCCGTCGTCTGCCAGGTGCCGCTGCTCGACATGCTGCGCTACCACAAGCTGCTCGCGGGCGCCTCGTGGATGGGCGAGTACGGCGACCCCGACAAACCCGAGGAGGCGAAGTGGCTCGAGCGCTACTCGCCGTACCACAACGTGCACGCCGACACGAAGTATCCGAAGGTCCTGTTCACGACGTCGACGCGCGACGACCGCGTGCACCCCGGTCATGCCCGCAAGATGATGGCGCTGATGATGGAGCAGAAGCACGACGTGCTCTACTACGAGAACATCGTCGGCGGGCACGGTGGCGCGACGGACAACAAGCAGGCGGCGTTCATGGCCGCGCTCGCCTACTCGTTCCTCTGGCAGACGCTGAAGTGATCGCTAGGTCCGAGGCTCTCGGCATTGCGGTGATGTACTGAATCCATGGCGGTGACGATCGACGAGGTGGCAGCGCATTGGCGCCGGCTCCAGGCCGAGAGCCGGATTCGTGCCGATGCACGATCGCAGCAGACCCGTTCACGACTGCCGGAAGCCAAGCGGCTGCTGTCGGAGCGCTACGGCGCCAAGCGCGTGGTCCTCTTCGGTTCCTTCGCACGCCGCGACACGACCGAGCGCAGCGATGTCGATCTTGCCGTCGAGGGGCTAGATCCCGCCGGCTACTTCACGGCGATCGCGGATCTCACCGGTCTGCTCGACTCACTGTGGATCTCGTCGAAATCGAGCGAGCATCGGCGAGTTTGTTGGCCCGACTTGCCCTCGAGGGCATCGACCTGTGAACGGCAGCATTCAGGTTCTCCGGCTCGAGGTCGCCAGCGATGCCAGCGCTTTCAGCGCCAGGGTCTCGGAATTGGCGAGCCTCGAACTGACTCCGAATACGAACGATCCAAACCTGCTGGCGCGCGCGGCGGTGGCGTTGCATCACGCGTATGGCGCACTGAAGTCCGGGCTCGCGCGGATCGCCAAGGTGTTCGGAACCGAGCCCACGGGCCATAACTGGCACCGATCGTTGCTGGAGACCATGGCCATGGAAGTGCCCGGCATCCGCCCGGCGGTCGTCAGCCGCGAGGCCCTGCCCGCACTTCGCGACCTGCTCGCCTTCCGCCATTTCTTCCGCCACGCCTACACCGTTTCGCTGGATGCCGCGCGCCTCACCGTGTTGCGTCAGCGAGCCATGGAAGTGCGCGCGTTGGCGATCGCAGACTTCGAGCGTCTGGACATCTGGCTCGCCGCCCTCGCCAGCAAGACGTGACAGTGCAACCTGCGATCGCCCTCGCGACGATTGCTTGACAACTCGCGCGGCAAGCGGGCTAGGCTCGCTGCATCGCTCCCCCGCCGCGCATCACCCGCTCCGTCTTCGCCCTCCTGGCGCTCGCGTCCGGAGCCGGCCTCGTCGCGATGGTCGGCTGGAGCCTCGTGCAGGCGTCGCGGCAGGACCGCAGCCGTGCCGAGCTCGACGCGAGAACGGCGGTTCGCGACCTGGCGCATGCGTTGCGCGCGGCGCTGCGCGCGCCAGCCGTGTTGACGCTGCTGCCGGCGAGCGAGTGCTTCGCCGTGCGCGGGTCCGCGGTGCAGGTCGATCCCGAGGTCGGCTGGCTGCGCGAGCGCGAACCGGTGCCAGAGGACACCGTCGTGGCCGAGAAGTTGCGCCAGGCCCAGATCGCCGAGTTCGCGCTGGGCGACGCCGCGGCAGCGGCGGCCCACTTCGAGGAGCTGCTCGGAACGATGGGGCCGTCCCCCTCGGTCCCCGTGCTCGCGGCAGCATGCTGGCAGGCCCAGCGCGCCGGCACGGGCGAGCGCATGAACGAGCTCGGTGCGCGTCTCGACCAGGTGCTCGACGCGTTGCCGGCGGCGGCCACGGCAGACCGGGAGCACGCGCGCGCCGTGTCGGCGGCCGCGTTGTTCGCGACGGCCGCGCATCGCCCATGCGTGTGGGCCGATCGTCTGCTGCCCGCGCTGGATCCCGAGCTCGGCCGGCCGACGCTCGAACGCCTCGCCGAACGCGGTGCCGGCGTCGATTCGCTGCGTACGCAGCTGCTGCGGACCGCGGCGCGACGCGCGCTGCTGACGGCGGTCGCACAACACCTGCGAGTGCCTGGACAGACGCCGGGCGCCACTGCCGCCGCTGGCCGGCTGCTGCTGTGGTTTCCCGACGAGGAGCCCGCCTCGGGTCGCGGCGCGCTCACGTCGACAGAACTGCTCAAAGCACTGCGCGGGCTCGGCACGAGCCGCCCCGAGGTGCCGGGCCTGCCGCCCGTGCCCGAGCGAGGCACGCTCGTGTTCACGCGACCGGACGTCGAGGCCGAAGAGGTCGTGCCGCAGCTCGCCTGGGTCACTGCACCACCGTTGCCCGAGCCACCGTGGTTCGCGCAGCCGACCGCGGTCATGGCCGCAGGCCTCGCGCTCCTCGCCGTGTTCGCCGCGAGCGCGTTCTTCACGGTGCGCGGCCTGCGCCGCGAGGCGCTCGCGATGCGCGCGCGGGCCGAGTTCCTGACCGGCGTCACGCACGAGCTGAAGACTCCGGTCGCCGCGATCCGCCTCGTCGCCGACGTCCTGACCGACGACGACGTGCCGCCCGACAAGCAGCGCGAGTACTTCGGGCTGCTCGCGGGCGAGTCGGCGCGGCTGTCGATGCTGGTCGAGAACGTGCTCGACCTCGGTCAGATGGAACGCGGCGAACGCGCCTACGACCTGCGGCCCGGCGACCTCGCCGAGGTCGTGCGCGACGCGGTCCTGCTGTTCACGCCGCTCGGCGAACGCGCCGGCCTGCAGCTCGAGCTGCACGAGGGCGCGTCGCGGGCCGCGGCCACGCTCGACCGCGGTGCCTTGATGCAGGCGCTGCTCAACGTGCTCGAGAACGCGCGCAAGTACGCGGCCGCTGGCAAGCGGCTCGAAGTCAGCACAGCCACCGGCGGCGGCGCGTTCACGATCGCGGTGCGCGACTACGGCGACGGCGTGGCGGCAGCCGAGTACGAGTCGATCTTCGCGCGGTTCCAGCGCGGCGAGCAGCACCGACACGGGTCGATCCCGGGCGTCGGCCTCGGCCTCTACCTCGCGCGCACGATCGTGCAGCGCCACGGCGGCGACCTGCGGTGCGTACCGCCAGCCCGGGGGCCCGGCGCGTTGTTCGTGTTCACGCTGCCGTTGCGCAACGAGGGCGTCGCATGACGTTCGAGATCCTGCTCGTCGAGGACGACCGCGCGATCCGCACTGTGCTGCGCGATGCGCTGCAGAACGACGGCCACGCCGTGACGGTCGCCGCCGACGGCGACGAAGCGCTGGCCGTGCTGCGCGCGCGCACGTTCGACCTGCTCGTGCTCGACGTGCTGCTGCCGGGGCCGAGCGGGCTCGAGATCCTGCAGCATGTGCGCAACTCGGACCACCGCACGCCGGTGCTGCTGCTGACCGCGCGCAGCAGCGAGGGCGACAAGGTGCTCGGCCTCGAGCTCGGCGCCGACGACTACGTGACGAAGCCGTTCTCGCTGCGCGAGCTGCGCACGCGGGTCCGCGTGCTGCTGCGCCGCGTCGACCGTACGCCCGCCCAACCGGCCGGGCGCTTCCGGCTCGGCGCGCTCGACGTCGACCTCGACGCCTACGAGGTGCGCCGCGGCCGCTCGGTGCAACGGCTGTCGCCGACGGAGACGGCGATGCTGGCACTGCTGTGGCAGGAACGCGGCCGCGTCGTCGACCGCGCGCGCTTCCTGCGCGAGGTCTGGGGCGGTTCGGGCATCAGCGACCGCACGGTCGACACGCACCTCTTGCACCTGCGGCAGAAGCTCGAGGTGGATCCGAAGGCACCCGTGCACCTGCTGACCGTGCACGGCGTCGGCTACCGGCTCGCGGTCGAGGACGGGGATCGACCTTGACGAGTCCGCGACACGGAATCCACCGGCCGGCGACAGACTCTGAGGCTGGTCACAGTCCGATGCTCCCATGAACACACACCTGCGCACGATGGCGGCGGCGGCCCTGCTGGCCGCGCTGGTTCCCGCACAGTCGACGGATGCTGCCAGGGCACTCGCGCGCGCCAGGGTGATCGAGGAACAGGAAGGCAATCTGAAGGAAGCCGAGTCCGCGTACCGCGCGCTGCTCGGCGATGCCGCGGCGAGTGCCGTGCACGGCGAGGCGGCCCTGCGGCTCGGCGCGATGTTGTGGCGGCTCGACAAGAAGGAAGACGGCAAGCCGTTTCTCGAACGCGCGGTCGCGGCCGGGGGCGACGTGGCGGCGCAGGCGACGGCCGTGCTGCAGGGCCAGGGTGAGGCAGGCAAGCAGGCACAGGAACGGCGCGAGAAGGCGCGCGCCTTGGTGGATCGCATCGACGACCTGAGCTGGAAGCCACGCGACGCCAGCAACAGCCTCGACTTCGCTGTTCGCGACCTCAGATGGCTCGGGCAGGATGCAGCGAGCGCTCTGGTCGAACGCCTCGAGCCGATTCACACGTTCGAGGAGGGACAGCTCCTCACGACCGAGGGCAAGCCGCTGCCGAATGTCAGCCTGCTCGTCCAAACCCTGTGGGAGGTCGGCACGGCGCCAGCTCTGCAGTTCTTCACCCGGACTGCCGACGACAAGAACCTCGCCTGGCGCCGGTTCGTCACGAAGCACGCGACCAACGTCGCGCCGGATCTGATGCCCGCCGTCGTGCGCTTCCTGCACGATCCCGACCCGACCGGTGAGGTGCAGCGCAACCTGGACCGGGTTCTCGGGACCGTGCCGGTGCGCACGCTCGTCGAGCTCGCCGGCGACGACCACCCCGCGGCGCGCACTGCGGGACTCACCGGGCTGGCCGCGCTCTGGCCCAACCCGCCCGCGCTCGAGCGCGCGAAGATCGTCGAAGCCGTCGACGCCGCGTTGCGGCGCGCGTTGCGCGACAGCGAACCTCGGCCGGCCCACGCGGCGTGGCAACTGGTGTCGCGCTTCGCGGAGCACGGCCCACGAACGGCACGGCGGCTCGTGCTGGCCGAGGTTGCGCGCTTCCCCGACGGGATCGGTTTCCCGTTGACCCGGAACACGATCATGAACGTGGACTCGACCGCCGGGTCCTGGCCGATCGACGACGCCGAGATGGACCTGATGCTCGCTTCGGGTCGCGCGCTGGGCAGCCGGTCTTCGCAGGAGCAAGCCCCTCATGGCCGAGCCCGCTACGAACTGAAGATGGTGTTCCACCGGCACCTGCCGGAGTGGTCCGCACGCAGCGTCGATTCCGCGCTCGAACTGCTCGAGCTCGGCTACAGCGGCGCCCTGAGTGCAGAACCGAACTGGGTGAAGCACTGCATCGGCTTGATGAATGCAGCTCAACTCGAGCGGTTCGTGCGCGCGATGCCGCAACTCGCCCTGACCAGCCGGGTGTTCGATTCGCTGTCCAGGATCGACCTGCCTGCTTCGGTGTTCCCCGCGTTGCGCGAAGTGATCGAAACGGGCCTGCGCGCACCACCGCCCCACTGGGAGTTCTTCAGCAAGGACTCCTCGGGCGGGCAGATTCCGGGCGATTCCCTGCGCCGATTGTTGTGGCTCGTCGGCCGCACGCACGCCCCCGAGGCCGCCACCTGGCTCACGGAGGTCGTCGACCGCGTGCCGGGCAGCAGCCCCTACGTCGCCGGCCCTTTGCTCGAGCTCGCCCGCGAGGTGGGCGGCGAACCCGTTCGCGTCGGCCTGCGCAAACTGCTCGTCGCGTCAGTTGCCAACAACGCCCGCAGCGAGCTGTTCGCGGAGCTCGCGCGGCTCGGCGACGAACCTTCGATTGCGCTCTTCCCGCGCGCCTACGCTCTCGGACTGGGCAGCCATACGGCTCGAAGGCCGGACTCAGGGTCGTCGCAGGGGCCTTCTGCGTACCTGCAACCGAACCAGAACGCGATGACGGCCACGGGCATCGGATTCCTGGGGCTGATGACCGCACCAACAGGTCCAGCGGGTGACGCCTGGCACGGGTATTCCGACGCGCAGCTGGCAGAGGCGTGGCGCACCCTGTTGGCCTGCGACGCACGCGAGGTCGTGTGGAGCGAGATCCTGTACATGCAGAACCGCATCCCCCTGCAAGTCATGCCGATCCTCGCGGCGGAGTTGCCCGCGGTCCACGACAAGTTGTCTCAGGAACAACGCAGCAGGCTCCCCAACGCACTGGGCACGTTCGGCCGCGTGACCGTCGATCAGGTCGCTGCAGGTTCGACCATGCGAGGTGCGATCGAGAGCCTGCTGCGTGCGCACAATGTCGACCTCGCATACAGCACACTCCGTCAGCTGCCCAAGGACGTCGCACGCGAGTTCGCCGAGGACGCGCTCGAGCTGTTGCGCCGCGCGCCGTCCCCGGGCAACTTCGCGCCTTCGATGCAGCACAAGGGCATCGACCTGCGGACCGAGGACTGGCAACTCGCGCTGCGCGACAAGACCCACACCTACCGCGCGGGCACGCTCCACGCGCTGCGCACCCCACTCGATCCCAAGCTGCAGCAGGACGTCGAAGCGCTGCTGCGCGACGACCCGAGCGAGGAAGTGCGAGCCGCCGCGGCCAACGCGTTGGCGAGGATGCTCGCCATGGACGCGGTGACGCCGCTGCTCGAGGCGCTGCGCGATCCGAGCGCGCAGGTGCGCGACGCCGCCAAGGAGGCGCTCGAGCGGTTCCGGTTCCAGCGCGAGCAGCACGCGTTCTGGGCCAATGCGAAGGCCGGCATCGACACGAGCGCCGCGAGCGCCGCCGCGAAGCTGCTCAACCAGGCAAAACCCGGCGAAGCGAAGGACCAGCGGCTGCTCGCGATCCGGTCGCTCGGAGCACTCGGCGCTGCCGAGTCGCTGCCGTACCTGATCGAGTGGACCAAGGACGCCGACCCCGAGATCGCCACGGCGGCGCGAAGTGCGGTCGCGAAGATCCACGAGACGGCCGGCGCGAAGAAGTAGCGCGCCCACGATCGCGGCGTGTGCACTGGCGCGCTACCGTTCGCGCCATGGAACCGGCGCTGGTCTTTGTCCTCGTGGGCGGGTTCATCGCGCTGGTCATCTTCCTTGCCTACCTGAGCTGGAAAGCCGAGCAGAGGCGGAAACAGGAGCTCGGAGCACTCGCGCAGGAACTGGACCTGCGCTTCTCCCCCGAGCACGACAGCGCTCACGACGACGAGTACGCGCAGTTCGAGATCTTCCGGCGCGGCCACTCGCGCGTCGCGATGAACACGCTGAGCGGACGGATCGACCTCTTCGACCAGCGCTGCGAGGTCCGCTGCGGCGACTTCCGCTACAAGGTGACGCGCAGCAACGGCAAGTCGACGACCACGACGACCTACAACTTCAGCTACCTGATCGTGCACCCGCCCTGGGACACGCCGCCGCTGCTGATCCGGCCCGAAGGGCTGTTCGACAAGATCAAGGGCGTGTTCGGCTTCGACGACATCGACTTCGAGTCGATCGAGTTCAGCAAGAAGTTCTACGTCGCGTCGACCGACAAGCGCTTCGCCTACGACGTGCTGCACCCGCGCATGATGGAGTTCCTGCTCGGGGCGAAGCCGCCGATGCTCGACATCGAGCAAGGCGCCCTCTGCCTCAGCGACGGGCAGCGGCGCTGGGAACCGCAGGGCTTCCGCAGCCAGCTTGCGTTCCTGCGGCGGTTCTGCGAATTGTGGCCGCGCCACCTCGTGAAGGACCTTCGAGCCTGATGGACACACCGCTCCCGCTGCTGATCGTCGGCGGCCTCGTGCTGCTCGTGCCGCTGATCTGGTGGATCGCGGTCTTCAACCGCTTCGTGCGGCTCAAACACGGCGTCAAGGAGAGCTGGGCCGACATCGACGTCGAGCTCAAGCGCCGCTACGAGCTGATCCCGAACCTCGTCGAGACCGTGAAGGGTTACGCGAAGCACGAGCGCGAGGTGCTCGAGCGCGTCGTCGCGCTGCGCAACCAGGCTGCCGCCAACCACGGCTCGGCCGCAAGCCAGGCCAAGGACGAGAACGCGCTGCTGACATCTATGAAGTCGCTGTTCGCGGTCGCCGAGAACTACCCGCAGCTGAAGGCCGACGCACACTTCCGCGTGCTGCAGGAGGAGCTCGCCGTGACCGAGGATCGCATCGCCGCGGCGCGGCGCTTCTTCAACGGCAACGTGCGCGAGATGCGCAACCTGCGCGAGTCGTTCCCTACCAGCATCGTCGGCAGCGTCATGGGCATCGAGGAGCCGACCTTCTTCGAGATCGAGGACAGCAACGAGCGCATCGTGCCTCGCGTCGACCTCGCGCGCTGACCGGGTGCGCTGCGGCCGCTACTGCCGGCCCGTGAGCTCGACCTTCTCGCCGCTGCGCACCGCGAACCGCTGGAACTCCGCCGCGCCGTCCCTGCTGCGCCAGGCCAACGCGTAGTCGCCAGCCGGCAGACGCAGCTCGCTGTCGGGCTTCAACACGACGCCGTCGAGCCGCACGTCGACGTCGCCGCGCACTTCGTAGAGCTCGATGACCTGTTGGTCCCCCACCGGCAGCGCGTTCGGGTCGAGCCCGAGCTTCGCCGTGGCCGCTGCCGGCACGACAGCGCCGCCGAGGTTGCAGTCCGACTTGCCGTCGAGCCAGTGGCGGCCGAGGTCGAGCCAGCCGGAGCCCGGCGCGAACACCTCGACGCGATACCACGCGGCGGGCAGGTTCGCGATCCGCCACGACTTGCCTGCCTCGGGCCGCTTCATGCGCGTGCCGATGCCCGTGTCGAGGTTCCACACGCGCGCCATCACCGTGTTCGGGTTCGCGCCCTCGGGCAGGCCGAGGTCGAACTGCAGCGCGCTCACGGCGCCGTCGAACTTCAGCAGCAGGTCGGCCGTGCCGGACAGCACCTTCGCCTGCACGCTTACCGGCAGCGGGAACTTGCCGGTCGGCTCCCAGAGCATCACGGTGCCCGCGCTGGCCGGGAGGTTCGCGAGCACGAAGCTGCCGTCCGCGGCCGTCTCCGTCGAGTCGCACCAGGATCCGTCGCTCGCGAGCCACACGATGGAAGCACCGGCGAGCGGCTTGCCGGCAGCATCCTGCGCCTGGCCGCGCACGCACGAGTCGCGCCGCAGGTGCAGCGTGGCCGGCGTCGTGCCCGTCGTCGTGACCACGGGCAGCGTCGCGAGCCCCGCCGAGGCCCCGCCGGCGCGCACCGTGAACTCGCCGGGCATCAGCGTCTCGAACACGAACGAACCCGCGTCGTCCGTCTTCGTGCGCTGCAGCGGCTGCGGGCCCGCAGCGAGCAGGGCCACGGGAGCGCCCGCGACCGGCTTGCCGTCCTCGCCGAACACCGTGCCGGCAACGCGCGCCGTGGACTGGCCCGGCACTTCGGCACTGGCGGTCTCGGCCATCTGGCGCTTCGCGCCCCAGGCCGAATAGGCGAGACTGAGCTCCCTCGACGCCATCGCTTCGCGCTTGTCCTGGGGCTGCCCCGCGGCGGCGTTGTCGGCGAACACCGCGTGCGGGTGCAGGCCGCCCTGCATGCCTGCGCCGCTGCCCCTGGCACCGACCTTGTCGAGGAACTCGATCGCGAGGCCGGACTGTGACTGGCTCACGAGACGGGTCTGGACCTTGAGCGCCAACTCGGTGCTCCGGGCCTTCGGCTGCGGCTTGACGAGCGCGACCGCAACCCTGCGGCCGTGCTCGAGCTGAACGCGCCGCACCGCGCCGCGTTCGTCGGCGAGCAGCACTTCGCCGGTCGGGAGCCGCGAGCGCCAGCCGAGCGCTGCGCGGCCGTCGGGGCCGGTCGCCTGCTTCGCGTCGTTCATCGTGCAGCCGGGCGGCGAGAGGCGCATCGTGTGGCCTTCGACCGGCAAGCCCGTCTCGTCGACGACGAGCACGTCGAGCTGGAGCAGGTACGGGTGCTCGAGCCACGACAGCGCGGCTGCGGGCGTTTCGACCGCGGCCTCGCGCACGGTCGCGTCGGTCGTGCCACCGGCCGCGCTCGTAGCGGGCGTCGCCCCCGGTGCGTCGCTGCGCCGCGCGAGATCGGCCGGCAACGGCGGCGGGTCCTGGCCGAGCGTGAACGCGAACACGCCGCCAGCACACAAGAGGCCGGCGGCGATCAGGGTCTTCGTCGTGGTTCCCAAGAGCCAGGCTCCCGTCGTCAGGGTGAGGCCCGCTGCCGCGGTCGGCAGTGGCAGGCCGAAGGTCGACAACAACGCCACGCGCCAGTCCCGCCGGTCGCCGGAGCGGCGATCGAGCCGCGCGCGCAGCATCGTGAGGCCACGCTGCAGGCGGCTCTTCACGGTCGCGAGGTTGGCACCCGTGCGCTTGCAGATCGCGCGCGGCGGCAGGTCCTCGAAGTAGCGCAGGAAGATCGCGGTCTGGTACGGCTCGTCGAGGCCGAGCACCGCGTTCGTGACCGACAGCAGCGTCTCGCGGCGGCTCAGCGTGTCGAGCGGCGTGCACACGGGCTCGGGCGGCTGCAGTTGCGACTGCCGCGCGGCACGGCGCCGTTCGGTCCGGCGCCACTGGCGCGTGAAGTTCACGAGCGTGCGGTAGAGCCAGCCGCCGAGCGGGCCGGCCTCCGGGGGTCGCGCCGTGATGGCCCGGTGCAGCGTCTGCTGCGTCACGTCGTCGGCCGCGTGCGGATCGCGCAGCAGATCGCGCGCAAGGCAGCGCAGCGCCGCGGCGTGCTGGCGCAGTTCGAGGTCGGATTCGAGCGGGTCGGGCATCGGCGGGCGGCGTGGATCCTCGATCGTATCCATGCCGCGGCCGCCCGATCGGATGCAAGCGGAAGCGGATTCGCCGCGACCGCGGTTTCCGGGTCAGCGCGCCGGTGCCGCGGGCGTGTCGTTGACCTTGAAGTCGCTGCTCGCCACTTCGTCGACCCAGAGATCGTCGCCGCTCATCATCACGTAGTAGACCCTTTCACCCGTGTGGCCCCCGAAGCGGCTCTTCTCGTTGACCCCGAACCGCATCGCCCACCCGTAGGTCCAGCTGCCGATCAGGAAGCCGGTGTAGAGCGCGGCCTGCTGCGGCTGCTCGTCGAACCAGCGCACGGTCCTCTCCGCGTCGGGAGACGAGTCGCGCAGGTTCTTTTCCGCGGCCGTCTGCAGCACGAAGGCCGAGGGAGCCGGACCGAACGCCTTGGCATCGACCTGCGCGAAATCGACCGTGCTGCAGGACGCGAGCAGGAAGCAGAAGGCAACGAGGAGGTACGTTCTCATGCGGTCCTCATCGACGCGCGCGACGCGACCTCCGTAGACCGATCGCGCGATGACATCGACGCTGGGCGTTGTGAAAATACGCGACCGTCACGCTGTTCGGCGCTGAACGTGACCACGCGTCATGTGTGTGGTGCCTCAGCCGCCGACGATCATCCGCGCGGCGACGATGCCCATGTAGCAAGCGAGGAGGCAGGTGACCGTGGTCGCGCCGATGTTCAAGAACGCGAGCAGCCAGGCATCCTCGTCCATCATGCGCACCGTCTCGTAGCTGAAGGCCGAATACGTCGTGAAGCCGCCCATCACGCCGGTCGTCAAGGCCATGCGCATCGTGGGCGAGATCGACTCCATGGCAAGGCCCGTTTGCATCAGCACGCCGACCAGGAACGAACCGAGCACGTTGACTGCGAACGTGCCCCACGGCAAGCCGCTGCCGAGCCAGCGCTGCGCCCAGTCCGTCACGAGGTAGCGGGCCCCGGTGCCAGCCGCGCCGCCGAGGCAGATCCAGAGGAAGCGATCCATGCAGAGAATGGCGGAGAGGGGGGGATTCGAACCCCCGTGCGACTTGCGCCGCAACTGGTTTTCGAAACCAGCCCATTCAGCCACTCTGGCACCTCTCCGCGAGGCATTGCCGCGCGGGGCGCGGGCGCCGAATGAGGCGGAGGATCGTGCCGACGGCAAGGCGGGTTTGCAACAGTCAACTGCGCACGGCCCGCAAACACGGACCTGCGCGACTTCGACCTGATAACCTTGGGATCCCCCGCTCCTGTGACGATGCCGCGCATCCTCCTTCTCCTGTTGCCTGCCGTCTTGCTGCCCTGCAGCTGCGGCAATGACGACGGGTCGACGGACCGCTCGCTCGTGCAGCGCGTCGAGCGCGACAGCCTGCACATCACGGTGCGCGAACGCGGGGAGTTGCAGGCGGCGCGCGACACGCGCGTCGCCTCGCTGCTCGAAGGCCGGGCGACGCTGATCTACCTGATCCGCGAGGGCACCGTCGTGAATCAGGGTGAACTGCTCGCCCGGCTCGACAGCAGCGCCCTCGAGGAGAAGCGCGCGACGCAAGGCATCCTCGTCGCCAAGGCCGAAGCGACGCTCGAGCAGGCGCGCAAGAACTTCGAGATCATGGAGAAGGAGCTCCTCGCCGCGGAGCGCACCGCGCAGAGCCGGCTGCTGATCGCCGAGATGCGCCTCGAGAAGCTCGTCGGCCAGCCGCGGAACACGGCGGCCGAAGCCACGGCGACCACGGGTGCCCCCGAGGAAGTCGACCGCGAGAGCAACGCCGAGATGCTGCGGAGGCTGCGGCAGCTCGTGCTCGACGAGAAGGAGCACGACTCGCTGGCCGAGACGCGATACGGGGACCTCGACGATCGCGTGATCGCGGTGTTGGGCGGCGAAGCGAGCCTCCAGAACGGCATGGGCGAGGCAGCCAACCAGGTGCTGCTGCTCATCGACGAGATCGGCCTCGCGCACGCCGACCTGAAGCTCGCGAACGACACGCTCGCGCACAGCAGGAAGCTCGCGGTCCGCGAGTTCATCACGCGCAACGAGCTCGAACGCGACATCATCAACCAGCGTCGGCAGTCGTCGCGCATGACCGTGGCCTGGAACAACCTGCAGGTGCTCGTCAAGTACACGCTGCCCGAGAACCGCATCACGTTGCTGCAGGAGATCGACAACGCGAAGCTCGGTCTCGCGAGCGTGCGCGCCACCGGCGAGGCGCGCCGCGTGCGCGAAGCCGCGGAGTTGAAGAGCTCGGAATCCGAGTTCCAGCTCGCCAAGGAGCGGCTCGAGAACAGCGACAAGCAGATCGCCAACTCCGTCATGCACGCGCCGGCGCCCGGCCTCGTCGTCTACGCTCGCGAGGATTGGGACGAGCCCGTGTACGAGGGCATGGAGATCCGCGAACGCCAGGAGATCGTCATCCTGCCCGACGTGAAAGTCATGCTCGCCGAGATCAAGGTGCACGAGGCCCAGATCGACAAGGTGGCGGTCGGGCAGCCGGCGACGGTGACGGTCGATTCGTTCCCGGACCGGCGCTTTGCGGCCAAAGTCCTGCGCGTGTCGACGCTGCCCGACCCGACCAAGTACAGCCAGGACGTCAAGGTCTACCGCGCCGCCGTCCAGATCGACTGCGACAACAGCAGCGGCATCCTGCGTCCCGGCATGAACGCGACCGTCGAGATCGCGGTCGGCCAGGTCGATGACGTGATCAGCGTGCCGCTCGTGGCGGTCAAGCGGCGTGGGGATGCCTACTTCGTGTTCAAGAACACAGCGGCCGGGCCGGTCGCAGTGCCCGTCGAGCTCGGCGTCAGCAACCTGACCCATGTCGTGATCGCAAAGGGCCTGCAAGAGGGCGAAGAGGTGTGGCTCGTGCCACCTCCGGGACACACATTGCCCGCGCCCTTGGGATCACCACCGGCGGAACCGACCAATCCCCCGGCGAACGGCGGCGGCGCCGGCCGCTGAGCCAGCATGCTCGGGCACGTGCTGCGACTGGGCGTCAAGAACCTGCTGCTGCACAAGCTGCGTTCGTTCCTGACCGTGCTCGGCCTCCTGTTCGGGGTCGCGTCGGTGATCTCGATGCTCGCGGTCGGCGAAGGCGCGAGCCACGAAGCGCTCGAGCAGATCAAGGCCATGGGTCCAACCAACGTCATGGTGCGCAGCCAGAGGCCGCCGGACCCGACCGACATGAGCAAGGTCGTGCGCTGGCGGGCGTTCGCCTACGGCCTCAAGTATCTCGACGCCGAGAAGATCCGCGCCACGCTCCCAAGAGCCACGCACGTCGTCTCCGTGCGTGAGACGAGCAGCCTGCTGCGCCACGGCGCCCGCCTCATGAACAGCATCGTGGTCGGCACGCAACCCGAGTACGAAAGCGTGATGAACCTGTCGTTGGCCGAGGGTCGCTGGCTATCGGCGGTCGACGTGGGCCGCGCCGAGAACTGTGCCGTGCTCGGAGCCCAGGCCGCGGCGACGCTGTTTCCACTCGGCAATCCGCTGGGCAAGAGCGTGCAATGCGGCAGCACTCGCTTCAGCGTGGTCGGCGTGCTCGAGCCGATGGGCCGCGAAGCGAGTCCCGGCGGCATGGCGATGGATCAATGCGTGTTCGTGCCGATCACGAGCTCGCAGAGCCGGTTCGGCGACGAGTCGCGCAAGATCAGCCAAGGCAGCGAGGAGCGCACGCGCATCGAGCTCAGCGAGATCAAGGTCAAGCTCGAGACGACCGAGGAAGTGCTGCCGGCCGCGCGGCTGCTGGGCAGCCTGCTCGAGATCGGCGAACGCGCGCAGGACGATGTGAAACTCATCGTGCCTCTCGAGCTGCTGCGGCAGAAGGAAGCCACCGCACGCATCTTCAACCTCGTGCTCGGCTCCATTGCGGTGATCTCGCTGCTCGTGGGCGGCATCGGCATCATGAACGTGATGCTCGCGACCGTGACCGAACGCACGCGCGAGATCGGCATCCGCAGAGCACTCGGCGCCAGACGCGGCCGCATCGTGCAGCAGTTCCTCGTCGAGACCGCCGTGTTGAGCGGCTGCGGGGGCCTGCTCGGCGTCGTGTTCGGCCTGCTGATCCCGCACGCGATCACGTTGTTCAGCTCGAACCTGACGATCGTGCGCCCGCTCCACGTCGCGATCGCGTTCTCGATCTCGGTCGCGGTCGGCATCGCGTTCGGCCTCTACCCCGCGTGGCGCGCCGCGCGCATGGACCCGGTCGAGGCGCTGCGGCACGAGTGACGCCGCTGGCCGGCCGTCAGCCGGCGCCGCCGCGCTTCTGGCGGAAGAACGCGCGCAACAGCTCGGCACTCTCGTCGGCGAGCACGCCCTCGACGACCTCGCAGCGGTGGTTCAGCCGCGGCTCCTCGAGCAGCATGCCGAGCGAGCGCACGGCGCCGAACTTCGGGTCGCGGGCGCCGAACACGACGCGGGCCACGCGCGCATGCAGGATCGCGCCGGCGCACATGAAGCAGGGCTCCAGCGAGCAGTAGAGCACGGCCCTCGGCAGGCGCTTCTCGCCGACTGTCGCGA
Organism: Planctomycetota bacterium; assembly: GCA_036376355.1. Classification (GTDB taxonomy): domain Bacteria; phylum Planctomycetota; class UBA1135; order UBA1135; family UBA2386; genus DASVAL01. Next base: position 26,375 of record DASVAL010000087.1, read on the forward strand.
GCGCCTGCTGCAGCGCCTGCATCTCGGCGTGGGCGAGCGGCGAACCGAGCTCCTCGACGCGGTTCCTGCCCTCGCCGACGGCCACGCCGTCGACGACGACGACCGCGCCTACCGGCACTTCGTCGGCCAGAGCAGCACTGGCCGCGAGCTCGAGACATCGCTCCATCCACTGGAGATCAGGCCGATGGAGGTCTTGGCTTGTCGCTGGCAAGTCACTCATCTATCGTCCCCCACTCCACCGAATCCGGGACCCGTGAGCAAGCGCGACTTCCTTTCGACCGCCGACCTGACCCGTCACGAACTCGACAACCTGCTCGACCTCGCCGCGCGCGCCAAGGGGAAACGGCCCGGCCAGGTGCTGGCGGGCAAGACGCTCGGGCTCGTCTTCTTCCAGCCGAGCCTGCGCACGCGCGTCTCGTTCGAGGTCGCGATGGTGCAGCTCGGCGGCCATTGCATCAACCTGTCGAGCGACGACATGTACGAGCTCGAGCCGCAGGAGCAGGCCGTCATGGACGGCGTGGCCGAGGAGCACGTCAAGGACGCCGCGCGCACGCTGTCGCGCTACGTCGACGCGCTCGGCATCCGCGCCGCGTCGCGCACGGGCACCTGGGAACGCGACCGGCAGGAGCTGCTGCTGCGCAGCTACGCGACCTATTCGTCGGTGCCGGTCATCAACCTCGAGACGTGCTTCGAGCATCCGTGCCAGGCCCTCGCCGACGTGATGACGATGCGCGAGAACCTCGTCACGATGAAGGGGCGCAGGCTGACGCTGTTGTGGTGCAACCACCCCGAGCCGAAGTCACTGGGCCCGACGCATTCGATCCTGCAGATCGCCGCGACGATGGGCATGAACATCACGCTCGCGCACCCGCTCGGCTTCGAGATCGACGCGCAAGTTCTCGAACGCAGCCGCTCGCTCGCGCGCGACGCCGGCGGCTCGCTGCAGGTCCAGAACGACTTCCAGGCCGCCGCGCGCGACGCCGAGGTGCTCTACGCGCGTTCCTGGGGTTGCACGAAGTACTGGGACGACACCGAGCGCGAGGCGATGGTCAAGCGGTCGCTGCAGTCCTGGCGCGTCGACGAGCAGCTGATGGCGTCGACGAACAACGCGCTGCTGATGCACCCCCTTCCCGTGCGCCGCAACGTGGCGGCGACGGACGCCGTGCTCGACGGCAAGCAGTCCGTCATCTACGAGCAGGCGGCCAACCGCACGCACGTGCAGAAGGCCTTGCTCATGCAGTTGTTGAAGTAGGCCTGGCGAATCCCTCCGCGCGCGCCGTGTCGCGCAGGCCAGCCGCGAGGTGGACGGCCGGCTCGAACCCGAGCAGCGCTTTCGCAGCCGTCCCGTCGGCGACCCAGCCAGCCGCCCGGATCTCGCGCATCTTGTCGCGGCTGAAGAACCCGGCCTTGTGCCGCAGCGCCGCGAGGAGGTCGGAGGCCAGCGCGGCGGCAGAGACGAGTGGCAGGGGCATCGGCAGGAGCCTTGCCCTGCGACCACAGGCTGCGGCAATCGCGCGCATCAGCCCGTGCGTGTCCGTGCGTTCCGGCCCGTCGAGAGCGAGCACCGCCCCGGCTGGTCGCAAGGTCAGGGCAAGCACCAGCGCTTCGGCGACATCATCGCTGTGGATCACCGATAGCGGCCGCGATTCTCGGAGCACCGCCGTCACTGGCGCGCACGCCTGTTGAAACAGGAGGCGCGTCGCCGGATCGGCGGGGCCATAGACGACCGGCGGCCGCACGATGGTCCAAGGCAACCTCCCCTGCACGACCTCGATCTCTGCGCGGCGCTTGCTATCGCCGTACGCAGAGACCGCGCGACACCGATCTGGCATTGCCGTGCTCGAGGCACCATCGACGCTCGGACCCGCGGCAGCCAGCGACGAGACGAGCAAGAAGTGCGCCGACGGCGCCGAGTTCTCGACCGCGGCGAGCAAGCGCCGCGTGCCATCCACGTTAGGGCCTTCGAACCCTGACCGGTGCCACGCTTTCACTGCACCGGCCAGATGCAGCACGATTCCAACACCCTCGACCGCGGCCGCGAGCGACCCGTTCGATCGGGGGCTCGTCAAGTCCGCGCACAGAATGCTCTCTGCTGGCACACCCGCCGCCAGGGCCTTTGCCCGATCTCGCACGAGACACCGGATTGAAGTGGCCTTGAAGCCGCGCCGCAGTATTTTCTGCAGCACTGCACCACCGAGGAAACCCGTCGCGCCCGTGAGCAGGAGGTCACAGGCAGGCAGTTCGCGCATCTGAGAAGTCGGCAAGCCGGAACAAAGGTTTTGTCAGCGCTGACGCCAGAATCTACCATCCCGCCAGACCTTGGACATCTTCCAGAAGTGCGACGGATTCACGCGGGCTCGCGAGCTGCAGGCTCTAGGCGTCTACCCCTACTTCATTCCCCTGCACGGGAGCGAAGGAACGGAGGTGGAGATCGCGGGCAAGCGGCTGATCATGATCGGCAGCAACAACTACCTGGGGCTCACCCACCACCCCCAGGTGCGCGAAGCTGCGCAGCACGCAATCCGACAGTACGGAACATCCTGCTCCGGCTCGCGATTCCTGAACGGAACGCTCGAGCTGCATGAAGAACTCGAGCGGCGGCTCGCGAAGTTCATGGGCCAGGAAGCGGCGCTGTGCTTCTCGACCGGCTTCCAGACGAACCTCGGGGCCATCTCGGCGATCTGCAGCAAGGACGACCTGATCCTCTGCGATCGCGAGAACCACGCCTCGATCATCGACGGCTGCCGCCTGAGCTTCGGCGACGCGCGCAAGTTCCGGCACAACGACATGGCCGACCTCGAGGCCCACCTGGTTCGCGGCGCGAACCAGGGCAAGGGCATGCTGATCGTCGTCGACGGCCTGTTCTCGATGATGGGAGACCTCGCACCGCTCAAGGCGATCCGCACGCTCGCGGACCGCTACGGCGCGCGCGTCATGGTCGACGAAGCGCACTCGGTCGGCGTGCTCGGCACGCGCGGCCAGGGCGCCTGCGAGCTCTGCGGCATCAAGCCCGACCTCGTGATGGGCACCTTCAGCAAGAGCTTCGCGAGCCTCGGCGGCTTCATCGCGGGCCCCGAGAAGGTCATCCACTACATGCGCCACCACGCCCGGGCGCTGATGTTCTCGGCCTCGATCACGCCGTCGGCTGCGGCCGCGGCGCTGGCGGCTCTCGGCATCATCGAGACGCAACCCCAGATGCGGCATCGCGTGCTGCAGATCGCGCACCGCGTGCGCACGGGCCTGGCCGAGATCGGGTTCTCGACCGCCGGAACGCTCGCGAGCCCGATCGTGCCCGTCATCGTCGGCAACCAGGACCGCATGCTCGGGCTGTGGCGCATGCTGTTCGAGTGCGGCCTGTTCACGAACGCCGTGACGCAGCCGGCGGTGCCGCCGAACATGGACCTGATCCGCACGTCCTACATCGCGAGCCACACCGACAAGCAGATCGATCAGGTGCTGTCGCGCTTCGCCGAAGCTGGCAAGCGCACTGGCATGCTCGCCGAGCGACCGAACTCGGCATCGCACGCTGCAGAACGCGCGTGAGCTTTGCCGCCCGCAGCGGGCGGCAAAGCTCAGGATCTCATGGTCGCCGCCGCAACGCGGGTAGCCGCTTCGGGCGAGACAAAGCACTCAGCCCGCTGCGGCGGCTCCCGCCCGCCCGCTGCGGGCGGCGCCAATCAGGCTTCGGGCCTTCCGTGTTGGTGCTTCGGCGCTGGCCTGATGGCGCCTGCCGCGTAGCCTATGCCGGCGATGAGCGACGCGCCTCCCTTCGTCCACTTGCACGTGCGCTCGCACTACAGCCTGCTCGCGGCACCGTCGCTCGTCGGCAGCTTGGTCGAGGCCGCGGCGGCTGACGGCCAGACGGCGCTCGC
>DASVAL010000097.1:0-56058 GCA_036376355.1 Planctomycetota bacterium
CACCCGCCGCCGAGCTCGGGCGGTAGCGCAGCCTCGAGATGCGGATCGCGGTCGTGACGCCCTGTGACGTGAAGTGCGTGCTGTCGATCAGGAACTGGATCCGCATGCTCGCCGAGCCGATCGCCCACGGAAACGCGTTGAAGGCGTTGCCGGCGGTGTCCGCGTAGCCGTTCGGAGTGACGAGAGTGGACTGCGCCGTCGCCGCGGTGGCGAATGCCACGGCTGCAACCAGCGGTGCGAGACGTTGCATGGTGTCCTCCATGGAAGGTGTGCGTTCAGTTCCCTCGTCGACCCGGCAGCTCGCGGCAAGCCGCTCGCAGCCGGCTCGCAAGGGGACTTCGCGCAACGGACCGCGAGCCGAGCAAGCTCGGCTCTTGGTCCGTTGGCGTTCAGTTGCCAATTACCCACTCGATGCCGTTCGACATCGACCACGCGCCCGACGTGAGCACGAGGTTCACGTTCTGGAAGTTGACGGTGGCCCCGACGAGCGACGGCAGGTTGGGCACCGCGAGCGACCACAGAGCAGTGCCTGGCCCGGCGATGCTGCCGCCGTTCATGATCTGGAACAAGTCGAGGCTGCCGATCAGGATCGTGCCGAACGGCGGCAGCGTGAACGACGCGCGGCCGATGCCGCCGAGCATCAGCTGCAGCACGAACGCGTCGTGCTGCTCGACCGTGTGCACGGCCGTCCGGCCGAGGAACGGAAGCGCTGCCGCCCTCATCTTCGGAGCTGCCGGGCCGAGGCCCGACGGCGAGCCGGTGCCGTACGCGATGGCCGCGCACGCGCTGACTTCGAGGATCACACGGCTGATCGGTGCGGCCGGCTCCTGCGCGCAGGGTTGGTCTGGCCCCGACACATTGATGTTGAACTGCGTGCCCAGCCGCGTGAGCGTCGTCGGCATGGAGAGCACCGAAGACGAGAATGGGCCGGCGGCCGGGGCAGTCCTGCTCGACATCAAGAAACTGCCGCAGGCGCCGAGCACGCCGACGTACTCGCCGACGTCGTAGCTCACGGCGCAGGGGATCGGGCTCGTTGGCGGCTGGTTGAGTGCGGAGAACTCGAGACCGCTGCTGGCCGCAGGCGGAAGGAGCGGCGGTGCTGCAGCCAGCCGGAAGATGGCCACGTTCTGCTGACCGCAGGCGAAGACGTCGGGCACTCTCGCGGAGATGATCGAGAAGCGCGTCGGCGACTGGAACCAGAAGCCGGCCGTTGCCGACGAGTAGGAGACCAGCAGGCCGGCCGCCGGCACGGGGACGATCCCGAGGCCGAGGTTCACCGCCGTCGTGTCGCTGCTGAACGCATCGGCGACCACGAGGCGGCAAGGCGATTGCGTGGTGCCGGCAGGATACGTGTGCACGGGGTTCTGCAGCGTGCTGTCGACGATGCCGTCGTTCTCGAAGTCCCACGACCACGAAGTCGGATTGCCCGCCGAACTGTCGGTGAAGGTGGCGACCGTGGTGCCGGGAGCGATCGAGGCCGAGAAACCCGCATCGACCGCGTCGACGAGGATGTAGCCGTTCCTGGTCAGCGACTGCGTGCCGAACATGGCACTCGTCACGGTCAGCGAGACGTTCTTCGCGCCCTCGGTCGTGTAGGTGTGCGAGCAGTTCTGCGTCGTGTAGTCGGTGCCCGGGACGCCATCGACGTCCCATGCCCACGAGGTGACTCCACCTGGATCACTCGTGTAGGTCCGGTCCATGAAGGTCACGAAGTGTCCGATCGGGCCCGTGGGCGGTGTCCCCGTGAAGGCCGGCCAGAGACCACTCGCGATCGCGTAGGTGAACTCGGTGACCAGCCCATGGCCCCCCGTGACGATGCCGTTCGTCGCAGAGTGGCCCGTCATGCTGCAGACGCTGGAACCCAGTGCAGTGCCCGCCGGGCCCGATGACAGCACGATGTCCGTGGGGCGGCTGTGGCCAGACCATCCCGTGCCGTCGAGTTGGATGTCGACGGTCAGGTCGTTGCCCGACATCGGGTGGTAGACGAAGGGCGTCGGCAGCGGGATCGTGATGTACCACGGCCCCACGACGCCGGGGCCGGTGATCGAGCCGGGACTGACGGTGACCGGTCCATGCATCACGGTCGTGCGGTCAGGACCGAGATTGTTGGCGAACGTACTGCTCGCCGCGGTCCAGTCGAGCGGACTCGTCGCCAGGTCGATGCGCACGTTCGGCCACGAGCCGCCCGCCCACGAGGTCGCGACACCGGAATGCGGGCGATAGCGCAGTTTCGAGATGCTGATCGCGGTCGTGACGCCCTGCGAGGTGAAGTGCGTGCTGTCGATCAGGAATTGGATGCGTGCGCTCAGCGTGCCGAGGTTCCACGGGACCGAGCTGCTCGCACTGCCGGCGGTGTTCGCGTAGCCGTTCGGAGTGACGAGAGTCAACTGCGCCGTCGACGCAGCGGCGAATGCCACGACTGCAACCAGCGGTGCGAAGCGTTGCATGGTGTCCCCCAGGGAGGGTTTTGCGAGGGCAACGTGGAGACACGCTGCGGGGGGCGGACCGGACGACAGGACGATACCCGGAAGCAACTTTGGCACGGGGGTATCAGGGAAAGACCCACTCCGCGGGGCCGGCTTGCCTAGAATGGCGGCGACACCTCCTCGACGAACATGCGACGAACATGCCCGACTCCACGCGCCGCGAGTTCCTGACGACTGGCACCCTGTTCGGACTCGGCCTCGCGGTCCCGCTCCGCGGAGGCGACCTCCCAACGCGTCCCCGGCCCCCTGCGCGCGCGCAGGCCGTGATCCAGCTGCATCTCGGCGGCGGCATGAGCCACCTCGACACGTTCGATCCCAAGCCCGAGGCGCCGGTCGAGGTGCGCGGCCCGTTCGGCACCGTGAAGTCGAAGCTGCAGGGCGAACCGCTGTCGGACCTGCTGCGCCGCACGGCCGAGATCGCGGACAAGATCAGCGTGATCCGCTCGATGACGCACACCGAGGCGGACCACGACCGCGGCGCGCACACGGTGCTGACCGGGTTCCAGCCGAGCCCCGCGATCACCTACCCGAGCCTCGGCGCCGTCGTCGCGCACGAGCTCGGCGGGCGCAACGACCTGCCGCCCTACGTGTGTGTGCCGTCCGCGGGCACCTTCCTCGGCACCGGCTACCTGAGCGCCGCCTACGCGCCGTTCTCGGTCGGCGACAATCCCGCGGGCCGGCGCTTCCAGGTCCGCGACCTCAACGCGCCGCAGAACGTCGACGAAGCGCGGCGCGTGCGGCGCAAGGAGATGCTGCACGAGCTCGACGCGGGCTTCGGCGAGCTCGGCGCCGGCGACGTGCTCGTCGCGAACGAGGCGTTCTATCGCCAGGCCTGGGCGCTGATCGAGTCGCCGGCGGCGCGCGCGGCGTTCGACCTCGGCAGCGAGCCCGACGCGATGAAGGACCGCTACGGCCGCAACGGGTCCGGCATGAGCAGCCTGCTCGCGCGACGCCTCGTGCAGGGCGGCGCACGCTACGTCGTCGTGAGCCTCGGCGGCTTCGACCACCACGCGCAGATCGGCCGCGAGCTCGCGCCGCGCATGAACGAGGCCGACCAGGCCTTCGCGGCGCTGATCGCCGACCTCGACGCGCTGGGCCTGCTGGACCAGACGCTCGTGCTGCTGACGACGGAGTTCGGCCGCACGCCGCGCCTCAACAACGACGCGGGCCGCGACCACTGGTCGCGCGTGTTCTCGGTCGCGCTGGCCGGCGGCGGCATCAAGCGCGGGCACGTGCACGGCAGCAGCAACGCGACCGGCGCCGAGCCCGAGACCGACGCCGTGCGCCCGGCCGACGTCGCGGCGACGGTCTACTCGCTGCTCGGCATCGATCCCGACAAGAAGCTGATGTCTCCGGGCGGGCGCCCGATCGATCTGGTGCGCGAAGGCCGCGTGCTGCACGAGGTGCTGGCCTGATGTCGGGCCTCGTGGTGTCGGGGCTCTGGGTGTCGAGGCTCTGGGTGTCGGGGCTCTGGGCGACGCTGCTGCTCGGCGCCGGTGCGCTCGTTCCGCAGTCACCGGCAGTGGAGCGGATGGCGCCGATGGGCGGCCAGCGCGGCACCGAGGTCAGCGTGACGCTGACGGGCCAGAGGTTCTTCGAGCCGCGCGACCTGATGCTGAGCCGGCCCGGACTCGAGGTGCTCGAGGTCAAGGCCGAGAAGGCCGAGCAGTGTGCGGTGCGCCTGCGCATCGCGAAGGACTGCCCGCTCGGTGCGCATCCCGTGCGGCTGCGAACCGACGCCGGCATCTCGAACCTGCTGCTGTTCTCGGTCGGCGTGCTGCCCGAGGTCGGCGAGCAGCGCAAGGCCGGCGAGATCCAGCTCGTGCCGCTCGACTGCACGATCAACGGCAGCCTGCGCAACGAAGAGATCGACCGCTACGGCGTCGAGCTGGCCGCGGGCGCGCTCGTGCACTGCGAGGCGCAGGGCATCCGGCTCGGCCGCAGCAACCTCGACCTCGTGCTCACCGTGTCGGGTCCCGACGGCAGCGAGGTCGCGCGCGCCGACGACACCGTGCTCGGCATCAAGGATCCGATGCTCTCGTTCCGGAGCGCCGCTGCCGGCACGTACGTCGTGTCCCTGCACACGGCCTACCCCGAGGAGCAGAACGCCGGTTCGTACCGGCTGCACGTCGGCACGTTCCCGCGGCCGGTCGGCTGCCTGCCGTGCGGCGGCCAGCCCGGCGAGTTGCTCGAGGTCACGCTGCTCGGGGATTCGCTCGGTGCATCGCCCGACGCCGCGACCGTGCAGGTGCGCCTGCCCGACGACGGCGAAGAGCCTTTCCAGTTCTTCCCCGAGGTCGCGCACGGCACCGCGCCGACTCCGATCCTGCTGCGCGTCGGCGGCCCGCCGAACGGCACGCCGCAGGTCGACAAGCAGGGCCGCGCGTGGGTCGAGTTCCCGGCCAGCGTGCACGGCGTCGTCGGCAAGCCCGGCCAGCGCGTGCGTTTCTTCTTCAAGGCGAAGAAGGGCGTCGAGTGGGAGTTCCGAGCCATCGCGCGCGCGCTGCGTTCGCCGCTCGATCCCGCACTGACCGTGATGCGCGGCGACGGCCGGCAGATCGCCGACAACGACGACACGGCCGGCCTCGACAGCGTGCTGCGCTTCAATCCGCCCGAGGACAGTGAGTACGTGATCGAGGTGCGCGACCAGCTGCGGCGAGGCGGTCCCGACCACTTCTTCCGCCTCGAAGGCGGCGCACGCGCCGACGCTGCCTCGCTGCGCATGGTCGTGAACCGGCGCGAGGACTCCGTGCTGCCCGTCGCGCGCGGCAACCGCGTCGGCGCCGTGCTGCAATGGACCGGCCTCGATCCGAAGCAGGAGCTCGTGCTGCTCGCGCGCGACCTGCCCGCAGGTGTCGTGGCCACGTTCGGCCCGATCATGAACGGCACGAACCTCGTGCCGCTGGTGCTCACGGCGTCGCCCGACGCGGCGCTGGGCGGCAGTCAGGCCGCGATCTGGCTGCGCGCCGTGACGCCGCCGCACGAGCGGGACCCGGGCTACTCGCAGAACGTGCCGCTCGTCTACACCCGCAACGACCAGCCGCTGCTCGGCAAGACGCTGCGCCGCCTGCCGGTCGCGGTCACGCAGGAGGCCCCGTTCACGATCTCGGTCGCGGCTCCGGCCGTGCCGATCGTCCGCGGTGCGCCGCTCACGCTGAAGGTGCACGTCGCACGCGCCGAGGGCTTCACGGAGACCGTGCGCGTCAGGGCGCTCTGGAACACGCCGGGCATCGGGTCCGGCCAGGTCGCGATCGACGGCAAGCAGGATCGCGGCGAGTTCCCGCTGAACGCGAACGGCGGCGCAACGACGGGCCGCTTCCCGATCGCACTCGTCGGCCAGGCGCGGTTCCGCGGCGGCAGCGTCGAAGTCTGCTCGGACTGGTTCGACCTGCAGGTCGACGAGCCGTGGCTGACGGCCGAGCCGGGCCGCGTGCGCACCGAACAGGGCGTGGCCGCCGAGCTGCGGGTGAAACTGAAGCCCGCGCGCACGCTCGCCGCGGCGTGCAAGGCCGTGCTGCTGGGCCTGCCGCGCGGCGTCGGCTGCGAGCCGGTCCAGTTCGGTCCGACCGACACCGAGATCGTGTTCGCGCTCGCGGTCGCGGCCGATGCCGCGCCGGGACGCCATCGCAACTTCCTCGTGCAGGTGCTCGCGCCCTCGGAGCAGCCGCCGGCGCAGGAGGGCGGCGAGCGGGCCACGGTCGAGCACCGCTTCGGCGGCGGCGAGATCCGCATCGATCCCGCCGTCGGAAAGCCCGCACCGTCGGTGGCCGGGTCCGGCGCCGGCAAGGAGCGCCCGTGATCAGAAAGCGCGTCGTGCTGTCGATGCTCCTCGCGACCTGCGCGCACGTTCCGCTGCCCGCGCAGACTCCCCCACCGGCCGCCGCGCGCGAAGCCGGCAAGCCCGCGACACCGGCGCTGCAGGTCCACCCGGCCTCGATCCACCTCGACGATGGCGACGACCGGCAGCGCGTCACGGCGTTCACGCTCACGGCGAGCGGCGCCACCGTCGACGTCACGGGCAGCGTGCAGTGGCGCATGGTCGAACAGGACAACGTCGTCGTCTACCGCGACGGCGACGACGTGCTGCTGCGCGGCCTCGGCGCAGGGAAGGGCACGCTGCTCGCGACGTACGGCGACACCGAGCTGCGTGTTCCGGTGCAGGTCCGCAGCGGCGATCCGGCACCGGCCGTCAGCTTCCGCAACCGCGTGATCCCGATCCTGACGCGCAGCGGGTGCAACACGGGCTCGTGCCACGGCGCCGCCGCGGGCAAGGAGGGCTTCGGCCTGTCGCTGTTCGGCTACAACCCGGCTCGCGACTACCTGACGCTGACGCGCGATCTGCGCAGCCGGCGACTCGATCCGAGCTCTCCCGAACAGAGCCTGATGCTGCAGAAGGCGACGAACGCCGTGCCGCACAAGGGCGGCAAACGTTTCGCGGCGCAGTCGCCGCCCTGGGAGGACCTGCGCGATTGGATCGCCGCGGGTGCGCCCGACGACGGTGCCACGGCGCCGGCCATGACCGGCATCGAGCTGATGCCCGGAGCCGCGGTGCTCGCCGGGCGCGGGCAGAAGCTGCCGCTGCAGGTGCGCGCACGCTACGCCGACGGCAGCGACCGCGACGTGACGGCGCTCGCGCTGTGGAGCTCGAGCAACGACCTCACGGCGTCGGTCGCGAGCGACGGACGCACGACCTCCGGCGAAGCCGGCGAGGCCTGCGTACTCGCACGCTTCGGCGAGTTCGCGGCCGCCGCCGAGATCATGGTCTGGGCCGACGACGCGCCGTTCGCGTGGCCAGACGTGTCGGCCGCCAACTTCGTCGACGAGCACGTCCATCGCAAGCTGCAGCGAGCACGCGTGGTGCCGGCACCCCTCTGCAGCGACGACGTGTTCGTGCGGCGCGTGTTCCTCGACCTGCTGAACGCGCTGCCGACGACGGCCGAGACGCTCGCGTTCGTCGCGGATCGAGCACCTGACAAGCGGAGCCGCCTCGTCGACGCGCTGCTGCAGCGGCCCGAGTGGGCGCTGTTCCAGGCGATGTCGTGGGCCGAGCTGCTGCAGGTCGACGCCGAGACGATGGAGCCGAAGGGCAGTGCCTTGCTCGCGCAGTGGCTGCAGGACGGCTTCCGGCGCGGGAGGCCGTTCGACGCGATGGTCAGGGAGCTGCTGACGGCCGAGGGACCCGTGTTCACGAACGGCCCGGCCAACTTCCACGTGACCGCGACGCAGCCGCATCTGCTCGCGGAGCGTGTTGCGCAGAACTTCCTCGGCGTGCGGCTGCAGTGCGCGCAGTGTCACAACCACCCGTTCGAGAGCTGGACGATGAACGACTACTACGGCTTCGCCGCGTTCTTCGCCCAGGTCGGGCGCAAACGCAGCGAGGACCCGTACGAGTGGGTGATCTGGGACCGCCGCAGCGGCGAGGCGCGCAACGCGCGCGACAACTCCGTGGCGGCGCCGCGCTTCCTCGGCGCCGGGGAAGCGAAGGTCCCGGCCGGCACCGATCGGCGCAGCACGCTGGCCGACTGGTTGTGCGCGGCGGACAACCAGTTCTTCGCGCGCAACGTCGCGAACCGCGTCTGGGCGCGGCTGTTCGGCCGCGGCATCGTCGATCCGCCGGACGACGTGCGCGTCAGCAACCCCGCGTCGCACCCGGAACTGCTCGGTGAGCTCGGGACACTGTTCGCGTCGAGCCAGTTCGACGTGCGTGTGCTGTACCGGCGCATCTGCGAGAGCCGCACCTACCAGCAGGCGCGCCATCCCGGGAACCCGCCCGCGGCGCTGTTCGCGGGCAATCACGTGCGGCGGCTCTCGGCCGAGCAGCTGCTCGACGCGATCGGCGCGGTCACCGCCGTGCCGACCAAGTACGCAGGCGTGCCGCTCGGCAATCCGTCGACCGCGATCGTGCGCGGCCGGTCCGGTGTGCGCTTCCTCGACGTCTTCGGCCGCCCTCCGCGCGACACCGCGTGCACGTGCGAGCGGCGCGAGGAGCCGACGCTCGGCCAGGCCCTGCACCTGATCAACGGCGACACGATCGCGCAGAAGATCGCCGACAAGAAGGGTCGCCTGCAGCGTGCGCTCGACGCGAAGGCGGAGCCTGGGGTGATGCTCGAGGATCTGTTCGTCGCCGCCTACAGCCGCAAACCGACCGATGCCGAACGCGCGCGCCTGCTCGATCGCATCACTGCCGCTCCCGACGTCCCTGCCGCGTGGCAGGACCTGTACTGGGCCGTGCTCAACTCGCAGGAGTTCACGTTCCAGCACTGATCGCCTGCCCTCGCCATGAACCACCGACTCCTCGTGCTGCTATTCCCGCTCGGCCTGCTCGACGCCAGGCTCGCCGCCCAGGAACCGCCCAAGGAGCCGCCGAAGGAAGCAGCGAAGGAGGCCCCGAAGGAGGCTGCTGCGGACCGGTTGCAGCAGCTGCTGCGCGAGCTGCGCGCAATGGATCCAGCGATGTGGACTGCGCGCCTCGCGTCCCTCGAGGACAAGGCCAAGGCGCGTGATGCCGAGGCCGCCACGATGCGGCAGCAGGCGAAGGAGCTCGAGCAGCGCGCCGCGGCTGCCGAAGCTGAGGCCAAGGCGTTGCGCGCGGAGCAGGCGCGGCTGCAGGACCTGCAGAAGCTGCTGTCCACGCTGCCGGCGACGGGGATCCCCGTTCCCGCGGATGCACCCAAGCCCGATGCACCGAAGCCCCCACCATCGAAGGACTCGGCATCGAAAGACTCGGCACCGAAGGACGCGGCGCCGAAGGCCGGGCCGAAGAAGGACCTCGCGGCAGCGCCCGCGCGAACGGCCGACGCCGGCAAGGACCAGGAGCTCGTCACGTGGGCCCGCGTGTCGACGCTCTTCGCGGACCACTGCACGAGCTGCCACGACCCGACCGAGCAGAAGGGCGGCCTCGACCTGACTACGTTCGCTGCCGCGCGCAACGGCGGCGGCTCGGGCCAGTCGATCGTCGCCGGCGCGCCGGACCAGAGCCGGCTCTACCGCATGGTGATGCAACAGGAGCGGCCGTTCATGCCGCGCAACGCCGACCCGCTCGGCAAGGAGCAGCTGCAGCTGCTGCGCACCTGGATCGAGCAGGGCGCCGCCGAGGATGCCGCAGGCGTGAAGGCGTTCCTGGCCGAGCAGGCAACCGTCGCGAAGGCAGCAGCCGGCGTCGCGGACGCCGCGGCGGGCGTCGACGCGAACGCGGTCCCGATGCCCGAGGCCGTCCCGGCGCAGACCCTGCGTACCGCGCCGAACCGTCCCGGTCCCGTAGCGAGCCTCGCGCGCAGCCCGCGTGCGCCGCTGCTCGCGCTGCCCGGCGTGCGGCAGCTCTTGCTGTGCGGCACCGATCTGAAGCACACGGCCCTGCTGCCGTGCGAGATGACGCGCATCGGCCCCGTCGTGTTCACCGAGGACGGCAGCCTCGTGCTCGCCGCCGGCGGTGAGCCCGGCCAGCGCGGCGGTGCGGTGCTCTACGACGTGCGCACGGGCGCCGTCGTCGCGACCTGCGGCAACGAGCGCGACGTGCCGCTCGCCGCCGCCGTGCACCGCGGCGCGGGCCTCGTGGCGCTGGGCGGCTCGAGCAAGCACGTGCGCGCGTTCCGCATCGCCGACGGCCACGAAGTGCTGGCCGGCAAGCACGACGACTTCGTGCTGAGCCTCGCGTTCGCGCCCGACGGCAGTTGGCTCGCGGCCGGCGACCGCGCCGGCACGGTGCAGGTCTGGGAGACGAAGGGCGGCCGCGTGTTCCAGACGCTGCAGGGTCATCAGGGCGCCGTGCACGCCGTCGCATTCGATCGCTCGGGCAAGAGTCTGCTCAGTGCCGGTGCCGACGGCAGCATCCGCATGTGGGACGTCGGGGAAGCGAAGGAGCGCTGGCGCCAGAACGCGCATCCGAATCAGCAGGCACTCGCGGCGTGCTTCGGGCCCGGCGGCTCGGTCGCGAGCTGCGGCAGCGACGGCGTGATCCAGGTCTTCAGCGCGAGCGGCGGCCCGATCGCGAAGTCAGCGGCCACCGGCGAGTGGCTCTACGCAGTGGCCTTCGGCGCCGACGACGGCGTCGTGTACGCGGGCGACTGGCAGGGCCGCGTGCACCGCTTCGAAGTGAAGCAGAAGAAGATGACCGCGAGCGTGCCGCTGGCAAGGTAGCCGCGTGAGGTGATCAGTGGAGACTCCGCGTTGCCACACCTGTGCGCACCTGGCTCCAGATGCGGCGAGCTGCGAGCTGCGGCACCTCGCGATTCCCGACGCAGCCAACACGAGCTGCGCGAGCCATCCCCGGTTCGGGCGGCTGCGCCGGCCGTTCGCGATCGGTCCCGTGCTGCACTGCGCCAACGGCACGGCCACGCTGCTGCAGGGCTCACCCGACGATCGGCGCACGCGCGGGCGGCTGCTCGATCTGATCGCCGCGATCGACGTGCGCGGCACCGAGCCCCTGTCGCCGCGCGACGCCATCGTCGTCTGGCAGCTGCGCGAGCTCAGGGAGCCGCGCGCGTTCCATCATCTGGATCGCATCGACGCCGCCATGGTGATCAACCGCGCGCGTGAGGAAGGGCGGCTGCCCGTGCTCGGGCTGTTCGGCGCGGCACTGCATTCGGTCGCCTCGACGCTGCCCGGACCGGCGCCCGGCGAGACCGACGCCCCGCACGAGTTCCTGCTGCGGTTCTCGCTCGCAGGTCGCCTCTTGCTGTTCTCGACGGTCCTGGTCGGCGTCGCCGCGTTTGGCGGCTTCCTGCTGTTGGAGGTCGAGCTGTGGCAACGGGCCGGCTCAGGGCAGACGTTGCTGCACCTGGGTGTCGGAGCCGCCCTCGCGACACTCGTCGCAGGACTCTGGCTGTGGGCCGGACGGCGCGTGTTCGCGAAGCTCGGGATCGCGTTCGCGAGCAACGAAGCGAAGCCCGACGCCGCGCCGTAGTCCGGTTCGGCGATCGCGAGCAACTGCGGCACGACGGCGGCTGCTCACCACACCATGCGCATGGTCAGGCGCCGCGGCTCGACCCAGGTGCCCTGGACGAGCGTGCCGAGGCCGAAGCGCTCGATCTCGGGCGCGAGGTCGCCGAGCATCTTCAGGAACGTGTCGGCCTCGCTGTCGGTCAGCGATCCCCCCATCGCTTCGAGCCACTTGATCATCGAGCCGAGGCCGCTCAACGTCCGCGCGAGCGGCGTCGCGCCCACGCCGACCCAGCCCTTCGGCAGCGCCGCGATCGTCGCGGCGCACTCCTTCGGCAGCTCGGCCGTGCCGCCGGCCGCGGCGGTGTCGAGCACTCCGCGCAGCAGCTTGCCCGGCGACTCGCCGTGGCCCGCGGCGACCAGCAGCAGGCTGTCCGTGATCGCATACTCGAGCTCGACGATGCCGGCGATCCGGAGGCGGTGGATCTTCGTGCTCTGGTAGTCCTCGCTCTTGCGCGCAGCGTGCAGTCCGCGCGCGCGCAGCGCCGTCTCGAGCGACGCGGCGAACGCCCTGCCGTCGCGCAGCGCGATCACGTAGCAGCTGTTGGACGACGCGCCGAGCGGATTGTCCTCGATGGCTTCCATCATGCTGTCGAAGTCCATCGCGTCGTCGACGTCCTGCAGCTGCAGCATGCCCACACCGAGGTGGTCGATCAGGTCCTCCTTGATGCGCACCCGCAGGAACTCGGTCACCTTCGCGATCGCGTCGTCGAACCGGATCGGCACGTCCTCGCCCATCGACTTCCATCCCTTCGCCACGACGTCGTACAGGACGCCAACGTCGAGCGGAAAGGCTGCGAACGCATCCGCGTCGGGCGGCAGCCAGCGCAGCAGCTCGACCGCGTCCTGCGAGCGCGGGAAGGCGTCGAACAGGCCGCGGTTCTCGGCGCCGATCGCGAGGCTCCCCTCGATCAGCGTCTGATGACCGCTCGCGGCGATCGACATCGTGGCCGACTCGACCGCCATCAGGCCAGAGTCGAGCAGCACCCGATCCACCTTGTCCGAAGCGTCCGCGGATTCCGCCGCGAGCACCTGCTGCAGGGCCTGCATCAGTGGGCGCAGCTCGACGTGCGCCCAGAACGAGGCTTCTCCGCCGGCCGGCTGCATGCGGCCGCCGGCCGCGAGCACGCGTGCAGCGTTGTCGTCGAGCCCCTTGCCGACCAGCGTCACGAGGTGGCCGTCGATGAGAAATGGCGCCGTGGCGGCTATGCCGTCGTCGAGGTCGACGGCGCGCAACCGGTGCTCACCGACGACGAGATCGCGCATCGGCTCCCCTTGCTCTTCGGCCGCCTTCGCGATCGTCGCGCCCATCGAGGCCAGGTCGAACCCCGGATCCGCGGTCAGCACGTGAACGACCGTGAAGGCCGGCGGATCGTCGGCATTCATCGAGGCCGCCAACTCTTCGGGGTCGAAGAGCAGCGCGAAGACGATGTCGCCGCGGTAGTCCTTCACGAAGCGCTTCACGTGGTCGGCATCGATCGCACCCTTCGCTCCCGCGGACGCGAGAGCGTCGTCGAGAGCCTCCTGCAGCCGCGCGATCCACGGTGCGAACGCCTCGCCGGCGAGCAGCTTCGCGATCTTCGTCTCGGCGAACTGCTGCTGCCAGCGCGCCGGGGCAGCGATGCGCACGACGACCTGCGCGTCCGCCGGCACGAAGCGGAACGGATCGGCCTTCTGCTGCGCCGGCGCCGCGGCCAGCAGCGCGAGCGATGCGAGCAGTGCGAGCTGTCGAGTCTTCATGGTGCGCGGTCCTCACGGTTGCGCCATCGGGCCTTTGCGACGGGCGGACGGCGCTGCGCATGGTCCGAACAGCCGTCTGGCATGGCAAGTGCCGCCCGTGAGAGCATGAGAGCAGCGCTGCTGGTTGACGGTCCCGGGCCAGCCGAGGACAGTGCGAGCGCCGCTGCGCCGCAGCAGCCCGCCGTTCCGCCACGCGAGGCCTCATGAAGCCACTGCTCGCCCTGGTCTGTGTGGTCACTGCCGCCCTCGCGGCCTCGCTGGCGACGGCCTGGTCCACCAGCTCGTCGCCTGTGCCCGGCGGTCACGACGCGGCAACCGCCGAGGCGCTCGACGAGCTGCGCACCACGCTCGCGTCGCTCGAGCGAAGGCTCGCGGCACTCGAACGTGCGCCCGTGGCCGCCGTGGAGCGCAGCCACGCGGTGGCGCCGGCACCGGCACCGCTGTCTGCCCCGCAATCCGCTGCGGCCGAGCAGCGGGGTTCGTACTGGTACCTCGAGCAGTACGTGCTCTCGTTCGCGACCGACGCGCAGGGCTCCGAGTACTTCCGTCTCGCCGTCGACGCCTACGTCGTCGAGCTCGTCTCGCCGATCGCGGCGCTCGTGCGCGACGCCGACCGGCCGGTCGCGCTGCGCATCGCGCTCGCGAACATGCTCGGCAAACGGCGATTCGACGACTCGAACGAGGCCATCGAGGCGCTGCTCGCGGCCGTGCGGCCGCCGTCGCCCGACAATCTCGCGTTGCGCGCGCTCGCGGCGCTCACCCGAATCGGCTCCGCGGCAGCACTGCCGGGGCTCGAAGCGCTGCTGCCGACTCTGCGCGAGCAGGCCGTGCGCGAAGCGGCGCTTGCGCTGCTCGTCGAGCTGAGCGGCGACGCAGCGAACAACGCGCTGCTGCGGCTCTTCCTGCGCGCGCCAGACGACGCGATGCGGCTCTCGGTGTTGCGGCTGCTGAACGGCGCCGAGATGCAGGCGGCACTCGAGCTGCTGCGCGCGGCTTCGACGCTGGGGCCGATCGTGCGGCTCGACGCGGCGCGCAAGGTCGGCGAGTACGACGAGCCGTCGTTCGACGCTTTCGTTGCACAGTGGCGGCAGGTCGAGACCGATGCGCAGGTGATCGCGGCGCTCGGCGGCAGCCAGCAGAAGGAGCTCCGGGGCTGGAGCGCGAAGAAGGCGTGCGGTCCGCCCGACGCCGATCCGCGCCGCGACGATCCGAACGCGTGGGCCTCGAAGAACCCGGACATGGGTCTCGTGTGGCTGCAGCTCACCTATGCGACGCCGATGCGGGCCAACGGCGTGCGCGTGTTCGAGGTGAACTCGCCGGGTGCTTGCGCCGAGGTGCTCGCGCGAAACCCGGACGGCTCGTGGACGACGTTGTGGCGCGGTCAGGCCGACGGCGGCGGCCAGCCGCTGCTGATCCAGTTCCCGCTGACGCAGCACGCGATCACGACGATCCGGCTCGTGCTCGACACGAAGCGCAAGCCGGGCTGGAACGAGATCGACGCGGTCGAGCTGCTCGGGCCGGGGGCTTCGCAGTGGGCCAGCCGCGCGAGCGCGAGCTCGACCTACACCGGCGGCGGCGAAGACGAGGTGTCGGCCAACCAGCGACAGCACCGCGCCATGGTCGAGATCCTCGATTCGCAGGCGAGGTCGCGGCGCTGACGCGATCGGCTGGCGCCGGCACGGGCTGCTCTCCGTCCACGATCTGCCCGCGACCGGCTGAGAGCGCTCAGAGGCTCGTGCGGCCGACGCGCGCGGCGAGGGCGTTGCTCGCGGTGAAACCCGTGGCCGACAGGCCGATCGCCTGACCGAACACCTGGAACCCGAGCAGCTGCGTCAGGTCCGGGATCGCGAGCGGCACGGAGGCCTGGCCATTGAGCAGCACTCCCGCGGCGCTGGCATCCGGCGACACACGCAGCATCTGGCCCGACGCGCCGGGCAGGATCGTGCCGAGGTCGAACGGCAGCGCGACTGCGCCGGCGTTCGCGTAGCCGAGGCCCATCATGAACACGAACAGCGTGTCGGCGGGGCCGGTGACCTGGAACGCGAAGCTCTGGTTGCCGACGGTCGGCAGCTGGTTCGCCGCGACGACGACGTTCGCCGGCGTGCCGATCGGCACGACGGTCGCGAGCGGCGCCTGCGCCATGAAGGCCACTTCGGCCGCCGGCGCCGCACGACCCATCATGACGAACTCGTCGATGTCGTAGAGGCTGCCGCACCAGTTCACGTAGTCGGCGCCGACGTACAGCTGCCCCGTCGTGAACACGACGCCGTTCGAGATCGGCGTCGTCGTTGCGGGAACGCCGTTGTGGTACCAGGTCGCCTGGCCGGCAGCCGGATCGACGACGATCGCGAAATGGTTCCAGCCCGGCATCGAGCAGACCGGGATGCCGAAGTTGCCGTTCAGGTCAGGGCCGCCCCAGCCGTGCAGCTGCAGGCCCGCGCCGGCGGTGCCGCCGGTCGCGATCGACCAGCCCGGCTGCCCGGCGATCGGCGAATAGAGCGAGACCGAGTTCGCGTTCACGTTGTGCAGGAAGAACGCGATCGTCAGCGCACCCTGGTATCCACCTTGCCAGCCCGTGTGCACGTAGTTGCCCGACAGGCCGCCATACATGCTCGCCTTCAGCGAGCTGCCGAAGCGGCCATTGTCGTAGACGTACTCGACGGGCCAGGTCGTGTTGCCGAACTTCGGGCCGGCGAGCGGGCCGCTCGCGTAGTTCAGCACGGAGTTCGTGTCGGTGCTGTCGAATGCGTAGCGCACGATTTCCTGTTGCGCGCAGAGCGTGCCGACGAGCAGGGAGCAGGCGAGGTAGCATTTCATGGGGATTCGGATGGGAAGCGGATCGGGATGGATCGGGGTGAGGTGGGTTCGGGACCCCAGTTTCCACCGGTAGCAGCCGCGCGTTACAGCGCTGGGGAAAAATCGGCCGGGCGCGTTGCCGCTTCCGCGCTCCCATCTAATTCCCGGCGATGGCCGACCACCACCTCGACGAGAAGTTCGTGCAGTTCGTGCGGACCGGCGACCGCAAAGCGCTCGAGTTCGTCTTCGAGCGGACGGAAGAGCGCCTGCGTCATCGCGCGCACCGGCTGCTCGGTGACGCGCGCGCCGCCGAGGACATCGTGCAGGAGCTGTTCCTCGGGCTCTTGATCCGCTGCGACACCTACGAAGCGGGGCGGCCGTGCATGCCGTACCTGATCGGCGTGCTGCACCGGCGCGCGATCACGTGGCGCGAACGCAGCGCGATGCTGCAGCGGCTGCCCCGATCCGGATCCACGGGACCCGCGGCCGATCACTCGCACGTCGCGACGGACCTGCCGCTGACCTGGGCCGGCTTCCGCGAGCTGCTCGCGGCCGTGCAGGTGGCCGTGTCGCAGCTGCCGTGCACGAGCCAGGACGTCGTGCGCCGCTTCCTGCAGGACGACGAGACGCCGCAGGAGATCGGCCGCGCGTTGGGCCGGCCGGCGGGCACCGTGCGCGTGCAGCTGCATCGCGGCCTGCGGCACCTGCGCGACCTGTTGCCGAAGGGCCTGTTCGCGCTGCCGTTCCTGCTGCTGATGCGCGAAACGCAGGCGAGGCCGCCGCTGCCGGGCCGGGGCCCGCGCGTGCGGCCGTGGCTGCCGTTCGCGGCGGTCGCGGCCGGCGCGCTGTCGTGCCTGCCCGTGCTCGCGCCCGTCTGGTCCGCGCAGGTCCAGGCCGGCGCGGCGCCGGTGCTCGCTGCTGCGGGCAAGGACAAGAACGAAGTGCCGGCCGGCGACGCGCAGCGCACGGCCGTCGCCGCCGCATCGGCCGAGGCGACAGGCAACGCGACACTCGTGTTCCGCTTCGCGGATGGCGCGACCGCAGCGGGAGTCGGCGTCTGCGTCGCGCCGGCGGGAACCGACCCGGACTTCGGCGGGCGGCGGGCCGTGACCGACGCGGCGGGCCAGGTCGCGCTGGCTGGCTTGTCACCCGGCGAGTACCTGGTCACGACCGATCGCGGCACGAAGACGACGATCTTCGTGCGCGCCGGCGTGCATCGCGCCGACGCCGTCGAGCTGCCCGCCGGCGTGCAGCTCAAAGGCCGCGTGATCGACGCGGACGGAACGCCGGCCGCCGGTGCCTGGATCTGGCTCTGTCACTCGCCGCGGCACCCGTGGGACGGACAGGTCACGGCCCGCAGCGACGCCGACGGCGTGTTCTCGCTGCGCGACGTCGCGCCGATGACGACGTTCGCCGCGCTGATGCCGGGCCGCGTGCCTTCGCCGATGCAGGCAGTCGGCCCGCGGCCGCGCGGGTCGATCGAGCTGCGTCTCGGCGGGCCCGCGGCCACCGTCGCGGGCACCGTCGTCGACGAGGCCGGCGCACCGGTGTGCAGCGCCGTCGTTCGCGTCGCGCGGCATGCGCGGGCCCAGTTCACGCTGCCGGGCAGCGACCAGCACGTCGAGCTGCACCCGTGCCGCGAGCTGCTGACGGACGCCGAGGGTCGCTTCTCGTGCGGCGAGCTGCCGCTCGGACGGCTCGAAGTGTCGGTGCGCGGTGCCGAGCACGCGGCCGGCCTCGTGCCCGTGCACGTCGGCCCCGGAGTGCACACGGTGAGCGTCGTGCTGCGGCCCGGAACCACGCTGCGCGGCAGCGTGCGCGCGGCGGGCGGCGGCGCCGTGGCCGGTGCGACGGTCGTGGCCCACGGACCCGTGCGCCACCAGTGGTCCGGCGTCGAAGTCGCCGGCGACGGCACGTTCGCGCTCGGCGGGCTCGATCCCGCGCGCGTCGTGCTCGAGGTCGAGGCGCCGGGGTTCTCGACGCGCGAGATGCCCATCGCGGTGCCGCATCGCGAGGCGCTCGCGATCGAGCTCGTGCCGCTGCCGCGCTGCCGCGGCCGGCTCCTCGACGCGTCGGGCCAGCCCGCGAACGCCGACGAGTGGGAGCTCGGCTTCAGGCCGGCCGGCGAGGAGCCGGGCCGGATCTCGCCGCAGACCGTGCCGCTCGGTGCGAACGGCGCCTTCGAGCTCGAAGCGGCCCCCGGCTTGGCGTTCTTCTGCCGGCCGCGCGACGACAAGGTCTGGCTGCCATGCTCCAGCGAACGCGCTGCCGACGGCGCGCTCGCGGTGCGCCTGCTCGCGACGACCGGTGAGCACGGCGTGCTCGAGGTGCGGCTGCACGGTGCGACGCCCGCGCAGCTCGCCGACTCGATCGTGCTGCTCGAGCGCGACGGCGAGGTCTACGCCGGCAACCAGATGCCCGCGAGCTCCAGCGTGCGCCTGTTTGCGACGGTGCCTGCGGGCCAGTACCGCGTGCACGTCTTCGGCCAGCGCGGCCGGTGTCCGGCGTGCTTTGCGGGCCTCGTCGCGGTGACCGCGGCCGGAGCCACGGTCGACGTGACCGTGCCGCCCGCCGGAACGCTGAATTATTCGCTGCGCGTCGGCGGGCGCGCCGTCGAACGATGCGGCGGTTTCGTGGTCGACGAGCACGGACTGCAGGTGCCGCTGCGCGAGCCGGTCGGCTCGCTGTGTCTCGCCGAAGGCCGCTACGAGCTCTGGGCGCACGGCCTCTCGTTCATGACCGTGCGCGGGCTGCCGTTCGAGATCCGCGCCGGCGCGGAGACGCAGCTCGAGGTCCCGGTCCGTCCGGGGCTGGTGCGCCACATCGCGTTCGTGCCGCCCCCCGACGTGCCGCTGACCGCGGCGCACGTGCAGATCGAATGCCGCGGACGCAGAGTGCTCGGCGGCGAACCGGGGCTCGTGGAGCGCGGCTTCGATTCCACGGCCGACGGCATCTGCTGCGTGCCGATCCTGCTCGCCGACGACGAGTACACGCTCGAGCTGCGCGCCGGAGAGCGGCGGTTCGTCGGCCGCTTCGCGGTGGCCGGCGAGGACGGCGTCGTCGAACCGATCGCCGTGCCGCTCGTCGCCAGCGCGGGCCGTCACTGACCACGCGGCGGGCGGAACAGCGAGAGCTCGTGCGCGCGCAGGAACGGCACGTTCCGCTGAGCGACCTGCTGCGCGAGCCACGGCTCGAGGTAGAGCTGCGTGCGCCAGGTCACCTCGGGCACTTTGGCGAGGTCGCCCGAGAGGAGCGTGATCATGCTCGTGCACGCGTTCGCACGCGAGCGGCTCATGCGGAGCTCGCCGAAGTCGATCGCGAGCCCGAGGCACGTGATGCCGAGTGCCACGCCACACGCGACACGGCTCGCGGCCCTTCTCGTCGCGGCCGTGCAGATCCAGTACGCGAGGCTGCCGAGCGCGAGCGGCAGCACCATCGGAACGTAGCGCGAGGCGGCAAGGCTCCCGACGCCGGGCAAGCCGTGGCGACCGAGCGCGATCGCGGCACACGTCGCGAAGCCGGCCCAACCCCACAACAGGTACCTGGTCGAGCGCGCGCGCAGCTCGGCACCACGACGCGCGTGATGCACGCTCGAGAGCCCCAAGGCGACGACGAGGCCCGCACCGGACAGCAGGCACATCGCCGCATCGGGCTCACCGTGCTGCTGCAGCGCCAGGGGCACGCCGGCGACCTCGACCACCGCGAGGGCCAGCCCGACGCCTGCGGACTGCTGCAAGGCCGCCGATCGCGCGACGACCTGCGCAGCCAGGAAGCCGAGGCCGAGCAGCCAGAGCAGCGCGGTCTCGAGCCGCCGCCGGCGGAGGCGCCACGAACACGTTGCCGCGACCGCGAGCACGAACCAGAGCAGCAGACCGCTGCCGAGGCTGACGGTCGCGAGCAGCGTGAGGCCGAACGTCGACAGGCAGTTGCCGATCGACGCGCGCCCGCGCCAGCGCTCGAACGCGAGCACGGCCGACAGCGTCGCGAGCAGCGCCACGGCGTTCGTGAACGACATCGCCACGGCGACCGTCTCCCAGCCCGCGAGCGAGGCCGTCATCGCGGCGAACGGCAGCCACAGGATCAGCTCCGCAGCGCGATCCCTGGCCGAGCGCGAGCCGGGACTCCGCGCCACGTCGCACGACACGGCGCAGGCGACGATCACGGCACACGCGAAGAGGACCGCGAGCGTGAGCCAGCGCAGCACACGCAGGTCCAGTGCGGTCCAGTGGTAGAGCAGCAGGAACAGCAGGCGCGAGGGGATCGCGAGGTGCTCGTTGTGACGCGCGAGCAGGTACTGCGGCAACGAGCACTCGCCGGCGAGGTATCGCTGCAGCTGCTCGACGAACGACCAGTCGTCGAGCAGCGGCACGTCGAAGATCACGCGGCTTCCGTACGCGACGAGCAGCGCCGCGCAGCCGGCGAGGACGAGCACGACGGCGCGCGACATCGGCAGCACCTAGGCCCGCTCGGTGGCGCTCTCCCCGACCAGCAGCCAGCAGCCGGCGACGAGCGGCGTCATCTGCTCGACGCGCAGCCCCGCTGCCTGGAACAGCCGCCGCAGCTCGGGCTTCCTGCGCACGCGGCCGCCGAGCAGCACCTGCATCTCGAGGTCCATGATCGCGGCGAGGTCGGCGCGGTTGTCGGGCGCGAGCACGGTCTCGATCGCGAGGATGCGCCCACCGCGCGCCATCGCGTCGACGCAGGTGCGCAGAAGTGCGAGCGCGCGTTCGTCGTCCCAGTTGTGCAGCACGTGCTTGACGACGTAGACGTCGCAGCCCTGCGGCATGCTCTGGAAGAAGTCGCCGCCGTGCACTTCCGCGCGCGGACCACAGCGCGCCGCGAGATCGAACCGCGCCCGCTCGACGACGTGCGGCAGGTCGAGCAGCACGCCGCGCAGGTGGGGCCAGCGTCGCAGCACTTCGCAGAGCAGCGTGCCGCGGCCGCCGCCGACGTCGACGACGCTCCGCACCTCGCCGAAGTCGTAGAGGCGACACAGCGCCTCGGCTTCGTGGCGCGTGAACGAGTCGATCGCCGCGTCGTAGCGCAGCGCCGCCTCGGGCGTGCGCGCGAGGTAGTCGTAGAGGCCGACGCCGTGCGCACCCTCGAACGCGTTGCCGCCGGTCCGCGCGACGTCGCGCAGGCGCGACCAGGCGTCCCATTGCTCCTGCGCGCCGACGAACTCGGCGAGCGGACCGAGCGCATCACGCTTCAGCACGGCGCCGTGCGCGGTCAGCGCGTAGGTGTCCGGCGCCGGGCTGTCGAAGAAGCCGAGTCCGGCACAGAGCCGCAGCACCGGCGCCAGCACTACGGGGTCGCATCCGGTCTCGACCGCGAGCGCCTGCAGCGTGCGCGGTCCCGACTCGAGCCGTTCGGCGAGCCCGAGCGCCGCCGCGGTCGAGACCGCCTGCGCACAGCACTTGCCGCCCAGCACACGCAGCAGGTGGTCGGCAGGCGCAGCGGAATCGACGTTCATGTTTTCGGTCCGTCGGCGGAGCAGTCTCGCGAGCGCGCAGGCGGGAGTCCACCGCAAACGCCTGCGACGGCACGGCGAATCGACGGCTCCGGCGACCGCTCTGTGCCCGCTCTGCGCCCGTGCCGCCCGTCGCCGCATGACACTTCTTGCCTCCCCTCGGCACCGTCCCTAGATTCGTCTTCTACCCAATGGCAGACACCCTCGAAGCCCAGCTGAAGCGCCTCATCGTCGAAACTCTCGCCCTCGAGGACGTCACGCCGGAGAGCATCGAGACCGACGCACCGCTGTTCGGCGAAGGGCTCGGACTCGACTCGATCGACGCGCTCGAGATCGCGCTCGCCGTGCACGCGAAGTTCGGCGTCAAGACCGTCGCGAACGACGAGAAGAACCGCGAGTACTACCATTCGATCGCGTCGCTCGCGCAGTTCATCCGCAGGAAGCAGGCCGAGAACGGTGCCGCTGCAGCCGCCGGCGCCTGAGCCGACATGACAGCCGGCGCGCGCACGATGGGCACGGTCGCCGCAGTCCTGCTCGCGGTCGTGTTCGTCGCGTATCCGCTGTTCGTCTGGATCGGACTCAGCCAGGGCAGCCCGCGCCACGTCGCCGCGATACTGCTCTGCGTGATGGTGCCGGTCGCGTGGATCCGCATGCGGCGCAGCCAGCGCGCCGCGATGCGCGGGCTCGCGGCGGTGCCGATCGCGACGCTGCTCTGCCTCGTGCTGTCGGCAGCACTCGACGCCGAGGGCTACATGCTGCTGGTGCCGGTGCTGATCAACGCGATCTTCCTCGCGGTGTTCGGCTGGTCGCTGCGCGCGAACGCGATGCCGATGGTCGAACGCTTCGCGCGCCTGCAGGAGGACGACCTGCCGCCCGAGAAGCAGGCCTGGTGCCGCATGTGGACGATCCTCTGGAGCGTGTTCTTCGTCGCGAACGGCGCGACCGCGCTCGTGCTCGCGCTGCTCGTCGTCGCCGAGGCGGCGCCGCGCATGTGGTGGGCGACCTACAACGGCCTCATCGCCTACGTGCTGATGGGCATCATGTTCGCCAGCGAATGGACGCTGCGGCGCCGGCGGTTCTCGCGTGGATGACCTGCCCGCACAGCAATTCGCGCGCGGCGCCCGCAACGCACTGCCGGCGTCGGCCGACGCGGACGCGAGGGCCTTGCGGATCCGCGTCGCGCGCGTGCACCAGGCGCTGCCGCCGCGGCGGCCCGGCTCGCACCTCGCGTTCGCGTTCGACGGCGACCGCAACGCGTTCCTCGCGGCGCTGCTCGCGACCTGGCTCGAGGGTCACGCCGTCGCGCTGCCAGCCGATCCGCGGCGCCACTCGGTGGCTCCGGTGCTCGGCCTGCCGGCGACCACGATGCTCTTGCACGACTCGGGCATCGGCCGCGGCCTCGACGTGCGCGCGCTGCTCGCTGCGCCGCCCGGCGCGAACGCACCCGAGCCCGCGGCCGTGCCGCTGTGGGGCCCGCTGACGACGTACGGCCGCGATGCACGCGGGAACCTGTGCTCACGTTCGTGGACCGCTGCCGAGCTGTGCAGGCTCGTCGACGACGCGCTGGCTCGCCTGCGCCTGCCCGCGGGCGCGCTCGTGTGGAACGCCTTCCGGCCCGGCAGCCCGCACGCGCTCGTGCCGGGCTGGCTCGCGCCGCTGCGCGCCGGTTGTCTGCTCGCGGGCGGTCCGTGGCCCGACGGTGCGGAACCCCCGAGCCGCCCCGTGCACACGCTCGTCGCGCCGCAAGCACTGCTGCGCGCACTCTCGAGGGAGCCGCGCCGCGAGCGTACGAAGCTGCCGCAGGTCGTCGCGGCCGACGCTGCGCTCGACGCCGCGACGGTCGCCCGCTTCGCCGAGACCGGCACGCGCGTCGTCGAGCTGCCCTGCAGCACCGCCGCGGCGGCGCCGGATCCGCGCGAGGTCCGGCTGCTGCAGGCCGTGTGCGACCTCGATGGCGTCGCCGACGCGGCCGTGGCCGTCGTCGACCTCGCGGGCGGCCCGCACTCGTTCTGCGCCGTGCAGGCGAAGCACGACACCTCGGAGGACCTGCTGCGCGCATTGCCTGCGCCGCTGCAGACACGCACGACGCTGCGCTGCGTGCCGGACCTCGGCCGCGACGAGGACGGCCAGCTCGGCCGCGAAGTGCTGCTGCGCCTGTTCGGCCGCACCGCGAACGGCGCGCTGCCGTGCACGAGCCTGCAGTGGTCGACGCTCGCGGTCGCCGACGACCGCGCCTGCTTCCGCACCGTCGTGCCGCGCGACTTCTTCGCGTTCGACGGCCACTTCCCGGGCTATCCGGTGCTGAGCGGCGCCGTGCAGCTGCACGAGCTCGTGCTGCCGTGCCTCGGCGCGGCACTCGGCCCGCGGTGCGAGGCCACGGTCTTCCTCGACCTGAAGTTCCTCGCGCGCATCGCGCCGGGCAACGCCGTCGAGGTCGCATTGCAGTGGGACGGCGAGCGGACCCACGCGGAGTTCGAAGTCACGTGCGACGGCGCGCGCTGCTCGGCGGGCCGCGTCGTCTTCCGCTGCGACGCGCCGGAGCCGTCGCCATGACGCCGTTCCGCCCGTGCGCGGTCATTCCGACCTACGACAACCCGCGGACCATCGGCAACGTCGTGCGCGCGGTGCGCGAGCACGTGCCGCTCGTGATCGTCGTCGACGACGGCAGCGGCCCCGAGGGCAACGCCGCCTGCGCCGCACTCGCGGCGGCCGGCGCTGCGGTCGTGCGCCGCCTCGAGCCGAACCGCGGCAAGGGCAAAGCCGTCAAGGTCGGCTTCGACGTCGCGGCCGAGCACGGTTGCACGCACGTGTTCCAGGTCGACGCCGACGGCCAGCACGACATCTCGCTGATGCCCGGGTTCCTGCGCGCCGCCGCCGAACGACCCGACGCGCTCGTGCTCGGCTATCCGCAGTACGACCACACGGTGCCGCGTGTGCGGCTGATCGCGCGCCGCTTCACGAAGTTCTGGGTCGACCTCGAGATCGGCCGCCGCGAGACCGTGCGCGACGCACTGATCGGCTTCCGCGTCTATCCGCTGCAAGCCGCACGCAGCAGCGGCACACGCAGCAACCGCATGGAGTTCGACGTCGAGATCGTCGTGCGCATGGCGCGCGCCGGCGTGCCGATCGTGAACCTGCCGGTTGGCGTGCGCTACCTGACGAAGGGTGAAGGCGGCATATCGCACTTCCGGCCCTTCCGCGACAACCTGCAGCTCTCGATCATGCACAGCCGCATCTGCACCGGCATCATGTTGGGCTGGATCTTCCGGCCAGCCCGCTCGCTCGCCGGACGGAGCCGCCCATGACGGACTCTCCGATGACCGGGTCTCCAGCGACAGGCGCGCTGATGACCGGAACCCCCATTCACCCAGCAGGCAGTCAGACGACGTGGCTCAACAAGCGCGAGCGCGGCACCGTGCTCGGCATCCGCGTGCTGTTCTGGTTCGCGACGGTGCTCGGGCGTCCGATCGCAAAACCGCTCGTCGCGATGGTCGCGCTCTGGTACCGGCTGTTCGACCGCCGCGCGGTCCGCAGCTCGCGCGACTGGCTCACGCGCGTACACGGCCGCCGGCCCGGTTTCTGGGCGATCTTCCGCCACCTGCACACGTTCGCGCAGGTCACGCTCGACCGCGTGTTCCTCGTGACGGGGCGCACGAAGAGCCTGTCCTTCACGCGCACGGGAGACGAGCTGCTGGTCCAGCAGGCGGCGACGGGACGCGGGGCCGTGCTGCTCGGCGCGCACCTCGGCAGCTACGAGGCGATGCGCGCCGGCGGCCACGAGGACACGGTGACGATCCGGATCCTCGGCTACTTCCAGAACGCGAAGATGATCAACTCGCTGCTCGCCGAGCTGAATCCGCAGCGCGCAGCGCAGGTCATCCACGTCGGCGAGGACCACGTCGGCGTCATGGCGACCGTGCAGGAGTGCCTCGACCACGGCCAGTTCGTCGCGACGCTCGGCGACCGCACGGGGCTCAACCAACGCAACGTCGAGGCCACGTTCTTCGGCGACCCCGCCTGGTTCGCGGGCGGACCGTTCCTGCTCGCGTCGATCCTGCGCTGCCCGGTCTACCTCGTGTTCGGCCTCTACCGCGCGCCGAACCGCTACGACCTGCACTGCGAACGCTTCGCGGACCGCATCGAGCTGCCGCGCAAGGACCGCGACGGCGCGCTGAAGGTCTGGGTGCAGCGTTACGCGGCGCGGCTCGAGCATCATGCTCGCCAGGCGCCGGACAACTGGTTCAACTTCTTCGACTTCTGGGCCAGGCCACCGGCGACGGCCGGCAAGGCCGAGGCCACCGACCAGGCAGTGCGCCCGTGACCGAACGCAAGCGACCCGACCACGCCGTGACGATCGAGCAGAAGATCGGCCTCCACCACTGCGACCCGCTCGGCGTCGCGTGGCACGGCCGCTACTTCGAATGGTTCGAGGCCGCGCGTACCGAGCTGTTCGCGAGCCTCGATCTCGACGTGCAGCAGATCCGCTCGCTCGGGTTCCGCATGTACATCGTCGACGCGCACTGCCGCTACATGGCACCGCTCGCGTACGGCGAGACGGCGCGCATCACGGCCTGGTTCGTCGCGACCGAGCCGCTGATCCGCGTCGCCTACGAGATCCACGTCGGCAACCGCTGGTGTGCACGCGCGACGACCGTGCTCGCGACGACCGCGGGCGACGGGGCACTGCTGCCGACCACGCCGCCCGAGCTCTTGTCCCGCCTGCCGAGCCGTTGAACGCGGAGCGTCCGAATGACTGCGCCGCGACGAGATCAGGGTGATGGGAATCCCAAACGGCGCAGTCGACGCACCAGATCGACGCGGAAGGCCTCCAGCTCCGCAGCCTTCAAGCCTCCGGGCAGCTGCAGGTCCGCGGGAATGCGCAGGCCCTCGATCAACCAGGCCAGGGTCGCCGCAGACACCCCTCCATCTTTGCGTTCCGCGTCGACCAGCGCCGCCCGCAGGTCGAGACCCGACTCGAGGATGGCGCGCAGGTCGATCAGATCACGGACCTCGGCTCGCCCGAGCAGAGCACACACCTTGTTCGCAGCGATCTCACGAAGCGAATGCAGTCGGATGCCGTGCTCGACGTCGACGATCTTGTCCACGTCCGGCGCCCGATCGATCACGAGGTCGACCAGCACTGCTTCACCGCCACGCCGCACAAGTACACGACGGAACTCCGGGAACGTGCGCAACACCTCGATCGTGCCTCCGAGCGCGACCGCAGCAGCCGTCAGGGCATGGTAACCTTCTTCGAGTGCGACCGGCGGCTTGGCGAACAAGTCGAGGTCGTCGCTGGTCCGATGACGAAGGTGGAATCCGACCAGGGCTCCACCACCCGTCAAGACGAACCTGCGTTCCCGCGCGAAGAACGCGCGCAGCAGGTCACTCTGCAGCGGACTAAGGCCGCGGGATGAGTCCATCTGCTCGCCATCCTTCGATCAACCAGCGCCAGAACTCGCGGGTGCGACCGAGGTGCCGGTCGATCCGAGGCCAGATTGCAAGCACGTCCGGTAGCCTCACGAGCTTCCACACATCCTGATAACGCGCCTCGCGCAGGACCCGTGCTACCCAGAGCGCCCGCTCGTCTGCATCGGGCGACCGCAGCTTCTTGGCCAGTTGGCCGTACGTGATCTCCTCGTCCCAGACGAAATACGGCCGGGCAGTCGGATCACCGAGATCGGTCGACAGGCGTCTGGTCACCCCGATGAGCATGTCAGCAGGTGGCGTTCGCGGCAATGCTCCTGCCAGTTCCAACCCAAGCGCCGATCGGCGATGACCACCGCCGACGACCGGTGCTACTTGCGGCGCGGCGACCCCTGCCCGGTGTTGCCGCGCGACGCCTCCGACTGGTCGGGCAGCTTGACGCCGGCTTCGTGCGCGCGCTGCTCGAGCTCGGTGACGAGGCGCGGGATGTCGAACAGGCTCGTGATCGAGAACGGGTGCTCGTTGCGCACGTTGTTCAGCAGGCTGATCGCCTCGTGGTACTGCCCCTGCTCGATCATGCGTTCGCGGCTGATCAGCGAGTTCGTCTCGATGTAGGCGCTGCGGCCGACCAGCTCGACCCCGATGAAGGTGCCGAGCATGACCATCAGCGCGGTCGTCAGGATCATCCGGACCGCGCGGCGCTTGCGGTCGCGCCGCTTCGCGTAGATCTCCTTGTCGATCATCTCGACCGACACCGTCGCTTCCTCGTTGCCTGGCTCGATGTCGAGGATCGCCGAGTAGAGCTTGCGCGCGCCGGTGTAGTGCTCCTTGCCGATCAGCGCCTTGCCTCGCTTCGCGAGGTGCTTGACGGCGTCCTGCGACTGGCCGCAATCGACCATGGAGCGCGCGAACTCGACGTGCAGCTCGAGGGCCTCCGGCTCGATCTGCAGCAGCCGGCCGAGCACCTCCTGCGCGCGGTTGTGCAGCCCCGGCGCGCGGTACAGCTTGACGAGCTGCATGCCCTCGTTCAGCGCGTCCTGGCGCCGCCCCTGCGTGAGCGCCAGCGACAGCGTGCGCTCCCAGATGCTCGGGTCGGCCGGCGTGAGCCGCTTGCCCGCGCTCAGCGAATGCAGCGCCTGCTCTGTACGGCCGGCCTCGAGGTTCATGTGCGCCAGCATCTTGTGGGCCGCCGCGGCAGCCGCGGTGTCCTGCAGCTCTTCGGCGAGCCGCGCCTCGGATGCCAGCAGCTCGGCGTTGTGGGGCTCGCTGTCGAGCCCGCGGCGCACGAGCCTGCGCGCGCGCTGCGCGTCGACCGCCTCGATGCGGCGCGCGAACTCGAGCAGGTCGGCGGCACCGGTCGGCCGCGCGATGCGTTCGCGCACGAAGTCGGAGACCAGCTTGTAGGTGAGGAAGCGCCGGTTCGGGAACAGGTTCGCCACCTCCCTGACGCTGCGTGAGCCGTCCAGCGCCTTCACGATCTGCGCGGCCATCTCCGGATCCTCGACGTCGTCCTTGAGGCGCGCGCCCTCGCGCACCTGGAAGTGCAACGAGTCGGACGGCAGGAACTTGCGGATCTCGGTCCAGTGGTCGCAGCGTTTGGCCGCCTCGAGGATCAGCGGCGGGACGGGCAGCGCGAGCTTGAGGCTGACCTCGTCGGGATCGAAGCCCTTCGCGGGAACCTGCCCCGCGATGAACTCGAACTCGCCATGCGCCGACGCGATCAGGTTCGCGACGTCTTCGGACAGGCAGTCCTCGGCGACGTCGTGCAGTTGCTGCTGTGTCAACGCGCGTGTGCTGACGAGGAACTCCGACACCTCGCGGCGCGTGCCCTTGGCCTTCTTGCGCGCGGCCTCGAGCTTCTTCGCCGTCACATGGCCGGCGGCCACGAGCATCTCGACCAGCGGCAGCCTGCAGTCGGTCGTCAGCAGCGCGATCTTGCCTTCGCGGAAGAAGACCTTCGCACTGCCTTCCTCCGAGACGAGGGACAGCGTCCCAGACTTGCCATGAGTGCCGATGTTCTGCAGCAAGTCCGACAGATCCATCGTGGCAAGGTCACCAGATACCGTCATGCAGCTCCCCCAGTCGTTCGAATAGACAACACGGCTTGATCGACCTGCGGCAGCCGCTCACTCAATGTCGGCGCGGAAAAGAGTGAGCCCGCGCGGCAAGCGCCCATGCGAACGCGCGAGTCTCGAATCGAGACGCGCGCTCGCGTCCGCGACCTCAGGCGGTCACTTGGCGGCGGCGCGGCCGAACGCGCGCAGGGCCCACAGCAGCGGCCAGCCCATCGTCCTGCTCGTGAGCACCGCCTCCACCTTCGCACCGTCCGTCGTGATCTTCGTCGCCGCGATGGCATCGACGAGAGGCTGCAGTGCTGCCAAGGGGCGGCCGGGCCGCATCTCGATCACCGCGCGGAAGGACACGAAACTCACGCTGCGGTCGAGCGCGGCCAACACCCCTTCGAACGCAGCGCGGATCTCGTCGGGCTTCGCGACCACCAGCTGCTTGCCGCGTTCGGCCCATGCGTCGGCCGCGTCCTCGTCGCGCGCCGTCAGCGTGAGGCAGACGCGGAGCTCCTCGCCGAACGACGCCGTGACCTCCAGGCGCTCGGCGGGCGGCAGCGCGAGGAAGGTGAGCGCGGGCCAGAGCTTCGATGCGGACGGGATGACCACGCGTACCGCGGGACCCTCGGCGAGCAGCTCGCGAGCCAGCTCGGGGCGCGCGCGGCCGCCCATGCCCTTGCTGTGCGTGCCGATCGACGTCGGGCCGAACACGGCCTCGCAGAACGAGGCCTTGACGTGGATCGCGCCGTCGCGCGGCTCGCACTGGAGCTCCTTCGGCGCTGCCGCGGCGGCCTCGCGCAGGGCAGCCTCGAGCGGCGCGTGCTCGAATTCACCGACGGCCTGCAGGTTCCAGCCGAACGGCACGCGCTGCGCCTTCGCCTGCGGCACCGTCGCGAGGAGCGCGACGACCGTGTGATCGAAGCGCATGTTCCCATAACGCCGCGCGATCTCGAACGGCACCTCGCCGAGCAGGTCGGCGCCCCACTGGCCGAAGTAGAGGTCGTCGGGCGTCGGGGCAGCCAGCGTCTCGACGACCCGGTAGGACGCGTCGACGGCCAGGCGCCGCGCGAGCAGGTGCAGCTCGTGGAGGTCCGGCAGCTTGCCATGGTCGACGACGAGGTAGGCATCGGCCACTGTCGGCAGCGGCAGCGTCTCCGCGTCGAGCCGCCGGCGCGTCGCCGACGCCGACCGCTTGCCGAACGCCTCGAGCGCGAGCGCGGCGCGCGCGGCCAGCGGCGGCGGCGTGTCGGCCCGTGTGGTGAGCGCCATGAGCTCGGCGACGGCACCCTGGTGGCCACCGCGCTGCAGCCACTCGATCGCGACCATGCGATCGAGCAACTCGACGCGCGCGCGCACGGCGTCGGCCGGCCAGGGCGCCACGAGGAACTGGCGCAGCGCCACGGCGCTCGGCTCGATGCCGGCGCGGCGAAGGTGTCTCTCGCTGTCGGTGCAGCCGAGGATGCCGCTGCTGCCGTGGCCGAACAGGATCTGCGTCCCGGTCAGCAGGGAACCCGTCACGCTGCGCATCGGGTAGGCGCCCGGGAACAGCGGCTGGAACGGGATCGCACCGAACTCACACGACGCGACCTCGAGCAGGCCATGCTCGTCGCGGCGGTAACGCAGCTCGATCAGGTCCTGCTCGTCCCGGATGCGCTGGCGCAGCAGTGCATCCCAGGCCATGTCCTGCGCCGCGAGGCACGAAGTCGTCGCGAGCATCGCGAGCAGCGGGCGTTCCATGCGGCGGGAGCATATCTGCACGACCGCGGCTCGAGGTCTTGCAGCCAGGCGAACGACATGCGAGGCGTCCTCAGCGACCCGGCGCCGTCGCATCACCAATCGGCGACCCGGCGCGCGCCCATTCGCGCCACTCGGCTTCGACTTCGCCCACGGAACGCCCGAGCACGTGGTCGAAGGCGGCCGCCACCTCTTGCTCCGACAACGGGTCCTTCGACAGCGCCTCGAAGAGCAGCGCCCAACTGTCGGGATGGCGTGCCAGCAGCCACCTCGGGGCCGCCGATGACCCAATGCGTGAAGTTCTTCGACCGCACGCCATGGAACTCGAGCCCGCTCTTCTTCAGCTCGCTCGGCATCGAGCTTGCCGGCAGTTCCTTCACTTCGAAGTCCATCTCGGAGCACTCGCGCGCCTTGGCCGTGATCTCGCGCATGCGCCGCACGAACGCGATCTGCTCGGCCGTGCCGAAGAACCCGTCGAGCTCCATGTGCCCGAGCGCCTTGTGCGACTCGACGTCATCGGGGTCGATCGCGATCGCACGCCCGAGCCGGTACCGGCCCCGGCCCTCGACTCCCTCCGCGAGCAGCGCAAGGCCGAGCTCGCGGTGCAACTTGACGACGCGCTTATGCGCGACCTTCCACGCCTCTTCGACGCTGCGTTGTTGCTGCAACGACGCGGTGTCCTGCGGCAGCTTGTCGACCGGCGTCACGTGCTTCCATTCGCCCTTCACACGCTGGTAGCCGAGGCCAATCAGCGCGGTCGCATTCTGGTTGTCGTAGTGCTCGACGATCTGCTCGAAGGCGCGGCGGGCGCACGAGGGTGCCTTGTAGCTCTCGGCCGCGCGCGCGAACGCAACGAGCAGCGACGTGATCTGCTTGTGCACTTCCGCTTCGCGCGCCGGTACGTCCTTGGCGGTCTGTGCGGTCTGCGCCGCGAGTGGCGCTGCCAATAGCGCAATCGCGATGCGCAGCAACGTTCCCCGGAAGCGTGGCATCGCGGACAAGGCTAACGGAGAGCCCACATAGGCACCAAGCCCTGGTGGAACACGCTGCCTGCAGCGGCCAGAATCCCCGGCGAATGCGACCGAGCATCCACCTTCCGCTCGCGACGGCGCTGCTGCTGGCGATCGCAAGTCCCCTTGCCGGCCAGATCGCGCCGGCGTCACCCGCAGCGTCCACCCAGCCGCCGGCGCAGGACCCGAAGCAGCGCCCGCGCCCCGCCGATGCGGGAGCACTGTTCCGCACGTTCGCCGCGACCACGGGCCTCGAGGCGAGCTTCGAGGAGGACAAGCACCTCGCGCTGCTCGCGCTGCCGCTGCAGAGCAAGGGCCGGCTCTTCTTCTTCCGGGCCGATCGCACGCAGCCCGGCTACCTCGCGCGGCACATCGAGGCGCCCGAGCCGTCGACGGTGTTGATCACGCCGGCCGAGCTGCGGCTGCAGAACCGCGACGGCACGGAAGTGATCGACCTGAAGCGCAGCGACAAGGTGCGCAACTTCATCACCTCGCTCGTGCACGTGTTCGCCGGCGACGAGCGTGCACTCGCGAAGTCCTACACGATCCAGTTCGCGCAGGCCGAGAAGGACCCGGCCGGCTGGACGCTGGCGCTCGTGCCGCGCGACAAGCCGCTGAGCCAGATGCTGAAGAGCCTCACGCTGGTGGGCGAAGGCGAGGCCGTGGTCCGCATCGAGGTCCACGAACCGAACGGCGACCGCACCGTGACACGCATCGTCGCGGCAGATCCCGCGCGCAAGTTCGACACCGCGGAGCAGAAGCGCCTGTTCGGGATCGACGCGCGATGAGCCGCGGCGAGCTCCCTCGCATCGCGGCCGGACTGCTGACCCTGCTCGTGCTGTCGGTGTTCGTGACGACGAGCATGCGCGTCACGACCGACATCACGCACTTCCTGCCGCACGGCGAACGCGACTCGGCGATCGACCTCGCGCACAAGATCGCGAACGGGCCGCTGAGCCGCACGATGATCCTGCTCGTCGACTGCAAGGACGCCGACGAGGCGGCCGCCGTGAGCCGTGCGTTCGAGCAAGCGCTGCGCGCCGAGCCGCGCGTCGCGCAGCAGATCGAGTCGCTCGAAGGCGGTCCGCAGCCGGGCCTCGAAGAAGCGCTGTGGTCGGTCTACGAGACGCGCCGCTTCGGCTTCCTGGCCGCGTCGGCCGAGGCGGCCGCCGAGCGGCTCTCGCCCTCGGGTCTCACGGCGGCGGTGGCTCGGCTCAAACAACGACTCGGCACGCCGATGTCGGGTCTGCTGAGCCGCGTCGCACCGGCCGATCCGTTCCTCGTCATGCCCGCGCTGTTCGACCGCATGGCGAGCGGCAGCGCAGGCGACCTCGGCGTCGTCGAGGATCGCTTCGTGACGGGCGCGAACGCGGCCGCCGTGCTGTTCCTGACGACGAAGGCGAGCGCCTCGGACTCGACCGCGCAGCGGCCGCTGCTCGCCGGCGTGCGCGAGGTGTTCGCGACGCTGCAGCAGAGCCACGGCAGACACCTGCGCCTGCACGAGAGCGGCGTGAACCGGCACGCGATCGGCGCCGAGGACTCGATGCAGGAGGACGTCGCGCGCGTCGGGGCCGGCTCGACGGTCGGCTTCCTCGTCGTGTTCCTGTTCCTGTTCGGCTCGCTGTGGCCGCCGCTGCTCTGCATGCCCGTGCTCGCGATCGGGTTCTTCGCGGGCGCTGCGGCCTGCCAGCTCGCGTTCGGCGCCGTGCACGGCCTGACGCTCGCGTTCGGCGCGTCGCTGGTCGGCGTCAGCATCGACTACGCCGAGCACTTCTTCAGCCACCAGTCGCTCGCCGCGCATCCGGACGGGCCGCGGCAGACGATGTCGCACCTGTGGCGCGGCCTCCTGCTCAGTGCGGCGACGACGATCGTCGGCTTCGTGACGCTGCTCGCCGCGACGTTCCCGGGCCTGCGTGAGCTCGCCGTGTTCGCGACGACGGGCATCGCGGCGGCGCTGTTCGCGTCGTGGGCGATCCTGCCGGGTGCTTCCGGCGGGATCCACGCGACGCGCCTGTCGCGCGCGACGGTGTCCGTGATGCGGCGTTCGCTGAACGTGCGCGGCAAGGCGCGCCTCTGGTTTCTGGCGCCGCTGCTCGGCGTGCTCGCCGTGATCGCGGTGGGCCTGCCGAGCGCACGCTGGGACGACAGCCTCGGCACGCTGAACCGCGTCGACCAAGCACTGAAGGCCGAGGACGACGCCGTGCACGCGCGTGTCGCGCGCTTCGAGCAGAAGCGCGTCGTCGTCGCCACGGGTGCTTCCGAGGAGGCGGCACTCGCCGCGAACGACCGCGTCGCCGAGGTGCTCGCCGAGGCGCAGCGGCGCGGCGAGATCGAGGGCTACGGCAGCATCGCCTCGTGGCTGCCGAGCGCGGGCCGGCAGCGCGCCGTCGATGCGGCCGTGCGCGGCGACGCGACGCTGTGGCCGCGCCTGCGCGAAGCGCTGCAAGCGGCGGGCTTCGTCGCGGACGGCTTCGCGCCGTTCGCCGAAGCGCTGGCCCGGCCGGCTCCGCAGCCGGTCGTCGCGAACGACCTGCTCGGCACACCGCTCGCTTCGCTCGTGAAGCCGTTCCGGCTCGAAACGCCCGACGGCGCGATCCTGCTGAGCTTCGTGCGCGGACTGCGCGACGAGCCGGCGCTGCGCACGCACCTCGCCGGCATTCCGGGTGTGCAGGTGCTCGACATCGAAGGTGCGCTGACGGAGGCCCTCTCCACCTACCGCGCGAGCATGACGACGCTGCTCGGATTCGGCCTGCTAGGCGTCGTGCTGCTCGTCATCGCACGGCACCGCCGGGTGCGCCCGATCCTGATCTCGTGCGTGCCGGCGCTGCTCGGCGCCGCGGGAACGATCGCCGTGCTCGCGCTCGCCGGCGTCGCGATGAACCTGCTCTCGCTCGTCGCGCTCCTGATGATCGTCAGCATGGGCGTCGACTACGGCATCTTCCTCGCCGAGGACGAGCCGCAGCCCGGCGCGCACGACGTGACGTACCTGTCCGTGTCGCTGGCCGCCGTCACGACCGTGCTAGGGTTCGGCTTGCTCGCGCTGTCGGACCAGCCCGCGCTGTTCTGCATCGGGCTCACTTCGGGTGTCGGCATCGTGATGTGTCTCGTGCTGGCGCTCGCCACGAGCGCGCTCCTGCGACCGTCACCGCGATCGGGCGTTGCCTGAAGCGTCAGGCGCCAGGGGCTTGTCGTGCGACACGAGACGGCGGTGAAGTTGATCGTTGCGATCGCGAAGCCGTCGCCGCTCTGCGCCGGGACGATCGCGCTGGACTCACTTCACGCGAACGTCGACCACGGTGCCGTTGGCTTCGCCGACGACGAAGTCGGCAACTGCGACCTCACGCCCTTGGCAAACCTCGATGCGATAGCGACCTGGCAAGAGACCCCTGACCCATTCGGAGGTCAGTGGTGCAACCAGTCGAAGCACCGGCTTGCCCTCGCGGATGAGGCTGACATCACCGGCCATCCAACCTGCCGGGAGCCGAAACGTCACAGCTACGCCAACGCTGCCCTGCACAGTGCGGGCGGTCTGCGATCCAGCGGCGAGATCCAGGGGCACCACCAAGGGCGCAAGGCGCTGCCCCCACACCAACAGATGCGAATCCCCTGCCGGGACAGTGAGGGTGCATCCGCTCGGCGACCGGTCGCAGCGCCAGGCCACCAGACTCTGCTCGCTCGAGCCGAGGGCGGCGTCGAAATCCATCACCGGCAGCTGCTGCTCATCGAGCACGGCCAGATGAAGGGTGCACGTCCTCGCGTCGATGTCGCCGACATCGACCGCCGCGCCGTGTGCCACCGTCACCGAACGGCGCGCCAACAGCTGCCACTCCTCCCGCACGTGCAAGACGAGGGCACCTGGCGGCACGTCTTGGAACTCGAACGTTCCAGTTGCGGCATCCGGCTGAACTTCGACACCGCCACCATTGGGGGCCAGATCGAGCGCTGACATGAGCCTGACCCGCGTCGGCGTTGGTTTCTGGTTGGGAATCGTCGTCACACGCCCGCGCACAGTCGCGCTCGGCACCTGCTGCTGCCCGATCACGACGCGTGTGCGCTGGCCGGCGAGGGCCACTCCACGCACAACGGGAAGGTCCCCCTCCGGTGTCGTCACCACGAAGGGCACGCCGGGTGCTGGCACCGCCTCGGCGCGAACGATTCCTGACTCGTTGGTCGAGGTATGCACCCACACGTGCTTGTTCTCGAAGCGAACCTCCCAGCCGACCCGCGGACGCCCCTGTTCGTCTGCAACTTCGATCTCCGCAGTTCCCGCGTCGCCGAACACATGCTCGATGACTTGTTGTTCGCCGGCACTGAGCACGATCGAGCGCTCCTCGACGTGCACACCCAGGAGCAAGTGCAAACGCCACTCTCCTGCCGGCAATCGCAGTCGGCAAAGGCCACTCTCGTCGGGTCGAGCCTGACTCGCGAACCAGGATCGGGGCAGTCCGCGCGCCCTCATGTCGGTCACCGAGGCGCTGGCGCCAACGGCAGGTGTTCGATCCGACTTGCGCATGTACAGCTCGACCACGGCTGGACCCGCCGTCGGAACAACTACTTCCGTGGTTGCGCCGGCACGCACCACAGCCTCCGCGCACCCACACGCGTGCTCTGTTGGCGGTGAGACCACTGCCACCAACGACCACTCACCGACCGGAAGCCCGCCGACTTCGAAGCGACCACTGGCATCGGTTTGCACCGGCACCGAGCCATGACCAGCCCCCTGGACTACCTGCAACACGGCGGCAGTCGCCACCCCACGCGCATCCACGACCCTGCCCACGATCGCGCCGTGCTCGGCCGCGAGGACCAGCTCGACTTGCTGGTCTCGCGCCCCCGAGACCTGGGCCCAGCTCATGCCGAAACCTGGAGCAGTCGCGCGCAGGGCAGTCTGTCCGCAGTCCAACAGCGGTTCGCGCCATACGCCGTCCTTCTCGCGCGTGACGAGGCGCCATTCATCACTGGCATCGATCAGGCGCCCGAACACCTCGGCATCCGCCACGGGCTTCCCACTTGGATCGACCACGGACACCTCGGCGGTCGCGCGCGATTCGACATCGAAGACCACTTCCTCGACGGCGTCAGCGTCCACGTGTATTTCCGCATCGAGGCTGGTGTCTGGGGGGAAGACAAACCCGGTCCCCGGCACCAGGATCGTCTCGCCCCAGCCATCAGCCCCCGTGAGGAACTCACCGCTTTTCCAGCGGGTCGTACCATCCTCCTCGGTCAGCAACCGGATGCCCGGAACACCAACACGCGTCTTCTGATTGCGCACCAACACGCGCAGCCGACCGGTCGGCGAGACGGGCTCGGTGGCGACCGAGGTCGGGGCAATACGTTCACTCGGCTCTTCGATCCTCGGATCCGTGCCGGCCCGACCACCGTCCTGCGCCACCTCGGCTCCGCCTGCAGCTTCGGGCGGTGCGTTCCCGGTCCTCCACCAGCTGGCGACGAACAGGATCGCCGCTGTCAGCGCCACCACGACCGGGACCGCGACCGCGGTGGCCTTCGCGCTGCCAGTCAGCCCCGGCGCCACCTTGCCGCCTGCACGCGCCACCACCGTCGCCCGGATCTGC
The DNA here is from genome assembly GCA_036376355.1 of Planctomycetota bacterium. Lineage (GTDB taxonomy): Bacteria > Planctomycetota > UBA1135 > UBA1135 > UBA2386 > DASVAL01. Next base: position 37,237 of record DASVAL010000097.1, read on the forward strand.
GCAGCGACATCGCGCGGCAGGGTCATCGGGATGACTGCCGGCGCAGTCGCACCTGCGGAGAGCTTCTGCCGGAGCTGATCGAGGCCGCGGTGCAAGCGCATGCGCACGGTCCCGGCCGGCACTCCCAGCTCGCCGGCGATCTCCGATGCTGCGAGGCCGTCGAGCAGGTGACGCGACAGCGTGGTGCGATGCGGCTCGTCCAGTTGCGCCAACGCGATGCTCACGGAGCGGTCGAACTCGCGCTGGGCAGCAACCTCGACCGGGTCGGATTCGCGTTGCTGCGACTCGAGCCGCACGGCATCGACGATGCGTGAGTTCTGCCGCCGCTGCTCGCGCACACGATTCGCCAACAACCCGAGCAACCACGGCAGGAGCGGGCGCGATTCGTCCCAGTCGGCACTGGCTTCGATGGCGGCCAGGAACGCACTCTGCACGGCGTCCTCCGCCGCATGGCGATCGCGGCACAGGTGGGTCGCGACGCGCCACAACTCGGCCGCGGTGCGATCGAACACGCGCGCCAACGCACGCGTATCGCCGGTGCGACGGAAGCGCAGGAACAGACGCTCGACGGAGGTTCCGATCACAACCCTTCTGGACGCGATCCGCGCAAAGTGTCACCGCGGGCTACGGAATGTGCTGCACGACCAGGTCGTGTCCGAGAACGGCATCGTCGTCTGCGCGGGGTCCGGACGTCTACTCCGAGGTGTCAGGGCATGCGGAGCCGGTTGCCTCTGTTCCTCTCGACCCGCCAGAACGCCCCAACGCTCCACGCAAGCCGTGCGCCGTGCCCAGGCCACCCCTATCGTGAGCCCCATGTCGCGGCCGTTCCGACCCTCCGCACTGATGGCCCTAGCGCTGCTGACGGCATGCGCCTCGTCCCCGCGCCGGCCGTGGGAGGACAAGGACTACCCGGGCACGCTGCAGCCCGCGGGTGTGCTGACCACCGACGTGCTCTGGCAGCAGCGCGTGACCGCCACCTGGGGCGAAGACGGCCATCGCGGCTTCGACGCGGCGGTCCAGAAGCAGGGCGACGTGTTGACCGTGATCGGCCTCTCGCCGACCGGTTCCGCGGGATACGCGATGATCCTGCGCGGCATGGAGATCGAGCTGAAGAACGACTCGGGCGAGGAGCTGCCGTTCCCGCCGCGCTTCATCCTGCTCGACGTGCAGCGCACGTTCTATCCGTGGCTCGGTGCCCAGCCGACCGACGGCACGCGCGAAGCCGACGTCTTCGGCGAGCACGTGCGCGAGACCTGGCGCTCGGGCCATCTCGTCGAACGGCGGTTCGAACGGCTCGACGCACAGCCGAAGGGCGTGATCACGATCACCTACGTCTGGACCGACGCCGACGCGGGCCGGCTCGCGCCGCGACAGGTCGTGCTCGACAACGGCTGGTTCGGCTACCGTCTCGTGATCGACACCCACGTCGAGTCCCGCCTCCCCCCAGTCCAGCAAGCCGGCCAGCAAGCCGCCCAGCAATCCGCCCAGTGACCACGCCGCACGAAACCTCGTCGCCGGCGCCGCGCGCACGGATCGTCGTCGCCGGCCGTGGTGCGGTCACCTGCTTCGGCATCGGGCATGCGCGCTTCGTCGACGCGGTGTTCGCGGGAGCGACCGCGATCGAGCCGCGCCGCCGCACGGCGGGCTACGACGTGCCGACCCGGGTCGCTGCGGAGTTCCCGCTCGGCGTGCTGCCGCCGGAGCTGCCCGCGCACGAGCAGGCGTTCCACGTCGCGCGCCTCGCGGCGCAGGAAGCGCTCGCCGAAGCAGGCGAGCCCGAGCGCTCGGCGATCGGGCTCGTGCTCGCGTCGACGAAGGCCGACCTGTCGGGCGTCGTCGGCGCCGGGACGGGCCTCGGCCAGCCGTGGCGTCTCGCGCAGCGGCTCGCGCGCGAGCTGCAGCTCGGCGGCTCCTGCACGGCCGTCTCGTGCGCCTGCGCTTCGGGTCTCACGGCGCTCGCGACGGCGGCGCGTTGCCTGCAGCGCGGTCAGCACGAACGCGTGCTCGTCGTCGGCGTCGACGTGCTGCACGAGTTCGTGATGGCCGGCTTCGGCAGCCTTCACGCGCTCGATCCGGCGCCGTGCCGCCCGTTCGACGCGGCGCGCCGCGGCGTCTCGCTCGGCGAGGGTGCGGGCGCGATCCTGCTGTCGCGGCATCCCGGTGAGTCCATCGGCATCACGCTGCTCGGCCACGGCGGCGCGAACGACGCGTGCCACGTCACGGGCCCCGACCGCCAGGGTGCGGGCCTGGCACTCGCGGCGCGCCGCGCGATCGCGAACGCGGGACTCGAGATCGACGCGATCGACCTGATCCACCTGCACGGCACCGCGACGCCCGCGAACGACGCGACGGAGGCGATGGGCCTCGCGGGACTCTTCGGCGGTCGCACGCCGCCCGCGTTCGGCACGAAGGCGCAGACGGGCCACACGCTCGGTGCCGCCGGCGTGCTCGAGACGATCGCCGCGATCGCGGCACTGCAGCAGAGCAGCGTGCCGGCCAACATCGGCCTGCAGCACAGCGACGTCGACCAGGGTCTCGATCTCGTGCGGACCGTGCGGCCGCTGCGCGCGGCGAGATGCGCGCTGAAGGTCGCGAGCGGCTTCGGCGGCGTGCAGGCTGCCCTGGTGCTGCAGGCATGAACGCGCCCACGGTCCTCGCGGTCGGCTTCGTCGACGCCGAGCGCATCGCGGGCACGTCGGGTGTGGACACGACGTGGCAGCAGCTCGGTGTCGAGGCGCCCGGCACGGGCCGCACGCTGCGCCTCGTGTTCGGCCGCAGCGACGACACGTTCCGCCGGCTCGATCGCTGCTCACGCGTGCTCGTGCTCGCGACCGCGGCGGCCGGCATCGACGTGGCGCTGCCGCGCGAAGCGCGCGAGGGAACGGCACTCGTCGTCGAGACGACGCTCGGCTGCCTCGACGCGGACCTGCAGTTCGCCGCGAGCATGCGCACGGGCATGTGCGACGGGCCGATCTTCCCGTACACGCTGCCGAACACGAGCCTCGGCGAAGTCGCGCTGCGTTACGCGCTGCGCGGCCCGAGCCTGTGTCTTTCGGTAGCTCCAGAGGCCGCGGGCGCTGCGCTCGCGGAAGCGGAAGCGATGCTCGAGAACGGCGAAGCCACGTTCGCGCTCGCCGCCACGGTCGACGTGCTCGTGCAGAGCACCCCGCACGCGAAGACTACGTGCCGCGCCGTCGCGGTGCTGCTCGCGCACCCGCGCCTGGGCCTGCGATCGCGCGTGCCGTGGGCAGGCCACGGGATCACGGCGTTCACGGATCTCGCGAAGGGTGCGCGGCGCAGCAGCGGCTGAAGGGTCCGAGATGCGCGAAGACCCTGTGGGATCGGCGGCGAGCTACCATGCCCTTCCCCTTGCATCTCTCCGACTACCGGGAGCTCATGATCATGATCTGGCCAGAGCTGCGATCCCTCTGCGTCTGTGGTGTCCTCTCACTGTCGGCGCTGCTCGTGACGAGTGATCGCACCAGAGGACAGTGCCAGGCCAATTGGTCACCACGAGAGGGTCTTCCCGAGGTCGTTGGCGGAATGTCGACCCTGTGGGATCCGGACGGCGCGGGCCCGGCCCCGCCGAGGCTGGTTGTGGCAGCAGGTCCTCCGGTCATCTTCGGAGGGCAGGTCTACCAGGGTGCCGGTGTTGCCGTGCAGGACCCCGTCACGGGGGAATGGTCGCTTCTCGGCGGGGCCGTGGGCAGGGTGTTCGGCTTGGCGTCGGGGCCGAACGGCGAACTCGTCCTCGGCATGGACAGCGCTCCGGTCCAGCTCTGGAATGGGACCAGTTGGGTGGCGCTGGGGACGGCCCCCTATTTCGGCGCCGTTCCCGGCACCGTCTACGCATTCGCCTTCCTGCCGAACGGCGACCTGATCGCAGGCGGCCTTTTCACCGTCATCGGCGGCGTCAGCGCCAGCAGCATCGCCCGATGGAACGGCACCGCATGGTCCCCATTTGGCCTTGGTATCGCGGGTGGCGTGAACGCGCTCATGGTCATGCCCAACGGTGACCTGATTGCCGGGGGCAACTTCTCCTTTCCCGGCAGTTGCATTGCGCGCTGGGATGGCAATTCATGGTCTCCCCTCGGTCCGGGCATGTGGAGCAGCTACAGCGCGACGTGGGTCGCGGCGCTCGCGACCATGCCCAATGGCGACATCGTTGCTGCTGGGAACTTCACGGTCGCGGGCAGCTCGATCGTCGACTGTGTCGCGAGGTGGAACGGCACGACATGGTCGGCGGTCGGCAACCCGACCGTGTGGGGCGGAAACGTGAAGAGCCTCGCGCTGGAGGCCGGCGGGACTCTCCTTGCGGGCGGCTATTTCCAGGACGGCGTCGTCAAGCGATGGAATGGGTCGACCTGGACCCTCCTGCCTGGCCTTGCCTTCCCGGGCTCTGCCGCGTCGATCACCTTGCTGCCTTCGGGCGATGTGATCGCCACGGGCGTGCAAGGCGTCGGTTGCGCGACCTTCTCCGGCATTGCGCGATGGAACGGGAATGCATGGGTCTCGGTCGGACGAGGCATCCAGGGGGTGCCAGGCCTCCCGGGCAGCTCGATCGATGCTCTCGCGGCCTTGCCCGGCGGGGATCTCGTCGTCGGCGGCGCTTTCACAGCCATCGACAACCTGTGCGCGAGCAACATCGCGCGCCGCACTGGCACGACATGGGGCCCGCTCGGTACGGGTACCGACGGCCCCGTCCGTGTCATGACCGTACTGGCCAATGGGGACCTGTTGGCTGCCGGGAGCTTCTCGACCGCGGGCGGGGTCGCGGTCAACAAGGTCGCTCGGTGGAATGGCACTGCGTGGTCGACGCTCGGCGCCGGACTGGCCGGCAATGTGACTTGCATCGGCCAGCAGGCCAACGGCGAGATCCTGGTCGGCGAGGATTTCCCCTCCGGTGGCAGGATCTCGCGCTGGGACGGCACTACCTGGTACTACCACTTCCTGAACGGCACGGTGAATTCGCTCGCCATCCTGGCGAACGGCGACCTGGTCGCGGGTGGCTCGTTCACGATCGCCGGAGGCACCAGTGCAAACTGCATCGCTCGCTTCGACGGTTCGTCCTGGATGCCGATGCACCTGGGATTTGCCCACGCCACATCCGGGGCAACAGTCATTTCGTTGCTCGTGCGCGGCAATGGTGAGCTGGTTGCCGGCGGCACCTTCACCGCTTCGGGTGCGACGAGCGTCCAGTCGATCGCGCGGTGGAACGGCTCGACCTGGTCACCGCTGGGCAGCGGGCTGCCTCAAGGTGTGTGTGCACTTGCCGAGTTGCCGGGTGGCGACCTGCTCGCGAGCAGCCTGACGTCCGGCACATACCGCTGGAATGGCGCCAACTGGAGCCTTGTCGGGTCCGGCAGGATGCGATCACTGCTCGCACTGGCGAACGGCAATGTGGTGGCCGGGGGCACACTGGGTACGTACAGCCAAGCGGCTCTCGCCACGTTCACGGCGACCTGCCCGGCGACCGCGGTCTCGTTCGGCGCCGGCTGCTTGGGCTCCGGCGGGCTCAACGAACTGACGGCGACGACGCTGCCGTGGACGGGTACGGTGTTCCGTTCCGTCGCGACTGGCATGCCGGCAAACGGGCTCGCGCTCGGTCTGGTCGGGTTCGCGACGTCGTCGATCCCGCTGTCGTCGATCCTGCCGCAAGGTGTGCCGGGCTGCACGCTGCTCGTGAGCCCCGATCTGCTCGAGCTCCACGTCCCTTCGACCGGCAGCGTGTCGACGCAGCTCGCGCTTCCGAACACCGTCGTGCTCGCGGGCCAGATCTTCCATCAGCAGGTCGTGCCCCTGGAGCTCGGCGCACCGGGCATCACGGCGCTCACGAGCACGAACGCGCTCACGCTGACGATCGGTTCTTTCTGACCAGCTCCACGCAAACCATCCGCTCCGTCAAGTCACCGGCACCGGCCGGGGCACCAGGCTCACGGCGTTCGCGTCGACGTCGCGATCGACGGCCAGCAGGCGCGGCTCGCGCACACCCTCTCCGGCGCGCCGCACGGCGCCGAGGGTCAGCGACATCAGCTCCCCCAACACCTCGTCGATGAGCTCGGTCGCGACGCCGTAGAACAGGAAGTTGATCGGCGTCAGGTGGCCGAGCGCCCAGATCGCGGCCGACCGTCCTCCGACGAACTGGAAGCACCAGCGGTGGCCGTAGACGCGCGCCGTGCGCGGGTCGAGCAGCTCCTCGACGGCGATCGCGACGGGCCTGCCCGCGATGCGCGGCTGGTCGCTGCGCAGGAGCCCGTCGAACCACTCCATGACGTCGCGGAACTCGACCTTCTTCGTCGAAGCGCTCGCGAGCACGAGCGCGTCCTTCTGGCCTTCGGCGAGCCAGCGCTCGATGTCGGCGCCCTTCAGCACGCTGTCGCCCGTGACGCCGATCACGACGTCGGCGTCGAGCCAGCACTGGGCAGGCAGCTCCGCGAGCGAAGCGGCTTCGCGGTAGCCGGCGTCGCGGCACGCGGCCTTCACGACGCGGTCGATGCCCGCGAGCCCCTGCTCGGGCGCGTCGAGGCGCGTGCCGAGCGCACGGCACAACTCGGCGCCGATCGCGCCGCGCGAGCCGAGCACGAGGCACGAACGCCGCGACAGGATGCGGCCGCCGGCGTTGAGCACGGTCTCGACCGCGCCGAGCACCGAGGTCGCGACCTCGCGCGCTTCGACGATGCGCTTGCGTCTGCTGATCGCGATCGAGAACGAGGGCAGCGCGAGCCGTCCGTGGCGGCGCTCGACTTCGGTCAGGCGGTCGAAGCCGTTGCGCGTGTGCTCGATCGTGCCGAGCATGCGCTCACCGAGCAGCGCGGCCAGCGGGCGCGCGTCGGCGACCGCGTGGCCGAGCGGGGCCGCGAACGCCTGCACGGAGAGCCCTTGCAGCAGCGCCTCCTGCACGACCGGAGCGAGGTAGCCGCCGTCCTCGAGGAGCAGGCAACGCTCGCCGGTGGCCTCGGCGCGCGCGATCTGGCGCAGGAAGGGCACGATCGCGACGGCGCGCATCGCCTCGAGGTAGTGAGCTTCGTGCCCGCGCAGCGCCGCTTCGATCTCGGCGGCTTCGTCGAGCCGCGAGTACTGCGTCGACAATCGGTAGTGACCTTCGACGCGGCCGCGGTCCGGCACGTGCACGAGCGCCAGCGCGCGGAACTCGTCGGGCGGCAGGTCGAGGATCGCGTCGAGGTAGCTCGCGGGCGGCTCACCGGCGTAGGCGACGAACAGGCACGTGAGGTCGCGGCAGCCGAGCGCACGCAGGGCGGCGATCAGGCCCACGACCTCGCCGGTCATGTGGTGCACGAGGAAGACCTTGACGCCCCGCAGCGGTTGCGCGTTCGTGTGCGTGCCGGCGACCGCCGTCAGCGCCGGCATACGCTGCAGGAACGCCGCGGCGTCGGCGCGTTCGCGGCGCTGGCCGAGCGAGAGCAGGAGCACGCGGCCGAGCTGCGCCCTGTCGAGGAAGACCGGCACGCCGCCGGCGTCGACGCGCACGACCTCGCGGCCCGCGAGCAGCTCGCGCACGCCGCGGTCCTCGAGCGTCAACAGCACACGCTTCAGCAGCTCGCTGACCTCGGCGGGATCGTTCTCGAGCAGGAACGGCAGCGCGGACTCGGACCAGTGCAGCGCGACCTGCCCGATCGAAGCGAGGCCGGCCTGGTCGAGCTGCCGGAACAGGTGGCTGTGCGGCGAGCGCGTCTCGAGGAACGAACGGCGCCCGCGCTCCGCCTCGCGCCGCAGCGACTCGGCCCAGGTCTGCGCGATGCGCGTCGAGCCCGCGATGAAGTGGCGGTCCTCGACGCGCTCGATGCGCAGGTGCGGGATCGTCTGCAGGTCGAGGCGGCAGGACGACCCGGCTTCGATCGTGATGCGGAACGCGCCGCGGGCGGGCTCGCGGCGCGAGTGCAGGTGCTCGAGCACGTAGCGCTGGCGCGTCTCGCCGTCGCCGAACTCGGCGACGAGCGCCTTGGAGCCCGCCCGGGCCTGCGGCAGCAGCGCGTCGCGGTAGCTCGTGCGCTGCAGACTGCCGAGCAGCGAGCGCAGGCGCGTCTCGAGCAGGTCGGGGCGCGCGAGGATCGTCGCGGTCGCCTCGACGTCGGCCGCGAGCTTCACGAGCTCGATGCCGAAGTCCTCGATCAGCTCGGGGTTCTCGCGGTCGCGAAGGCTGCGCTCGATCATGACGTCGATGCGGTCGCTGCGAGCTTGCGCGATGACCATCTCGGCGAGCGCGCGCGACAGCACGGACAGACCGTGCAGGGCCGGCAGCGAAGTGACGTCGAGCACCCAGCAGCCGTCTCCCGGCACGAGGGCTGGCCCCAGCGAGGTCGGGATCTCGTGGCGGCTGGTCGCTGACGCGACGGATGAAGCAACGGGTGAGGCGGCGGGTGCCGCGACGACGTCGTGATCGACGACGGCCTTGATGCACTCGCGCGACCGCGCGGTCGCGAAGGCTCGAGACAAGTCGCCGGCGCGGAAGTGGTTCGTGACGAGCCGCTCGCCGATGCGGCGCAGCTCGGCGTCGCCGGCCAGGAGCGCGAGCGCCTGGTGGAAGTCGCCGCAGCGTGAGCTCGTGAGGCGCAGACCGCGGGCGACGATCGCGCCGAGCAGCGCGGACGGTGCGACGTCCAAGGTCGGGTAGAACAGGATCGTGCCGCGCGGCCGCACGAGCGACTCCTGGCGTCCCGCGAGCGGACGGATCGCGGCATCGGCCTGCGTTCCAGTCGTCACGACCGCGGCGTCCGCGCGCGGCAGGCCGTCGCGAGCCGCGGCGTAGTGCCGCGCCAGGGCCGCCGCATCGCCGACCTGCACGTCGGCCGAAGCCGTCAACCACTCCGGTGGCGGCACCGGCGCGAGCCACGCGATGCGCGGCCGGCTGCCCGTGCGGTCGCGTTCCCAGACCGCGGTGCCCGGTGCAGGGGCCTCGTCGGGAAAGCGCGCGAGCGCGAGCTCGTCGACGACGAGCTCGGTCAGGTGCCCGAGGCCGTTGCTCGGCTGCCCGTGCGTCGACTTGACGTGGACTTCGCGGCGCGCGAGGCGCACCGCCGTCCCGAGCGCCTGCGGGTTGCCGGTCGTGTCGATGACGACGTCGAAGCTGCCGTCGGCGATCTCGGCGCGGCCTCCGATCTGGTGGGCCTCGGTCGCGCCGAAGGTGCGCGCGAGCTCCAGCATCGCGGGATCGCGCGCGACTGCCGCGATCGCGAAGTCGCCGCCGGCAGCGCGCCGCTGCGCGCGCACGCCGGCGAGTGCCGCCACGACGAGCATGCCGAGCCGCCGCGGCCCGAGCACCGCGATGCGGTCGCCATCGCGCGGTGCTATCGTGTGCACGGCGTTCAAAGCGGCTGCGAACGGCTCGACGAGCACGGCCGCGCTGTCGGGCACGTTCGACGGGATCTCGATGCAGGCCTGAACGGGTGCGAGGATCCACGGCCCGAATCCGCCGGGCAGATCGTGGATGCCGAGCACGATGCGCTCGGGGCAGTGGGTGTGCAGGCCCGCGCGGCAGAACGCGCAGTCGTTCGGCACACCGCGCGCCGTGTGCGACGCGTTGATCTCGACGACGTAGCGGCGGCCCGCGTCGTCGAGTGCTATGACCTCGTGTCCGGTCACCTGCGGCAGCGGGAACGGCAAGTGGTGCCGCGCGAGGTCCGTCGAGCAGACGCCGCACTGGCGCACACGCAGCGGGCGGTACCCGGGCCCGAGCTCGAGCGCCAGCGCGCCGTCGCGGTAGACCCGCCAGCCGTGTGCCGTCTCACCCTCGAGCCGGTAGCGGGCGCGCGCGAAGCTCTGGTCGGCTCGGTAGTCCTGGGCGTCGAACTCGATCGTTGGCATCTGCACTGCCAGGATACCGCGCTTCCGGCGCCCGGGCCTGTGCGTTCGCCCAATGCGATCCCGGCCCGATCGGCCGCGGTTCAGTCGATCTCACCGGGGCCAGTGCCGACGCGCAGCAGGTAGAAGGCGGGCTCGACGCCGAAGCGCGCGCGGAACACCTCGCCGACCTTGGCGACGACGTCGCCGGACGCACCGGGCCGCAACAACGCGATCGCGCAGCCGCCGAAGCCCGCGCCCGTGAGCCGGGACCCGAACACTCCGTCGATGCTGCGGGCCGCTTCGGTGATCACGTCGAGCTCTTCGCAGCTGACCTCGTAGTCGTCCTTCGCGGAGCGATGGCTCGCGTCGAGCTGGTGACCGAGCGTCTTGTAGTCGTTGCGCCGCAGCGCCGAAGCCCCGGCGCGGGTGCGTTCCATCTCGGTCACGACGTGGCGCACGCGCCGGAACAGCACTTCCTCCATCGCCTCGCGGCTCTGCTCGAGGTCCGCCATCGTGTAGGACGCGAGGTGCGGCAGGTCGCGCGCGTGCGTGCGCAGGATCTCGTGTGCAGTCGCACACTGCGCGACGCGCTCGTTGAAGCCGCTCTTCGCGAGCAGGCGCGGCTTCTTCGTGTCGAGCACGAGCACCTCGCACGCCTTCGGGTCGAACGGCACGTGCTCCCAGCGGGGGCCCGCGCAGTGCAGCAGCAGGACCTTGCCCGCGCGGCCGAGCGCCGACGCGAACTGGTCCATGATGCCGCAGCGAACGCCGACGAAGCCGGTCTCGGCGCGGTGCGCGAGCAGCGCGAGCTGCTGCCGTTCCATGCTCGTGCCGTGCAACTCGTCGAGGCCGATCGCCGTGACGATCTCGAGCGCCGCGGACGACGAGAGGCCCGATGCGATCGGCAGATCGCCGCCGAAGACGACCTCGAACCCGGTCGCGAGGCCCGTGCGCTGCTGGAAGCCGTGCCAGACCCCGATCGGATAGCCGGCCCAGCCCCACTCGGGCCGCATGCGGAAGCCGACGTCCGCAACGTCGATGTCGACCGCGAGGTCCTGGTCGAGGCTGCGACAGCAGATCCGGCCGTCGCTGCGCAACCGCATCGCCGCGTAGATGCCGCGATCGACGGCCATCGGCAGCACGTCGCCGCCGTTGTAGTCGAGGTGCGCGCCGACGAGATTGATGCGCCCCGGCGCGAAGAAGCGCCGGAACGGCTGCCGCCCGAAGTCGGTCCGGAACCTGGCCGAGACGGCCTCGACCAGTCGGTCGCGCGGCGTGGCGATCATTTCCTACATCGGAACGAGGCGCGGCGGCGCGTTCAAGCGACGCCACCGCAAGTACCGGCGCACGCGAGGCAACGGCACGATCGAAGGTCGCGCCGGAAAGCGCCGTAACGCAAAACGTCTGCCATGCTATACGGTGTCGGTTCGCACCCGCATCCGCCCAATGTCCGACCCCCGCACCCTCGCCAGGCACTTCGTGCCCCTGGCGCTCCTGATCGCGACGCACCTGCCGGCCCAGGCTCCCGAAGCTCCGGCCGAGAAGCCGGCCGCCCCCCCGCAGGAACCGGCCGCCACGGCGCCGCACTTCATCGTGCGCCAGTATCCGCGCGACAAGGACGTCGCGGTCGCCATCGTGGCCAACCGGTCGATCACGCTCGGCGAGCTGATCGATCACATCGACAGCAAGCACTTCCCGGGCTTCCGCGAGGCGATGCCGCGCCCCGAGATCCAGCGCATGCTGCAGTCGGACCTGATCGCGCCATGGGTGCGGCACTTCGCGGACATCCACGCGCTGCGGCACTGCTTCGGTGAGAAGGTCGTCGACGAGAAGCTGCTGACCGAAGCGCAGAGCGCCTCCCTGAAGGCCAGCTTCGAGGGCTGGCTCGAGACATATGTCGCGAACCGCCGCGCCAGCGGCCGGTCGACCGAGTTGTCGCAGAAGCTCGTGAACTCGCTGCTCGGGGACTTCCAACTGCGCAACGGCCTGTCGGCCGAGATGCAGGGCTTCCTCGACTACCTCGAGCCCGGCGACTACCAGCGCGGGCAGATGCAGGTGTTCTTCAACGACAACGCGAGGGCGTTCGGCGGCCAGGTCAAGGTCGCGCACATCCTCGTGCAGCATCGCGACGGTGGAACCGGCATCCTGCTCGGCGAAGAAGGTCTCGCGCGCGCGAACGCACGGCTCGCCGACATCCGCGCGCGGTTGCGCCCCGACGGCAGCAACTTCGAGGAGGTCGCCGCACGCTCCGACGACACGCGCACCGCGCACGAAGGCGGCCTGCTCGGTCCGTTGCACCGCTTCGACGACCGCATGCCCGCGGCGCTCTGTCGCGCCGCCTGGAACCTGCGCGACGGCGAGGTCAGCGACGTGGTCGAGACGCAGTACGGGTGGCACATCCTGAAGCGAATCGACTTCAGCCAGCACCTCTACATCCTGTTCACCGACGACGCGATCCCGTCGATCCGGACGGTCATGCGCCGCTCCCGCCAGGAGGAGAGGCTGTTCCACGCCCGCAAGGTCGCGAACGTCCAGCTGCTGCTGTGAGCGCCTGCTCGCCCGGGAGGCGACCAGGCTCAGCAATGCTGCGACGCGGCCACGCGGGGACTCATCCAGGGCGAAACACGCAGCCAACCCCGCTGCCGCGTCGGAATGCGCGCGTCAGCGCTGCAGCGTCCACCAGACCACGAGCCAGAACGGGTTCACGATGGTCCACAGGATCGCGAGGCGCCGGAACGGCTGCTTCTGGGTCTTGTGGTGGAACCACGCCATGCCGAGCCACGCGCCGATCCAGCCACCCGCGAAGACGAACCACAACAGGGTCCGCTCGCGCACGCGGCGTTTCTCGCCGCGGCTGCGCCACTTGTCGAAGCCGAACACGATCAGTGCCGCGACGTTGACGAGCAGCAGCAGGGCCCACACCAGTTGCAGCATGCCGGCATGATGCGCCTCCACGGCCTCGCGGACAATGCGGCGCGCAGCGCCTGCTGCTAAGCTCCCGCGCCGTTCATGACGGTCACCGCCCAAGACGTCGCGTCAGCAGCCCTGGCGATCAAGAGCTACGTGCTGCGCACGCCGACCATCGCGGCCACGCGGCTCTCCGAGATGCTCGGCCTGCAGTTGTTCCTGAAGCTCGAGAGCATGCAGTTCACGGGCTCGTTCAAGGACCGCGGCAGCTGCCTGAAGCTGCAACGGCTCGCGCAGGCCAAGGAGCCGCCGGCCGGCGTCGCCGCGGCCTCGGCCGGCAACCATGCGCAGGGTGTGGCCTACCACGCGCGGCGGCTCGGCATGCGCGCGCTGATCGTGATGCCGAAGAACACGCCGTTCTCGAAGGTCGAGCGCACGGAAGCGCTCGGCGCCGAGGTTCTGCTGCGCGGCGAGTCGCTCGCCGAGTCGGCCGTCTACGCGCAGGCGCTCGCGACCGAGCGCCAGCTGACCTACGTGCACCCGTACGACGACCCCGCGATCATCGCGGGCCAGGGCACGGTCGCGCTCGAGATGCTCGAGGACCAACCGCAGCTCGACACGCTCGTCGTTCCGATCGGCGGTGGCGGCCTCTGCGCCGGCATGGCGATCTGGGCCAAGCACAGCAAACCGTCGATCCGGGTGATCGGCGTGCAGACCGAGATGTGCCCCTCGATGGTCGCGCACCTGCGCAACGAGAATCGTGTGTTGCACACGCACACGCTGGCCGAAGGCATCGCGGTCAAGACACCGGGCGTGCTGACGAGCGAGATCATCAAGCGCCTCGTCGACGACGTCGTACTCGTCGGCGAGACCGACATCGAGAACGCCGTGCAGGTGCTCGTTGCCCAGCAGAAGATCGTCGCCGAGGGTGCGGGAGCCGCGGGATTCGCGGCGGTGCTGCGTCATCCAGCCCTGTTCAAGGGCCGCGAGGTCGGCGTCGTCGTCTGCGGCGGCAACATCGATCGACGCATGCTCTCGACGGTGCTGCTGCGCGGGCTCAAGCGCGACGGCAAGGTCGCGAAGCTGCGCATCGAGATCCACGACGTGCCCGGCGTGCTCGCGCAGGTCACGCAGATGATCGGGGCGGCCGGCGCCGACATCATCGAGATCGAGCACCAGCGCCTGTTCACGAGCCTCGCGCCGCGCCAGGCCGAGCTCGACGTCGTCATGGAGACGCGCGGCCAGGCCCACGTCGACCAGATCCTGCTCACGCTCGAAGCCGCGGGATTCCCGGCCCAGTCCCTGTGACACGGCGACCTGTGACACCGCGATCTGAAGTCGGCCGCGCCAGCCCCGTGCAACTCATCGCCTGGTGAGCTGCAGCCGCACGTCCGTGGCCTTCTCGCCGTCCTGGAACACGCGCGGTGGCAGCACGGCGAGCTCGTAACCCTTGCGCATCGCGACGAGCCGCAAGGCGACGCCCGGCGGCACGCCGGACAGGCCGAACGTGCCCTGCTCGCGCGTGAACCCCCACCCGAGCGGCATCGAGGGATCCGGCGCTGCCACGTCCTCTTCGCCGCGTTCGCGCAGCATGGCCCTGGCTCGCCATGCTTCGAGGCGCCGGTCGGCCAGATCGCCGACGCCGATCGCGCACACGCTGACGCCCTGGACGGCGTTGCCCGCCGCATCGACGCAGCTGCCGCGCACCTCGGCACCGCGCACGAGCGGCACCTCGACGCCGGCGAGGATCGTGTTCTCGCCGAGCGTGAACTCGCGCATGGCCGCCGCGTATCCGCGCACGCGCGCGACGAGGATCCAGGCACCGGCCGCGAGATCCACCTCGTGGAACTGCTCGTGCTTCTCGCGGGAGTCCATCCGCTGCGCCGGCCGGGGCGGCTCGACCGCGTCGAGCAGCAGCGTCGACTCGCCGGCGCGGCGCCGGAAGACCTCGACGTCGAACGAACCGAACGACACGGTCTTGCCCGTCGCCGCGTCGACGAGGCGGCCGTGCAGCTCGGCGCAATGGTCGCCGACGTCGCGCGGATCGACCTTCGGCTTCAGCTTGACGTCGATCGCCGGCCCGCCGGCGCGCAGGCCGTGCTTCCTCGCGGGCGAGCAGTCGCTGGCGTAGACGTGCAGCGTGTAGGAACCCTCGCCGAGGCTCGCGAACCGGACCGCGCCGCCCGTCTCGAGCTTGCCGGCGTGCTGCAGCTTGCTGTCGTCGTCCTCGAGCCAGACGTTCGCCCACTCGATCGGCGCGCCGTCGAGCCTCGTGACGAAGCCACCGAGCGTGCGGCCCGGCTGCAGCTCGATGCGGACCTGCTGCTGCCCGACGCGCGTCGCGACGGTCGTCAGGCTCACCGCGCAACCGACCTCGCGGCCGTCGACGAACAGCCACTTCGCGCCCTGCGTGCGCCCGCCGAGCACCGCCGTGCCATCGGCGCCGCTCGCCGCCTCGACCTCGGGCTGGCTGTATCCGGGGTGCGGTCGCCCGTCCTTGCCGGCGTAGAGCACGACGGGCACTCCGGCCAGCGGTGCGCCCTCGCGGTTGCACACGGCCACCATCAGCGAGTAGCGCTCCGCCGCGGTCCCGGCCTCGGCCGGCAGCACGAGCCGCAGCGGTGCCGCGTTCGCGCCGGGCAGCGCGAGGTCCGCCGTCTCGAGCAGCTCGCGCCCGTCCTCGGCGACCGTCACGCGCACGACGCGCCCGCCGTAGCCCGGCATGCGGAACTCGACGCGGAACGCACCCAACGCATCGGTGGTCGCATTCGCTACCGCATGCGGCTTCATGCCGCCGGCGAGCAACACGGAGACGCGTGCGCCGGCGACGGGCCACGCCGCCGAGTCGTGCACCGTGCCCGTGAACACGTGCAGCGCCGTCGGCGCCGGATCCTGCTGCACGAGCGGCATCGGCACCGCCCCGGTGGCCGCCGGTGCGGGCACCGGTGCCGGTGCTGGCGCCGGAGTGCGGACCGGCGGCGGATCCTGCGGCGCTTCTCCAGCGGAAGCCAGCGGCACCGCGACCGCGGTCACCGGCGCCGGCTCACCGCGGCCGAACGGGCCGACCACGACGGCGATCACGCCGAGGGCCACCGCACCGAAACCCGCCGCGATCGCGCGGCGCCCCCACGACGCGGCCGCGAGCGGCACTGCGGCGTAGGAGCCGAGCAACCTGGCCTGCAGGCCCACGGGCACGGCCGGCGACGGCTGGCTCGCGACGATCTGCGGCAGACCGGCGACCGCGGTCGCGAAGCCTCGCCCCGAGAGTGCCTTGCGCAGGCGCTCGAGCGCGCGGCCGACGCGTTCGTGTGCGGTCGACTCCGATATGCGCATCGCGGTGCCGATCGACGCGAACGACAGCTCGTCCTGGCACCGCAACAGCAGCGGCACGCGCAAATCGCCCGGCAGGTCGTCGACGGCCTCGCGCACGACCTGATGCATGTCTGTCTCGGCGCAGAGCTGCGCCGGATCGTTCCGTTCCTGGTTCTCGCGCGGCATGGCTAGCTCCTCGTGGTGGTCGCGACGGCGCCGCGCGCGCCAGGCGTTGTTCGCGAGCATCGTCGCGAGCCAGCACAACGTCGCGCGCACGCTATCGGCCCGATCCAGATGCGCCTTGCCCTGCAACACGCGCACGAACACGTCCTGCGCGACGTCGGCCGCCATCGCGCTGTCGGGCACCACGCGGGTGGCCGCGCGGTAGACGGCGTCGTGATGGTCGCGCACGAGCGCTTCGAATTGTTCGCGAGGCAGACGGGGCATCTGGTTTCGTTCGGGACCGATCGGTCGCACACCTAGAGAACCGGCCGCGCCGCATTCTCCGGCCAAATCGCGAAGATTGCTCAGCGCTTCGCGAGCATCGGCTGCACGACAGCCGACAGCAGCGTCGAGACGATGAGAGCCTTGGCGTTCATGGTTGGTTCCTGAAACCCGTCACCTGAGCCCCAGCTCCTTGCCGCTGGCCAGGAGGCGCAGCGCCTGCTCGAGACGCCGGAGCTTCGTCTCCTCGCGCATGGCGGACTCGATCCAGGCGTAGTAACGCCGCCGCTGCGACGGTGACAGCGCGTCGAAGTGGTGCTTCGCCGCCGCGTTCTTGCGCAGGGCCGCCTCGATGTACGCCGGGAGCCTCGCCGGCATCTCGAGCCGCCGGGGCCGCGGCGCGTCGCCGCGGCCGGTCGCACCACGCGCCGGGTGTCCGTACGAGCAAGGTCTTCATGGCACGAATCATCGAGCACTCGAACTGTCGCCCTCGATGCGCCTGCCGATGAAGGCGAACCTCGAGAGCTTTCGCGCGGCGGCCAAGGCATGAACCGCGCCGAGGAATCGCTGCACTCCCTCGAACCGCGCTTCCGTCTCGAGCGCGACGAGCGGCGCGCGCCGCTTCGCCCGCGCCTCGCACCAGCGCGAGGACGTCGCGACGACGCTCTCGGTCAAGTCGGTCGTTCGTTCGACGCGGAAGCCCGTCTCCTGCAACCTGGCCTCGTTGACTCCCGGGGAGCTGAACAGGAAGAACCCGATCGAGCTGCGCGCCTCGAGCTCTGCGTTCGACACCAGGCCGGTCACGACGACAGGGTCGGTGTAGAGGCACTGGCCGCCGGCACGCAGGACGCGCCTCCACTCGCGGAGAACACCGAGGCGGTCGCGAAGATGGTTGATGGCGTCGTTGCAGATCACGACGTCGAACGAGCCGTCGGGGAACGGCAACGACTGCTCCGCATCCGCGGTCCGGAACTCGACGCCGCCGGCGATCGCCATCGCCTTGGCCCGCTCCTGAGCCGCGCGGACCGCAAGCGCATTGATGTCGATGCCGACGACCGATGCCCCGGTCCGCGTCGCGATGCGCGCCGCGACGCCTCCGGAGCCGCACGCGACCTCGAGCACACGCTGGCCGGTCCGGATCCCGAGCCAGTCGGCGAAGCGGTCGGCCTCTTCGGCGGTGATCCAGCTCTCCTGTCCGAGGTCGACGCCGAACGTCTCGGCGCGGATCGACCGGTAGACGTCGTCGTCGAGCCGGCCGTAGTGGCTGTCATAGAGATCGACGTGTTCCTTCACGATGGCATGCCTTTCCGTCTACGGAGCCTGCGCAGCCTTCAACTCGACGCGATCGCCGTCCTTCACGACGAAGGCCTCCTGGAACGCCCGCAGATACTTGTCGCGGGCCGCGGCGTCCATCTTCCTGGCGCGCTCGGTGTAGGCGATGCGGTGCAGCCCGTCGTTGCCGCGCAGCACGCGCGCGATCTCGGACTGGTCTTGGTACACGGCACACAAAGGTGCGCTTCTTCGATTTCCGCAGCCGCAGCCGGCCGGACGAACAGGCTCACTTCTCACGGCCTCGAATCCGGTCCAGCACCTCTTTCCAAGGTATCCCGCGCTCACCGTCACGGACCATTTCCTCGACACGGCGATCCAGCTCTGCCTTCTGAGCCTCGGTGACGGGAACCTCATCGGCGTCCAAGCTGTCCCAGATCTGCTCAATCAGCTTGAGCCGCTCCTCAGCGGAGAGCTGTTTCACATCGATCTTCAAGTTGACCACGTGCCGATGGTCGCAGCGAACCGCTCTCTCCGCAACCCCCGGACAGCTGCGACAGCTGCGGCAAGCTTGCGGCGAGAACGGTTTCGGCCAGGGTTGGTGACGAGCGCGCTGCCGCGTTCGCCTGATCGCGCCGTGGATCCCTGAGCGCCTCCTGGTCTGTTGACCATCCCGCGCTTGGAATCCGCGGCGTCGGCACGCACGCTGATCGCGTGACGGTCGTCGACCATGCTGGACAGATGAACAGCCACACCGCGGACACGCCGCATCGCCCTTGGGCCAGCGCGCGGCGGTTCCTGCGCGGTGTGATCGCGGCGCGCACGTCGACCGCGGTCGCGAACGCGCTGCTGCCGGTCGACGCAGCCGAAGCGCACGCACCACCGCTGTCGCCTCGCCCTCTGCCCGACACGTTCGCGGCGCTCGCGATCACCTACCCGACGTTGCTGGCGACCGACCAGCGCAAGCAGCGCGGCGCGTGGTTCACGCCGCTGTCCCTCGCCGAACCGACCGTCGCGCGCACGCTCGCACCGTTGCTGCGCGACAAGGACCCGACGCGGCTCCGCATCTGCGATCCGGCGGTCGGCGGC
>DASVAL010000101.1:0-29492 GCA_036376355.1 Planctomycetota bacterium
GCGCACGCCGTTGGCGATCGCGCGCGGGACCTGGTTCGCCGCCGGGCTGTGTTCGCCGGACTTCCACGGCGCGAAGACGAACACGCGGTACGGCGCGTCAGCGAGGCCGGTCACCTCGAACCTGCCGCCGGCATCGGTGACCGACCGTGGGCCGAAGGTGTTGCGCCGCCCTGGCGAGCTCAGCGGGTTGATCTGCGACTCTGTCGCGCTGATCTGCCATCCGGAGAGCGGTTCGTCGTTTGCGTCCACGACGACGCCGCTGATCGTGCGCGGCGCGTCGCGAACGGGGTCCCACGTGAGCTCTTCGCCGTCCGCGCCGGTCAGCTCACGCTGCAGCATCGGCTCGACCATCACGCGCGCCGTGAACTCACCGGGCATGATCGCGGCGATCCGGTAGCGCCCGTCGGCGTCGGTGCGCATCGAGCGGCCGACATCCGTGTCCGTCCGGAAGCCGACCGTGATGCGGCGGTGGTGCGCCGCGACCTCGACGTCCGGAACGGGTGCGCCTTCGGAGTTGGTCACGCGCCCGCTCAGCGTCACGCCGGTGCGCAGGACGAGCGCGATCGTGGCCGGTGCTGCTGGCGACGTCTGCACGCGGGCGAGCGCCATCGCGAACCCGGGCAACGACGCGCCGACGTACCGTTCGCCGGCAGGCACCTCGTCGCACTGGAAGCGACCGCGTTCGTCGGAGGTCAGCGCGACCTCGGAGCGCGGTTCCGCGGGCAGCAGCGAGTCGTCGCAGGCGATCAGGACGCGCGCGCCGGCCGCGGGCCGGCCCTGCGGGTCGGCGACGCTGCCGAGCAGTGTGCAACCGGGACCGCCGAGCACGAGCCGCACGTCGATCGGGTCGGTCGGCGCGGTCTGCGGCAGCGTATGCAGCGGGCTCGGCTGCAGCCCCGCCGCGCGCGCCCAGATCTCGTTCGGTGGAAAGCCCCGCCACTCCAATCTGCCGGCCGCATCCGTCGTGCCGAGGCAGCGAAACGGGTCGGCGCTGGCCTGCTGGATCCGCTGCCACACCGTTGCGCCGTGACGTGGTGCGCCATCGGCGGCGACGACTGTCACGCGCAGTTGGACGGTGCCCTCGATCGCGAGGCGGAACCCGGCGCTCTCGCCGGCTCGCACCTCGACGCGCGAGGCCGCGGACTGCGATGGCGCGCCGACGGCCATCAGCGAGTACTTGCCTGGCTGCAGCGCCGCGAACGCCGCGCGACCCGCGGCGTCCGTCGTGCCCACGGCTGCGTCCTGCAGGCGGACGCGCGTCCCGGCCGCTGCATTGGCCGGCATCGGGTACGCGCGGAGCGTCACGTCCGGCGCCGGCGCGCCGTCCGAGGCCCACACGGCCTGCACGACGAGCGAGCCGGTCGTCGGCGCGGCCGCACGTTCGTTCGCGGCGATCACGGGTGCTGCCGGCGCGGCCTCGGGCGTCGCGCGCACGGCGTCCGGTCGCTGCGGCGCTTCGACTCCGGCCACGACGAGTGCTGCCGCCTGCTGCGGTGGTGGGCCGACCGGTGCTGTACCTGCGTCGGGACCGAACGTGAACCACCCGACGGCCGCGACTGCGGCGATCGCGACACCGAGCGCGAGCTTCTTCATGCCGAATCCTCCGAAAGCGATTCCCGTCGCGGCGACCGCCGCGACCGCGGCCGTGGCACTCGCGGCCTCGGCGAGCACGGCCTGCCGCGCCGCGGCGAGGCCGAGCGACGGCACAGCCAGCAGCGCGACCGACGCCGTGAACCCGGCGGGCAGCGCGCGCCGCAGCAGCACGAGCCCGCGGTGCACGCGAACCTTCACGGTGCCGAGCGGCACGTCGAGGCTGTGCGCGATCTGCTGCAGCTCGAGGCCATGCACGAGCCGCAGCGACAGCACCTGCCGGTAGTGGCGCGGCAGCGCCTCGACGGCCGCCGCGACCGCCTCGAAGCACTCGTTCGCCTCGGCCAGAGACTCGGCGGACTCGCTGGCCCGCGTCCCGACGCGCGCCGGATCCGGCAGGCGGCGTCGCTCGCGCCGCGCGCGCCGCACGTGGATGCCGAGCAGTCCGATCAGCCACGGCGCGAGCGGGCGCGTCCGGTCCCAGCGCTGCCGCTGCCGGATCGCGTCGACGAACGTCGCCTGCACGATGTCCTCCGCGAAGCCGCCGCCGGCCAGGTGCGCGGCGACGAGCAGCAGCCGCGGGGCGAACTGGTCGAACACGGCCGCGAGCGCGTCCGGATCCCCGGTCGCCGCGAACCTCGCGAACAGCGTCTCGACCGGAGTTTGCACGGCGTCTCTCCGCGCGGCGGAGGCCGCGGGTTTCACGATCTGCGCGATCCGCGGCACCCCACGCCGGGACAAGCGGCACGAGCCCTTTCGCCGGTCCGTCACTTCGGCTTTCCCTGCGGCTTCCAGACGATCGGGAAGTCGGCGTCGCGCCGGAAGGCCTCCGGCACGTCGACGTCCATCGACTGCTGCTCGTCCTCGGTCCGGAGCCGCAGCCGCAGCGGCGCGTGCGGCAGGCCGCCGAGCTCCGCGCGGCCGTTGCCGTCGAGGTGGACGATGCTGTCGTTGTAGTTGCCGTCGTGGTCGAGGAACGGGATCTCGCGGCCCTTGGTGTCGAACGCGAGAACTTCGAGGCGCGGCACGCGGTCGGCCTCGTCGCGCACGCGCACGAACAGCGGCTCGCTCGGCGACACGACGATGTCGCGCGTGTGCAGGCCGGGCGCGAACGCGGCCGGCTCCGACTCGATCCACGCGCAGCGGCGCGCCATGACCGTGAAGTGCAGCAGGCCCGGTGGTGCCGTGGCCCGATAGCGACCGTCGGCGTCCGTCCGGTTCTCGTCCGTCGAGACGTCCGAGCACCATTTCACTGTCGCGCCGGCGACCGGCGCGCCGGTGGTCGACAGCGTCACGCGCCCCTCGATGCGCACGCGGTCCCCGATGCCGTCGCCGAGCCGCACGACGACGTCCTGGTCGCCCGGTTGCACGCGTACGTGCGCGGGCCAGCCCGTCTGCTCCGGGGACACGGACAGCACGTGCTCGCCGGCGCCGACGTCGTCGAACACGAACGCGCCGTCGTCCGTCGTGCCGCGCAAGTCGCCGGTCGCACTGCTGGCGAGGATCTCGGGCACGTCGGGGCCGAGCGCTCGCAGCACGCCGGCTGGGCGCAGCAGGCTCACGTGGGCCTTCGCGGGATTGCCGTGCTCGTCGACGACTCGGCCGCGGATCGTCATCGGCCGCGTGAACTGCAGCACGACTTCGTGCTCGCCGGCCGTCAGCTCGATGGGCCCCGCGAGCGCCGGCGGGAAGCCATGGCGCCACGCACTGACGCACGCGCGGCCGCCCGGCGCGACCGCGACGAACGGCGACTTCGTACTGACGGAGTGGCGTGGGCCGTAGACGAGGTCCGGACTCGTGTGCACCATGACGTCGCCGAAGGTCTGCTCGCCGCCCGGCAGCAGGAGCTTGCAACGCAGCCTGGCCATGGGCTTCGACGCACGGGGCGCGCGCAACACGACGGTCGCGCTCGTCGCGAAGTCCTCGACGTCGGCGCTGCCGTAGTGGTGTTCCGCGCGCGCCGTGCAGCGCCACGGCATCGGCGGCGCCGAAACGACGAACGTGCGCGGTCCGAGCCGGCGCGCGTCGAACTGCAGCTGGATCCGCTCCGCGCTGTCGGGCTCGAGCACGGGCGGCGCCAGCGCCTGATCCGTGAAGCCGCCGGCCGTGATCGAGCCCGTGAAGGCCGGCGGTGCGACGACCGTCACCAGCACGTCGTGCCGGTTCGCATCGGCGAGCATGTGCATCGTCAGCTCACGGCCGCCGGGCGCCACGGCGGCGCGCAGCGAGTACGTCGCGCTGTAGCCGGGGGCCGTCACCTCGAGCTCGTGGGTGCCGACCGGCAGGTGCATCACGGCGCGCCCTTCGGGATCCGCGGCGAACTCGCGGTCGTCGGGCGCGAGCACGAACTCGCGTTGCACCGCGTCGACGCGGCCGCAGCTGACCTCGACCGTGGCCGCCGGAATCGCGGCGCCGCGTTCGTCGACGACGCGCACGGTCACCGCGTGCAGCTCCGGCACGATGCACAGCACGGTGCGCGGGTCGTTCGCCATCGGCAGGAAGTCGAACGAGCTCTCGAGCTCGCCGTGCACGGGATCGGTGAGCACGACGCGTTCGAGCATCTCGTACTCGGCGACCGTCGTCGCGAAACGGCCGTGTGCGTCGGTGAGGCCGCGGTCGTTGCCGTAGAGGCCGAATCCCTTGCGCCAGCGCACGTCGAGCTTCGCGTTCGCGCGCGGCTGCCGGTCGGCGCCGAGCACGAGGATCCTCATGCCGTCGCGCACCGCGTCCGCGACGATGCCGTGCTCCTCGCTCTCGCTGACGAACGTACCGTCGCCGCCGACTTCGTGTCGCGTCACGGCCGCGGGCGGCTGCGCAGCGGCGGCGGCAGCGGGGGCCGCGGCAGCAGGCGTGGCCGGCTCGGAGCGCGGCTCCTTGGCCGCCGGCGCCGGCGTGACCGGGACCGCCGGTTCGTCGTGCCACAGCCACCAGAGCGCGGCCAGGACTCCGGCGGCGAGCAGGGCAGCGAGCAGGGGCGCGTTCCGCATGCACACAGTCTGCAGGCGCTGCGGGCCGCCGCCAACCGCCAGTCGGTTCGTGGTTCGCACGTTCGCACGCGCCGGGGGGCGCGATCCGCGACCGCGCGAGGCATGATGGTGCCATGAGGTCCACGTCCCGCGGCCTTCTCGCTTGCCTGGTTCCCCTCGGCCTCGCCAGCCCGGTGCCTGCGCAGTGCGCCACGGGAACGAGCACCGTGTCCGGGTTCGACGGACCCGTGACGGCGTCCGTGCTGTGGGATCCGGACGGCGCCGGTCCGCTGCCGAAGCACCTCGTCGTCGCCGGCAGCTTCACGACCGCTGGCGGCGTGAGTGCGAACGGCATTGCGAGACTCGATCCGCAGACCGGGAGCTGGTCCGCGCTCGGCAGCGGCGTCCAGGGCGTTCGCAAGTTCGCCGTGCTGCCGGGCGGCGAGCTCGTCGCGGCGGGGACCTTCTCGAGCGCCGGTGGCGTTGCCGCGAACAACCTCGCGCAGTGGAACGGCTCGACGTGGGCGCCGCTCGGCGCCGGAGTCGCCGCGATGGTCCGGGCCGTCGTCGTCACTCCGCAGGGCGAGCTGGTCGTTGCCAACGCGCTCAGCACCAGCCCCACCATGAGCCAGGTCCACCGCTGGGACGGCGTGGGCTGGTCGGTACTCGGCACGTGGTCGGGTTCGATCAAGTGCACGCTCGCGATCGGGCCCAACGGCGAACTTCTGTTCGCCAATACGGCCGGAATCGTGCATTGGACCGGTAGCGCCTGGGCGCCGCATGCGCCGGGCATGACGTGGATCGACGTGATCGCGGCGACGCCGGACGGCAAGCTGTTCGGGGCCGGAACCCTCACGGGGAGCCTCCCGAACTTCGCGCTGTGGAACGGTGCCACGTGGACGCCGCTCGGCCCCACGTACGGCTATCCGTTCGGAATGCAGTGGGCCTCCGAGGTGGACTTCCTGCCGAACGGTGATCTGGTCGTCTGCGGGTTCTTCTTCTTCACCGGCCCACTTGGTGCCCCGGTCCCGCCACAGAACGTGGCGCGCTGGAACGGCTCCGCATGGTCCGGCTTCGCCAACCTGGGCTTCTCCTCGGTCTACACGGCGACGTTCCTGCCGAAGGGGCACCTGTTCCTCGGCGGCCCGATGCAGAACCTCGCGCGCATCGACACGACGTGCCCAGCACAGCAGGCCGGCGCTGGTGCCGGCTGCAATGGCTCGGGCGGCGCGAACGTGCTCGCGGTCGAGACGCTGCCGTGGATCGGCGGCAGGTTCCGCGCGCACGCGACCGGGCTGCCCGCGCTGTCGCTCGTGTCCGAGGTGTTCGGCCTCTCGACACTCTCGCTGCCGCTCTCGGCCGTGCTGCCGCAGGGCCAGCCGGGTTGCGACCTGCTCGTGATGCCGGACTACGTGAACTTCTCGCTCGCCGCGAACGGCGCTGCGACGACCGAGCTCGTGATCCCGAACGCGCCGTTCCTCGTCGGCGCCACGTTCTTCCACCAGCTGAACCTGTTCGAGTACAGCCCGGGCGTCGGCTTCGTCGCGATCACAGCGAGCAATGCGCTCGCGATGACCGTCGGGTCCTTCTGACTGCCCGGCCCGCGCGCGGGCGGGGCCGCTCAGAAGAACGCGCCGCCGAGCCGGATCGCGACGGCGCCGCGTTCGGGCTGGGCCGGAGTGCCGAAGTCCACCAGGACCCCGGTCGCGGAGGCCGGGTTCGTCGAGTCGACCTGCTGCAGCGGCAGCGCCTCGAACTCGTCGCCGATGCGCACCTCGACGGCGTGGCTGAGGATCAGGCCGAGCGGATTCGCGGCCGGCACGAGGATCACCGATTGGCCGTAGATCGTCGCGCCGATCAAAGTCGTCGAGTTGGGCAGCGGCAACGAGGACGTCGTCATCCAGCCGATGAAGTGCTGCATCCAGTTGTGCGTCGCGAACACGATCGGATCCATGTAGAGGAAGTTCGTCGGCGCGCCGAGCACCGAGAGATCGACTGGCGGCGTCAGCGCGGCAGTGCCGAGCGCCAGCAGGCCGGGCGACGCCGAGAAGAACAGCGTCGACGTGAAGTCGATCGTGTTGCCCGGCGAGATCAGGCGCGGCACGAGGTCGACGCCGGTCGACACGTAGAGCAGCAGGTTGTCGAACGAAGGATGCTGGCCGCTGACGCCGAACTGCGTGGCCGCACCGCCGGCCTGCACTGCGTCGAGGTGGTAGTTCGGCGTGCCGGCCGCCGGGTTGTTGCCGACGATGTCGATCAGCAGGTTGCCCTGTGAGGTCGTGAACGCGTATGGCTGCGAGAACTGGATCACGATGTTCCACGGCAACGGCCCCGCGCCGCCGATGCCCTGCGCCGGGAGCGTCACGGTGCCCTGGAACACGGTCGTGGCGGTGCCGGTGATGTTGTTCGCGAAGGTCGCCGACAGCGCACCGAGCAGTTTGTTCGTGTGGCTCAGCTCGACCGTGACGTTCGGCACCTGCGTGGAGGTCGTCGGGGGCGCGAGCCAGCGGTCGGCGCGGAAGCTGATGCTGTTCAACGTCGCGCCGGTCAGCGTGAAGCTCGCCGCGTCGACGAGGATCTGCGTGCGGAAACCGGGCTTGCCGAACGGGAGGCCGAGGCTCTGGTTGGAGTCGGCGACGTCCACGAAGGCGGGCAGCGGCTGGAACGCCTGCGCAACCAGCTGCGAGCCGAGTGCGGCGTGGGCGACGAGGAGCAGGGACCACGGTGTGGGGGGCATGTGGAGTGTGGTGTTCGAGGTGGTGTGGAACGAGCAGCGTAGTCGCGGCTCGGAGGCCTCACGGGCGGCTCGCGGCGCGTCCGTGGCGCAACCGCAGCTTGTGCCCCGATGCGCGGCGGGCATTACGCTTTCTTCCGCAGCGAGCCTGGTCGAGGTCCCGAGCCTTTCTCCCGCGCGACGGGAATCACTCCTCGGGTGCGATCCGTTACCGCCGCGTGCGCCCGAAGTAATGGCTACGAGAGGTACAGCCCCATGCCGCGTTACGCCACGACGCTCTTCGTGCTCATGTCCACCGGTATCGCCGCCGCCCAATCGGTGACGGCAACGTTCGCAACCGCAACACCCGTCGCGACGGTCGCCTACTCGTCGGTGCTCGGCCAGCCGCCCGTGCAGCAGGTCGTGCCCGCGAGCACGCCGGGCCCGCAGTTCCTGTCGTCGCCGAGCGGCAACACGGAAGCGCGCAGCACCTGGTTCGAGTACTCGTTCGCGACCGAGACGCAGGTCGCATGGCAGCAGTTCGCCCACGTGCTGGAAGGGGGGCCGTCGTTCGCCGTCGCGACGGGCCAGATCCTCGTCGACCTCGCCGCGACCTCCGCGACTCCGGTCACCATCGAGCTGTCGCGTGTGCTGACGGCGGGCGCGGGCACCGTGGTGCCGGCGTGCAGCATCGACGTCGGCGACGACGGCGCCATCGAGATGACGGTGGGCACTACGGCGGTGGTGTCGATCAGCTCGATCACGCTCGACGTGCAGCCGCTGCGGATCCGAATGCGCAGCCACGTGAGCCAGACGGGGCAGGGCATGGTCGACCTCGAGCTCCGCATGCGCGTGTTCCCGAACAACTCGCTCGCCATCAGCCCCGTCGGCCTGGGGTGTGCCGGCGCTGGCTTGCTCGTGGCGGTGCCCGCGTTCGCGGGAACAGGCGTACAGTTCACCTCGATGCTCTTCGATCCCGTGGTGCTCGTGCTGGGGATCGACGTGCAGCCGTTGACCGCGCCGCTGTTCCCCGCCGCGTGCCCGCTGCTGCCGCGACCCGACGCGCTCGTGCCGGTGTTCGCTGGCCAGCCGTTCACGCTGGCGCTGCCGGCCGCCGTGCGGCCCGTGACCCTGTGGGCGCAGGGCGTGACGGTCTTGCCGGGGCAGCTGTTGCCGACGCGCGGCTTCTGGCTGCACGCGTGGTGACGCCCGGACCCTCGCAGGCGGCGACGCCGTTTCGCACGGGCCCGTGCCGATCGGAGTCGCGCCTGTGCGCTGCGCACCGCCGGCAATGACGGGAGCTTTGCCGTTACCGATTGCCCGCCCGCGGCTATGACCGGGGCGATGAGATTGGGCCCTCCATTGCTCTGCTGTCTCGCTGCCGTGGCATGCAGCGGTTCCAGCTCGAACGATGGTCCACCGGTCATTGCCGCCGCGACGATCGGCCCCGAGGGTGGGGTCATCACGGTCGGCAGCGGCGTGCAGGCGGGCCTGATGCTGACGATTCCGGCGGGAGCCGTCGCGACACCGACGGCATTTCGCATCCGCGACCTGACCCCGCCCCCGATCCCGGGCGTGAGCCCACTCGTCCGCGTCGAGCCGCCGTCACAACCGTTCCTCGTCGAGCCCGCCGTGCGCTTCGAGGAGCTCGCGACGCTGCGTGCGCCGTATCGCCCGATGCACGTGTATCACACCGCGCCCGGCAACGTGCGGGCGCGACACGTGCGCAACGGCAACACGATCGACTTCGAGCCGGCCGTCGTCGACATCACGAGTGCCCACATCGAGCTGCCGATCCGCCACGCGGGGCACTACCAGGTCATCCAGGCACAGCCGGTCGCGCTCTCGAGCTACTGGCAGCAGCCGGGCACGGTCGTGTCGCTCGCCGGCGACCTCACGTTCGGAGTCGAGGAGGTGCCCGCAGAATCCCCGTTTGCGGGGCCAGCGGCGCAGCGATGGCGCATCGCCGGGCCCTACGGGACGGACCTGCTCTACTTCGATGCAGAACGGCTGCGCGGGCGCGAGTCGGTGCTCGGCGAGTGGCGCGAGGTCTGGAACGAGTCGTACCCCGTGTGGACGCACTCGAGTCTCGCGCCGTCGGTCGGGTCGCTGACGACTGCGACGCAGGTCAGCAGCCCGACGACCGCGCTGCCGCTCAGCGGGCAGATGACGGTGTTCGGCATCTGGTCGTGGGGGGAACCGCGCCGCGTCGGCGAGCAGCAGCTGCTCGACGTCATCCACTTGCGCATCTCGCTGACGTGGAACCGCCACGATCTCGGCGTGGGCCAGCGTGAGTACATGTTCTGGTTCGCGCCAGGCCACGGACTGATCGCGTTCTCGCAGGACGGCGTGGTCCGCTCGCGCCTCTCGCTCTGACGCGCGCCGCCTCCGCGGGCGGCACCGTTCAAAACGATCCGATCGTCAGCGTGAGCCCGTTCGAGCTCGTCACTGCCGTGATGGCCGCAGCGCCGAGCTCGACGGGCACGACCTGGTGGTGCAGCGTCTGGCCGATCAGCGCTGCGGAGCCAGGGATCGCGAGCGTGCTCACGGCACTGCCGGCGACCGGCAGGGATGCGTCGAGCAGGTCCGGCGTCACGAGCAGGAGGCAGCCGGGCACACCCTGAGGCAACAGCGACGCGAGCGGAACCGACGCGGTCGCGAAGCCGCTGACCGCGAGTGCCACGGCGCTCGCGGGCACGCCGGTCGTCACAGCACGGAACGTGCTGCCGATCCACGGCAGCGTGGTCGCGCCGAGCACGACGGGTCCCGCGGAGCTGCTGCAGCCGCTGCCGAACGCGACCGCCGCCGGCGCGCACGAAGAGACCAGGCGCGTGAATCCCACCGCGGGCACGCCGCCGGCCGAGGCGAACCGGCCGCCGACGGCGAGCGAGCCATCGGGCAGCTGGGCCAGCGCGTCGATCGACGAGTCCGCGCCGGCTCCGAACGGGGTCCACGCCGCTCCATTCCAGCGCGCGATGTTGTCCGGCGGCACACCGACGGCCGTCGTGAAGTACCCGGCCGTCACGACGTCGCCGTTCGGCAGGATCTCGAGCGCGTGCAACTCGCCCAGCAGTGCGCTCCCGAAGTCGCTCCACGCAGCGCCGTCCCAGCGCCGGATGGTGCTCGACATGACGCTCGCTACGCCGACGTGGACGTCGCCGTTGGGGCCGATCGCGACCGCCCGCCCGTAGGAGCCCAGGCCGGGCATGGGGGACCAGGCCGTGCCGTTCCAGCGCGCGATGCCAATGGCGGTGGGCGCCGACGGCAAGGCGATGCTGCCGACTGCGATCAGGTCGCCGTTCGCGGCGAACGCCATGTCGGACACGGCCCAGATCGGGTTGCCGAGACCCGCCCAGGTGACGCCATTCCACTTCGCGAGCCGGTTCACGGGGACACCGTCGATCGACGAGTAGCGTCCCGCGGCGAACAGCTGGCCGCCGGGGGACACCGCCAGCACTTCGACGACGCCGTCGGTCCCGACGCCGAACGCATGCCACGCGCTGCCGTCCCATCGCGCGATGTTGCTCGCGAGCGTCGCACCCGCCGAAGTGAAAGCGCCGCCGATCACGAGGTCGCCGTTCGGCAGGTAGGCAGCCGCGTGGACCTTGCCGTCGGTGCCGCCGCCGAGGTTGTTCCAGCTGCTGCCGTCCCACTCGGCGACGCGGTTCGCCACCATGCCCGCAACGCGGAAGACGGCGCCCCCGATCGTCATCCGGTTGCCGCGCGTCGCGATCGCGGCGACGGACGCGATGTCTCCGGTCCCGGTGATCGGGATCCAGGCCGAGCCGCTCCAGGATGCCACACTCGTGTAGGAGACGTCCGGCTGTACCGCCGCACTGCTGGCGACGAGCGTGCCGGAGCCGGGCAGCGTGGTCAGCGCGGACACGCGACCGACCCGCGGCCCCATCGGCGACCAGATCAGTCCGTTCCAGCGCGCGATCGATTGCGCGGGGACGCCGCCCGCGGTCGTGAAGTCGCCGGCCGCCACGATGTCGCCATTCGCCTGGACGGCCACCGCCTTGACGGCCGCGTCGAGTCCGGTGCCGAGCGCCGACCACGTGGCCCCGTTCCAGCTGGCGATCCGGTTCGCAGGCACGCCGCCGGCCGTGGTCATGAGGCCGCCCACGATCAGATCGCCGTTTTGGGCGACCGCCATGGACAGCACCGCCGCCGCCGCCAGCGGCGAGGGGGGCAGGATCCCGAGGCCGAGCGGCGACCAGGTGGCGCCGTTCCAGCGCGCGATGCAGTTCGCCGCGACACTGCCAGCCGTCACGAAAGTGCCGGCGACGACGAGGTCGCCGTTCGGCATGACGTGGAGCGCCGTGACGTGGCCGTTGACGCCGCCGCCGAGGGACGACCAGGCCGTCCCGTTCCATCGCGCCAGGTTGTTGGCAGGCACGCCGCCGATGCTCGTGAAGGAACCGCCGGCGACGAGGTCTGCGTTGGGCATCACCGCCAGCGCCTGGACCGAGCCGGTTCCGCCGACGCCTCCGATCGACGACCATGCCGTGCCGTCCCATCGCGCGAGGTCGCTGACGGGCACACCGCCGGCACTGCTGAGCTCGCCGCCCGCGATGAGGTCGCCGTTCGGCATCCAGGCCAGCGCGAAGACGGTGCTACTCAGCCCCGAACCGAGCGCCTGCCACGTGCCGGCAACGACGTCGAACACGGCGATGTTCGTGGCGAACGACGCACCGACGAGCGTGAACTGGCCAGCGACTGCGATCCGCACCGCGGTCCCCGTGCCGGTTGGATCGAACGACGCCATCGCGCGCACGGTCCCGTTGATGCCTGCCAGCGGGTTGCCTGGTGTCCACGAAGTGGTGCACTGGGCTGCAAGTGGACCAGCCAGCGCCGCGACAATGGACAGCGGCGTGACGACGAGAGCGCAACGCATGAGAACACTCCTCGAGGCGATCAGAAGGATCCGATCGTCAGTGTGAGCCCGTTCGAGCTCGTCAATGCCGTGATGCCGGCAGCACCGAGCTCGACGGGCACGACCTGGTGGTGCAGCGTCTGGCCGATCAGCGCTGCGGAGCCCGGGATCGCGAGCGTGCTCGTGGCGATGCCGGCAACCGGCAAGCGAGCTTCGATCAGGTCCGGCGTCACGAGCAGGAGGCAGCCGGCAACGCCCTCCGGCAGCAGCGACGCGAGGGGAATCGACGCGGTGCCGAACCCGCTGACCGCGAGCGCCACGGCCGTCGCGGGCACGCCGGTCGTCACAGCGCGGAACGTGTTGCCGACCCACGGCAGCGCGGTCGCGCCGAGCACGACGGGGCCCGCGGAGCCGCTGCAGCCGTTGCCGAACGAGACCGCCGCCGGTGCGCACGAAGAGACGATGCGCGTGAATCCCACGGCGGGGCCGCCGCCGGCCCAGGCGAACCGGCCGCCGACGGCGAGCGAGCCGTCGGACAGCTGGGCCAGCGCGTCGACCTGCGCGTTCGTGCCGGCGCCGAACGGCAGCCACGCAATACCGTCGCATCGCGCGATGTTGTTGACCAGCACTCCACCGGCCGTCGCGAAGCGTCCTGCCCCCACGAGGTCGCCGTTCGGCAGAGCCTCGAGCGCCCGCACCTCTCCCTGCAGCGTGCCGCCGAAGTTGTTCCACGCGGCACCGTCCCAGCGCTTGACGTTGCTCGCCGTAGTGGTGGACAGGGCGACGAAGACGTCTCCGTTGGGGCCGATGGCGATCGCCCACCCGCTGGCGCCGAGGCCCGGCATGCCGGTCCAGGCCGTGCCGTTCCAGCGCGCGATGCCCGTCGAGGGGGGGGTGGTCTGGAAGGGGACCGTGCCGACCGCGATCAGATCGCCGTTCGCGGCGAACGCCATGTCCTTCACGGTCCACAGCTGGTTGTTGAACCCCGACCACGTGAAGCCATTCCACCTCGCGATGCGGTTCACGACGACGCCGTCGATCGTCGTGAAATCGCCCGAGGCCCACAACTCGCCGGTGGGGGACACCGCCAGCACGTTGACGAGCCGGTTCGCCCCGAGGCCGAACGCATGCCAGGTGGTGCCGTCCCATCGTGCGATGTTGCTCGCGGCGATCGATCCGACACAGTTGAACCAGCCGCCGATCACGAGATCGCCGTTGGGCAGGTATGCGGCCGCGAGGACCGCGCCGTTCGTGCCGCCGCCGAGGTTGTTCCAGGTGCTGCCATCCCACTCGGCGACGTGGTTCGCGGCCATGCCCGCGACGCGGAAGACGGTGCCCCCGATCGTCACGCGGTTGCCGCGCGTGGCGATCGCGTGGACGGATGCGACGTCCCCGGTTCCCGTCATCGGAACCCAGACCGAGCCGTTCCAGGATGCGACGATCGTGTAGGTGGCCCCCGTCTGTACTCCCCAGCTGCCGATCACCAGCGTGCCGGAGCCGGGCAGCCTCGTCAGCGCGAACACGAGGCCGACCCTCGGCCCCATCGTCGACCAGGACTGTCCGTTCCAGCGCGCGATCGATGGTGCATGGACGCTGCCCGCGGTCACGAAGTCGCCCGCCGCCACGACGTCGCCATTGGCCAGGACGGTCACCGCGTTGATGTTCCCGCTGACGCCGGCGCCGAGCGGCGACCACGTGGCCCCGTCCCAGCGCGCGATCTTGTTCACAGCGAGCCCGCCGGCGCCGGTCAGCAGGCCGCCGACGATCAAGTCGCCGTTCGGGGCGACCGCCATCGACAGCACCGGCGGGGCGCCCAACGGGCCGAGGCCGACGCCGGCGCCGAGCGCCGACCAGGTCGTGCCGTTCCAGCGCGCGATGCGGTTGACGACGGAGCTGCCAGCCGAAGAGAACTGGCCGGCGACGACGAGATCGCCGTTCGGCATGACCTGGAGCGCCGAGACTTCCGAAGCGAGCCCGCCGCCGAGCTGCGACCAGGCCGTGCCGTCCCATCGCGCGATGCGGCTGGCCGCCACGCCGCCGATGCTCATGAACCTGCCGCCGGCGATCAGGTCGCCGTTCGGCATCACGGTCATGGTCCGGACCCAACCATCGGGGTCGCCCATCGGCAACCAGGTCGTGCCGTTCCACCGCGCGAGGTCGGAGAGGGGCATGCCGCCGGCGCTGTAGAGGTCGCCGCCGGCGATCAGGTCTCCGTTCGGCAGGAAGGCCAGCGACAGCACCGTGCCGTCGAGACCCGATCCGAGTGCCTGCCACGTGCCGGCCGCGGCGTCGTACACCGCGACGTTCGCGGCGAGCGTCGTGCCCACGAGGGTGAACTGGCCAGCGACAGCGATCCGCAACGCGGCCCCGGTCCCGCTCGGATCGAACGAGGCCATCGCGAGCACGGCTCCGTGGATTCCCGGCAGCGCGTTGCCGTGAGTCCAGGAGGTGGTGCACTGGGCAGCGAGCGGACCGGCCAGCATCGCAACGAGGGACAGCGGCGTGAATGCACAGCGCATGGACACTCCTCGAGGCGAGCGCGTCGCCTCGGGGCTGGGAGATCGGAGGGCGACCTGGAGTTCTCCTGCGCCCGCACGTGGGCGTCAACCCCATGGCTCCGAACACTCGGAACACCCGAGCATGGCGGTGCCTCGAGCGGTCTGCTCATCTAGCGCCATGGGCAAACTCCATTCGGCGCTCGACGCCGACCTGCAGGCGTGGCTCGCCGCGCAGCGCATGTTCTTCGTCGCGACGGCGCCGAGCGGCGACGGTGGCCACGTGAACTGCTCGCCGAAGGGCGGCGACCCGCTGCGTGTGCTCGGACCGACGACGGTCGCGTACGTCGATCGCATCGGCAGCGGCATCGAGACCGTCGCGCACGTGCGGCAGAACGGCCGCATCACGATCATGCTGTGCGCGTTCGAGGGCCCGCCGCGCATCGTGCGGCTGTATGGAAAGGGCGAGGTGATCTCGGCCGGCGATCCGGGCTTCGCGCCGCTGCTCGCGCAGTTCGGCACGGGCGCGTTCGGCGTGCGCACGATCGTCCGCGTCGAGCTGTCGCGCATCGCGGACTCGTGCGGCTTCGGCGTGCCGCTGCTGCGCTTCGAGGGCGAGCGCGAGCTGATCGGCAAGTGGGCCGAGAAGAAGGGCGAAGCCGGCATGGCCGCGTACGTGCGCGAGAAGAACGGATCGAGCATCGACGGGCTGCCGGGCATCGTGGCCGGCTGAGCACTTCACGCGCGCTCGACCTCGACGGTGCACGCGCCGGTCGCGCCGTGCTCGAGCAGCTGGAAGCGCACGGGCAGGAAGCGCTCGATGACCTGCGCGTTCGTTCGCGTGTGTTGGCTCGGCGGCAGAGTGCGGAACACGCCACCGCCCGCGAGCGCCATCGGCAGCAGCAGCTGATCCGCGAGGTACTCGCCGACCGGCACGTCGACGGCGAGGAACGCGAGCGCCCGTTTGCACGCGCGCTCGGCGACCGTCTCGGCGAACACTCCACGTTCGCCGGGCTCCGCGATCACCTCGGTCACGTGGTCGTTCGGGTACTCGAGCAGCAGCATGTTGCCGGAAGCCTGCGAGTCGACGACCTCGATCGCGAGCTGCTCGGGATGGATCCCGAGCTGCTGGCGCACGACCGCGAGCTCGCGTTCGGCGACGCTGCGCGGCAGCTGCGACAGCAGCACACGGGCGCGCGGACAGCGGTCGTGGCCCCGGCTCGTGAACTGGACCGGCGACCACTTCGCGGGTGCTACGTTGACCGCGATCGCGCCGCCGCCGGCCGGCGCGAAGCCGTGCCGGACGAGCTGCATCTCGATCGGCGCACCCATCGCACGCAGTGCCGGCGCGAACGCGTGCTGGAGGAACTCGAACGGGGGTGCCAGCGGGTTGTGCGTGCCGCCGCTCAGCACGACCGTCGACGGCCCCGGTGCCGCGAGCAGCGCCGGCAGCACGGTCTGCAGCACGAGCGTCGTGCTGCCGGCCGTGCCGATCGCGAACTTGAAGTCGCCACCTCGCAACGTTCGCGGCGCGAACGAGAGGCGCTGCGAGCCGAGCTCGGCGCCGGAGACCTTGGCGTCGCCGATCTCGGCGGCCGCGAGCACGGCGGTCAGGTGCTGCCGCTTGAGTCCCGGCTTCTCGCGGCCGGCGCGGATCTTCTCGATCACGAACGGCTGCTGCGTCACGAGCGACAGCGCGAGCGAGGTGCGCAGCACCTGGCCGCCGCCTTCGCCGAGCGAGCCGTCGAGGGTCAGCACGCTCAGCCCTTCACGCAGACGACCTGCTTCAGCGTGTGCACGACCTCGACGAGGTCCGCTTGTGCCTGCATCACGGCGTCGATGTCCTTGTAGGCGCCCGGCGTCTCGTCGATGACGTCCGCGTCCTTGCGGCACTCGACGCCCGCCGTCGCGGCTGCGTGGTCGGCGAGCGTGAAGCGCCGCGTCGCCTCGCCGCGCGACATCGCGCGGCCCGCGCCGTGGCTGCACGAGTGGAAGCTGTCGGGGTTGCCCTTGCCGCGCACGATGTACGAACGCGCGCCCATCGAGCCCGGGATGATGCCGAGCTCGCCGCGGCCTGCGCGCACGGCGCCCTTGCGCGTCACGAACACGAGCTCGCCGAAGTGCTCCTCCTGCTGCACGTAGTTGTGGTGGCAGTTGACGGCGACCGCGCCGTGCGTGAATTTCGGCAGCGTGTCGTCGCGCGCGAGCGTGTCGAGGATCGCGGCCATCATGAGGTCGCGGTTCGTGCGCGCGAAGCGCTGCGCCCAGTCGACCGCGAACACGTAGTCGTCGAAGTGCTCTGCACCTTCGCTGAAGTACGCGAGGTCCTTGTCGGGCAGGTTCGCGAGGTGCTGGCGCATGTCCTTCTTCGCGAGCTCGATGAAGTGTGTGCCGATGCGGTTGCCGACGCCGCGCGAGCCGCTGTGCAGCATGACCCAGACGCGCTGGGCTTCGTCGAGACAGAGCTCGATGAAGTGGTTGCCGGTGCCGAGCGTGCCCAGGTGCTCGGCGGTTGCACCGCGGTCGATCCGGGGGTACTTCTCGGCGATCGCGTCGTAGCCGGGGCGCAGGCGCTTCCACGCGTCCTCGGCGCGAGGGGGCAGTTCGCTCCACGCGCCGCGGTCGCCCTTGCCGCCGTGGTTCGTGCGGCCGTGCGGCACGGCGCGCTCGATCGCGGAGCGCAGCGACTTCAGGTCGTCGGGCAGGTCGCTCGCCGTCAGCGTCGTCTGCACGGCCATCATGCCGCAGCCGATGTCGACGCCGACGGCGGCCGGGATGATCGCACCCTTCGTCGGGATCACGCTGCCGACCGTGGCACCGATGCCCCAGTGCACGTCGGGCATCGCCGCCACGTGGCCGTGCACGATCGGCAGCAGCGCGACGTTGCGCAGCTGCTGCATCGCCTGCGCTTCGGCGGGCACGCCGCGGATCCACGCCTTGATCGGCGCTCTCCCGGTCTCGATGTGTTCGTGCGAGGACATTGGCGGGGGGGCGCCTCTTTTGCCGCGGCAGCCGGCCCGCGTCGAGCCCCTCGCGCGCGATCGCTGCTCGGCGCGGCCAGCGGACTGCCCCCGAAACGATCGAGGCCGTCCCCGGCCCGCAGGCGGAGACGGCCTCGCTGCGACCCGCAGGCGGTCGCTACGGCAGCACGCGGATCAGAGCGTGCCGACGACCCAGCCGGCGCCGTCGCCCATCACGAACCCGAACGGGTTCGCGGCCGGATCGAGGACCGCTGCCTGGTTGTAGAGCAGCGTGCCCGCGATCGCCGGGACGTTCGGGATCCCGAAGTTCCACGTCGCGGTCGGCGGCGCGCTGACCAGGGTCTCGGTCGCGTCGAGGCTGATGTACAGCGGGCAGCCCGGCGCGCCGATGATGCCCAGGTCGACGGGCACCGGGAACCGGGTGACGCCGATCACCATCACCGCGACGCCGAACGGCAGTCCGCCGACCTGCACCGACATCGTGCTGCCGATCGCGGGCCGCGTCACGTACGTCTGGTGCGAGACGCCCAGCGTGCCGGCGCAGCCGGGGGCGAAGAAGCCGTGGCCGGCGACGCCGTGCGTGTTCTGGGTCACGTAGTAGACCGTGCCGGCCCAGCCGCGCGGCGAGTTGAGGTTCGTGCCCGTGAACGGACCGGCGGTCGACAGCGACGCCGAGCCGGCCGTGAGCGACAGGTCAGCCGTGCTCCAGGTCAGGGGCGTCGTCTGCGTCACGTACCGCGGATACGCGCCGACGTAGCGCAGCGCGACGCCGTACGAGCCGGCCGGCAGGTAGACCGGCTTCTGGAAGGCCGAGAGGGCGGGCTGGTTCGCGACCGCGGCCGTCACGCCGTACGCGGTGCCGACCTGCGTCCAGGGTGCTGGGTTGAGCTCGGAGCCCACGTGCGTGCCGACCTTCAGGTAGCAGTCCACCGTGAACGGTGTGCTGATCGTCGACGTGATCGTGTCGAAGCCCTGGATCGAGACGCCCTGCGGGTTCAGCACGTCGAGGTTGTAGTACAGCGTCGCCGGCGTGCCGACGCCGTTGTTGGCCGCCAGGTTCGTGGTCAGGCCGCCCGTGGCGAAGTTCACTGCCCTGATTGCCGTCGACGGCGCCGAGCACAGCCGTGTCACGGTCAACGAGGGTGCGAACGTGCCCGCGTACGGATAGACGTGGATCGGGTTCTGCGCGGTGCTGTCGATGACGCTGTCACCGTCGAAGTCCCAGGCCCAGCTCGTCGCCGCGGGGGTCGAGGTGTCGGTGAACTGGACCGTCAGCGGGCCAGTGACCAGCAGCGTGAAGTCCGCCGTGACGACGTCGGTCTTGATGTACGCGTTCTTGGTCAGCGTGGACGGCGGGTGGGTCGCGTCGAAGACCGTCAGCGACACGGTGTAGGTGCCGCAGTTCGTGTAGGTGTGCGTTGGGTTCTGGACCGTCGAGTCGATCACGGAGTCGCCGTCGAAGTCCCAGGCGTAGCCCGAGATGCCGCCTGGATCGCTCGAGTACGACGTGCTCGTGAAGTTCACGGCCAACGGCGAGGGTCCACCGGTGACGTTCGCGTTGAAGCCCGCGTACAGGCCGCTCGCCGGCACGTAGGTGAACTCGGTGACCGCGCCGTAGGCCGTGCCGATGGTGCCCGTCGTCGCCGTGTGGCTCGTCGTGTTGAAGATGCGGCAGCCCAGTGCCGGGCCGCCGACGCCGGTCGCGCCCGTCACGTGATCCGCTGCGCGGCTCGTGCCGGTCCAGCCCGTGCCGTCGAGTTGGATGTCGAGGGTCAGGTCGTTGCCCGACGTCGGGTCGTAGAGGAAAGGCGTCGTCAGCGGGATCGTGATGTACCAGGGACACACGACGCCAACTCCGGGTGTCGTGCCGCCGACCACGGTGACCGGTCCGTTGAGCACGGTCGTGACGTCGGCGCCGAGGTTGTTGGCGTATGTCGTGCTCGCAAGAGACCAATCGAGCGGGCTCGTGGCCATGTCGATGCGCACGTTCGGCCACGTACCGCCGGTCCACGTGGCCGCCGTTGCGGTCGTCTGGGCATAGGGGCGGTAACGCAGCTGCGAGATGATGATCGGGCTGACCACGCCCTGGTTCGTGAAGTGCGTGCTGTCGACGAGGAACTGGATGCGCATGCTCGCCGTGTTGCGCGCCCAGGGGTACGTGTTGTTCGTGTTGCCGGCGGTACTCGCGTAGCCGTTCGGAGTGACGAGGGTGGACTGGGCCATCGCGGTACAGGCGAGAGCGCCGACCGCAACGAGACAGAGACGCTGCATGGTGGGTTCCTTCAGGTTGAGACGGGGGTGGAGAAACGAGGCCCTGGCGACCAGGGAGGAAGGGCAACGAGCCTACGGAGATGGACTGGCAAGAAAAGCCCCCACGCGAAAGGTCCGCGAGAAAAAGCAGCGATGCGCGCTCGCGCGGTTTGCCCTGCGGCGCATCGGCGAGCGGGTCGCGCCTTCGCATCGGCTCCTCGCGGTGGTCCATGCGATGGTGGCGCGGCTGCTCGCCGCGGCCGCTGCCTCTGCCTGGACCCCTGAGCAATCGGGCCAGTGAACTGGACACGGTGGCGGTCGTCGACGACGCAAGGCCATCCTCGAAATGGAGCTCGCGGGTGTGTGCCGCCACCTGCACTACGCGCTGACGGTCTCGACCGTCTGCTCGCGGCCTAACGCGGCGCGCGGCGCAGCGTCAGCTGGCGGATGCTCGCCGTGTACTCTTCCAGCGCGAAGCGGAAGTCGGCGCCGGCGTTCTGCCGGTTCGCGAAGCGGGCTCGCGTGAGCAGGTACTTCTCGACGACGAGCTCGCCGTCGGTCCGGGACTGCGTCGGCTGGCAGCGGGTGTAGGCGCCCTGCAGCACAGCACTCGTGTCCCACGAATCGAACTCGATGCGCGCCGGCGTCGGCGTGCGGCGCACGACGAGCTCGAAGTCGCCTTCGGTGTCGTGCGCGAAGTGGTCGCTGACCTGGAAGTACAGGTAGTTGCCCAGCCCTGCTCCGACCGGTATCGGCGCCAACGCACCGGCCTCGACGCGGAAGAGGCCGTCGCCGCAGCTGACCTCACGCAGGCCGGCCCGCGTGTTCGCGGCGTAGTCGACCGCCACCTCGCCGGCTCCCTTCGCTTCGCCGCCCCACGACAGATCCGGCAGCGCGCGCGGCTCCGGCCAGCGCAGCGTGATCAGGGGCCCGCCGTCTTCGCCGGAGCGCAGGCGCCCGATCCACGTCTTCGTCAGCTCGAGGTAGCGGCGCCCCGCTTCGCGCGTCGGGCACAGCTCGGTGCCTTCGTGCATCTCGTTCCAGGTCTCGAGCAGCACGAGCTCGGGCTGGTGCGCGATCGCGCGCTGCCAGCTGTGCTCGTAGTAGGCGCCGTCCTCGCGCTCGCGCAGCGGCGTGCGGCGTCCCGGCACCGCGCGGTCGTCGTAGCCGGGGCCGATCTGTGCGGTGCCGCGGTGCAGCTGCGGCCCGAACAGCGCGGCACCCCAGCTCGTGGTCAGGTCCTGGCCGATCGAGCCCCATGACGCGTCGGCGACGAGGCAGCACGCTTCGCCGGGGAAGCGCCCGCGGAAGCGGTCGCGCAGCACGTTGCCGAGCTGCCCGTCGCGCTTGCCCGCGAACGCGCTCACGTAGAGCACGACGAGCGCGCCGCCACGGTGCCGCGCCCAGTGCCGCTGCGGGATCGCGGCGAAGTAGTCGGTGACCGTCGTGCAGAACAGGTCGCGGCCCGCTTCGGTCGTCAGGTCGGCTCTGCCGCCGGGCGGCGGCGCACCGCGCGTGTCGTTCGCGAGCGTGCTCGTGTCGTAGAACAGGCCGAGCCGCGGTGCCTTCGCGCCGTCCTTCGCGAGCCGGTCGAGTGCCTCGACCATCGGCGGCAGACCATTGCGCGAGAACGCGAGGTTCGGCCGGTCGTAGGCGCCCGGTGCGCCCCAGTACACGGGCAGCGCCGCGTCGATGCCGGCTTCGGCCATCTGCGCGAAGTTCTCGGCGTGCCAGTCGACGGAGAGGTAGCTGACCTTCTGCGGGTGCACGAAGTGCCGGCAGTGCCCTTCGGGTCCCGGCGCGCCGGGCTCGTCGAAGTGCTCGGTCGGCCAGTGGTACCAGTAGAAGTAGTGGGTCGCGACGGTCGGCTGCTGCTGATGCTGCTGGCAGGGCAGTGCAGCGACGAGGCACGTGGCGAGGAGGGCAACGCGCATCGTGGGCACGATAGCGCGAGCGGCACCGGGCGCGCGGTCTCGCGAGCCGCTACAAGGCGCCGATCGTGACCTGCAGCGCGTTCGTGCTCGTGAGCTGCACGCTGCCCGGTCCGCTGAGCTCGATGCCGACGACCTGCAACCGGAACTGCAGCCCGGCCAGCGCGAGCTGGTCCGGCAGCGCGAACGCCGCCGCGGCCAGGTCGCCGCTCGGCAGCAGCACGCCGGTCAGCAGCGGCAGCACGAACAGCGAGCAGCCAGGCACACCGCCGGGCAGCGGCACCGCCGTGCCCTGCACGCCGAGGACCTGGATCGCGAGCGGGCTCGCGGCCATGCCGTGCGCCGTCGCGCGGAACGTGGTGCCGATCCAGGCCCCGTTGTCGGCCGCTAGCGTGACGAGGCCCGCGCCGCCGCTGCAGCCGGCGCCGACGACGCTGCTGGTGGCCGGGCACGTCGGCAGGCTGCGCGCGAGGCCACAGCACACGACGTTGCCCGCGGTCTCGAAGTCGCCAGCGACGAACACCTCGCCGCGCGGTGTCGCGACGACGCTCCTCCCCGTGCCCACGGTCAGCTCGCTCCACGGCTTCCAGCCCGTGGGACGCAGGCGGAACAGACAACTCGGCGAGGTGCCGCCGAGCGCATGCTGCGTTCCGCACGCGATCAACTCGCCGTTCGGCAGCTGCGCGATGCCGTCGATCTGGACCGGGTGCCCCATGGCGGGCAGCGTGGACCACGCGTGCCCGTCCCACCGGTGCAGGCCGGACAGGCTGCTGAAGATCACGGAGTGGTCGGCGGCGCGGAAGGCGGATGTTGCGAGGAGCGGTGCACCGGGGATCGCGGTCATCGTCGTGCCCTGCACGCGCAGGACCCCCGTGGCCTGGGGCCCGAAGCCGAAGAACGTGCCGGCGACCAGGACGTCGCCGTCGGCATCCGTCACCATCGCCTCCGCGGCCGCCAACGTGCTCGGGAACGGCACGTTCGTCCACTGCAGGCCATCGAACCGCGCGAGGCCGTTGGCCACCGTTGCGTACACGTCGCCGTTGCCGGCGACGGCGATCGCGGCGACGCCGCCGTTGTACCAGGTGACCGGCAGGCCCGCGCCGAGCGGCGACCATCGCGATCCGTCCCAGCGCGCGATGTTGCTCGCGGCCACACCGCCGGCGTGGAAGAACCGACCGCCCGCGATGACGTCGCCGTTCGGCGCGACCGCGAGCGAGGTCACGTCCCAGTCGACGCCGAGGCCGAGCGGCGACCACGCGACGCCGTTCCAGTGCGCGATGTTGGCGGCCGGGATCCCGTCGAGCGAGGTGAACGTGCCGCCGGCGATCACTTCGCCCTTCGGCAGCCGGACCATCGCGAGGATCTTCGGCGGCGCTTCGCCGCCGAGGTCCTGCCACGCGGTGCCGCTGAAACGCCGCACGCGGTGCAGGAACGGCGCTTGCGGTTGCATGCCGACGAGCAGGCTGCCGGACGCGTCTTCGGCGAGGTGCGTGACCTGACCGAGGACGTTGCTCAGCGTCTGCCAGCTCGCGCCCGTCCAGCGGGCCAGGTTGTTCGCCGGGTCGGTGCCGCCCACGACGACGTCGCCGTTCGCCGCGGCGAGCAGCTTGCGCGGCAACGACAGCGGCGGCTGGAGCAGCTGCATCGTCGTGCCGTCCCACGTCGCGAGCACGCCGTCGACGCCCTGGATGCGGAACGAGCCCGAGAACACGAGGTCGCCGTTCGTGCGCACGACGGCGTCGTGGACCATCGAGTTGACCGTGGGGTCCAAGCCGGCGATCGGCTGCCAGGAGGTGCCGTCCCAGCGCTCGAGGCCGTGCGCCGGGAAGGTCGTGAACGTGCCCGCGGCCACGATGTCGCCATTCGCGAGTCGCGCGAGCGCCTGCGCGGAGCCGGCCGGCGTGTTCGTGCCGAGAGTCGACCACGCCGTGCCGTTCCACGTCGCGACCGCGATCGTCCCCGGCGCCACCGGCAGGCTCAGCGCGCCGCCGGCGATCACTTCGCCGGTGGGCAGCACGAGCAGGCACGCGACCGTGCCGCCCAGGCCCGGGGCAGGCTGTGACCAGGTCGTGCCGTCCCAGCGCCGGATGCCGCCGGAGCCGCCGACGAGCAGATCGCCGTTCGGCTCGAGCACAGCACACCTGACGGCTATGCCGGGCCCGTTGCCGAGCGCATGCCAGTTCGTGCCGACCCAGACTGCCGCGTTGTTCGCGATCGCGCCGTCCGCGACGCGGAACACGCCGCCCGCGAAGACCTGGCCGTTCGGCAGCGGCACCAGCGTGTTCACGGTCCCGTCCGGACCGGGTGCCGGCGCGCCGTCCTGCCAATCCGGTTCACACTGCGCGGGCAATGCCGAGGCCGCGATCGCGGCGAGCGCGAGCGAAGCGGCGAGGCGGCGAGGTCGGAGTGAGGAGTGCGTTCGCGAGCGAACGCGCGCGAGCGAGTCGAAAGGCATCGGGGTCTCCGCGAGAGGTGACGGCGGTGTCATAGCCGAGACACGTCGATTCGTAACCTGGGACGGCTACTTCGCGAGCCGCTCGCGCACGCGCGTGAGCTCGTCCTTCGCTGCGTCGTCCGGGGTCAGCGTGAACGTCTGCAGCCCCGGCTTCTCGGCGACGTCGATGGTGCCCCAGGCGACGGTCGCGAACGTCCACCTGACGTGCGCGTGCCCATCGGCACCTACCGCCCTCGCGTCGTGAAGCGCCACGCCTTCGACCACGGCTTGCCCGCGTGCTCGCACGAGACGCTGACCTCGATCACGGCGCCGCTCGGCAACGGCGCGCGCGTCATCACGAGGATCGAGCACTCGTTGTCCCTCCGCTCGGGATTGCCTGGCACCTCCGGCGACGACACGAACACCGGCAGCTCGCTGCCGCCGGTCGTGACCTTCGCGACGGCGCCGCGCACGGCCGCGGTCGGGAACGTCACGGTGATCGGATAGCCCCACTGCGCGGCGACCGCGGTCGTGAACTCGCCGCCGATCGG
Organism: Planctomycetota bacterium; assembly: GCA_036376355.1. Classification (GTDB taxonomy): domain Bacteria; phylum Planctomycetota; class UBA1135; order UBA1135; family UBA2386; genus DASVAL01. The sequence goes on from DASVAL010000101.1 coordinate 24,788, forward strand.
GCTCGGCACCTCACCGGTCGCCCACGACGACGGCACGTCGACGGCGTCGGCGACCGGCCAGTGCCATGGCACGCCCGGCCTTGCTGCGACGTCCGACTGTGCGTCGATCACGGCGACGCCTTGCATGTGCCCCATGCCGACCTTCTGCAGCCCCGGGCTCATCATGTGGAGGCGGTGGAAGAACGAGTCGAGCCAGTAGCGCAAGCCACCGTCCATCGACTTCGCGAGGCACACCTCGGACACGAGGCCCGCCTTGGCCCCGCGCGCCGAAGCGCCGGGACGCTTCGGGTCTTGCTCGTGCGAGAGGCCGTTGTTGGCGCAGTAGAGCGCATGCTCCTCGCACGCGCGCGACAGGTCTTCGCGCAGTGCCACGGGCGCGTGGCCGACCTGCTGCCGCCACGTGTTCAGCAGCTTCAGGGCCGTTTCGTAGTCCGCGTCGCGTTGGCTCGCGAAGTCGGGGACCTGGCAGCTGACGACCATGCGGAACCCGCGCCAGTCCGGCTGCAGCCAGTGCTGCTGGTTGTCGATGACGAGCGGGTCCGACATCGTGCGGAACTTCACGCGCCCTTCGAGGTCGGTCCAGGACTTCTCCTTCGGCTGCTTCACGACGTAGCTGTCGGTGACCTCGCCGAGCACACCGTCGTGATCCATGTCGACGAACCAGATCTCGTGGCCACCGAGCGTCGCGTACGTGCCGTGGTGATTGCAGATGTGCAGCGAGTCGCGCGCTTCCCAGATCTCGAAGCGCACCGGCTGCTCGCGCTTGCCGTGCATCAGCTTCGCGTTCAGGAGCCCCGGCAGGATCAGGCGCGTGATGCCGACCTTCGGCTCGCAGTCGATCAGGTACTCGCGCGACCGCTTGCCCGGCGTCAGCTTGACGCGGAACGGCACGAGCGGATTCAGCGCCAGATCGGTGCCCTCCAGCTTGCGGCCGTACTCCTTCAGCTTCGGCAGGATCGTCGGATGCACGAGGCCGTACTCGAGGTCGTGGATGCCGACGAACGACTTCGTCGCCTGGGCAGAGGCGCTGCCTTGCAGGCACGCGGCGCTCGCGACGATGGCAGCGATGCTCCCAGGGATCCGCGGCGACATGCCGAAGATGCTGGCCGGCACGTTGCGCTTGTCAAGGTGCCTCGGACCGGCGGACTGGCCGGGCTGGCCCGAGCGCCGACGCGGCGCCGGCGCTCTCACTTCGCCGGCGTCAGCACGAGCACCGAGCCGTCGTTGCGGGTCCAGCGCAGCGTGGAGCCAGAGCGCCGCACGACCGTGCCGAACTCCTCCGCATACATCGTCAGTGCCGCTTCGTCGCCGAGCGCGATCACGTCGATGGACTCGGGCCACGTGCCGGGCACACGCAGCACGAGCCGGTTGCCGTCCGCCGCGAGCTCGCCCGTTCCGTTCTCGGTGCCGTCGACTCGCAGCGCGCCGACGAGTTGGCGCCAGCCTGCGTCCGGTCGCGCAGTGCGCGCGAAGTCGCCGGACGGCGTCTGCACGCGCTCGCCGTCGATCGTGAGCTCGCCGGTGGCCCACGGTCCGAGGAAGCGTCCCGGCGCGGTCGGGATCAGCAGCCTGCCAATGCAGCGTTCGTTGCCGGGCAGCGCCTCGAACAGGAACAGCAGGTTGCCGGTGCGGCGCACGAGCATCGGCCTCGCGGGGTTGCCGCCCGTCCACACGCCGGTGCACGCGTCGAGCTGGGCCTTCGTCAGTGCTACAGGCACCGCGTGCTCGAGGCCGAACAGGATCGCGCCGAGGTCCGCGCTGATGCGCGTGATCGGCGCGAACGCGTGGTTGCTCAGCACGACGACGCACGCATCGTCGTCGGGGAAGCGCAGGAAGTCCGCGACGTAGCCGTTCGTGCCACCGCTGTGGTGCCAGCACTTCCTGCCGTGCACCGGAGTGACCACCCAGCCGCAAGCGTAGGTCGGCGACAGCTCTCGCGGCGCGACCATGCGTGCGTGCACTTCCTTCGACAACAGCCTGTCGCCCTTCAGCGCGCGATCGAGTTGGTAGAGATCGCCGGTCGTCGACCAGAGCCCGCCCGCTGCCTGGATCACCGACATGTCCTGTTCCGAAGCCTGCGGCTCGTCGGCGCCCAGAAAGTAGCCGATCGCGAGTCGCGGCCCGCGCGCCCCGTCGTCGATGGCAGTCGCCTTCATGCCGACCGGCGTGAACACCAGGTCGGCCAGCAGCTTGCCGAGCGGCATGCCGGAGACGCTCTCGGCGACGAGACCGGCGAGCTCGAAGTTGAAGTTGCTGTAGCGCGCGGCCGCCGGCTCGCGCGGGCGCGGGTTCGCAGCCAGACCCTCGGCCATCGCGGGCCACGCGGCGAGCCCGCGCCGGTTGTCGCGGCGCTCGAGGATGCTCCATTCGACCTCGAGGTTCGGGATGCCCGACGTGTGGTCGAGCAGGTCGTGCACGGTCACGTCGCGCCAGGCCTCGGGCCACGGCTTCACGTACTGGCCGACCCGTTCTTCGAGGTCCACCTTGCCTGCCTGCACGAGGCGCATCACGGCGACGGCGGTGACCGACTTGCTGGTCGACATGAGCTTGAAGCGAGTGTCCGCCGTGTTCGCGATCCGCTCGGCCCGGTCGGCGAGCCCGTACGCCTTGTGGAGCAGGATCTCGCCGCCGCGTGCGAGCAGCACGCTGCCCGCGAACGCGTCCATCGCCGTGAGCTGCGAGAGGTAGCGCTCGGCCGCCGCGACGACGGCCGCCGGTTCCTGCGCACCGGGCACCGCGCGCGGTGCCTCGCCGCTGCCGTGCGTCATCCACGCGCTCTCGTCGTGCACGACGATCGCGGGCGGCGCCGCCTCGGGCGCCTCGGGGCTCCGCTGCAGCCATGCGACCGCGACGACGACGGCCAGCGCGGCCAGCACGACGAGCGCCGCGAGCGACGTCGGCGCGACCGGCAGCGCCGGGCCGCGCGGCCGGTCGAGGCCGAGCGACACGAACGCGAGCACCCACGCGCGGCGGTCGCCGAACTCGCCGTCGAGGGTCTTGCGCAGCATGCCGAGGCCGCGGTGCACGTGCTGCCGGACGGCCTCTGGCGTGTGGCCGCGTGTGCGCGCGATCGCTGCCGGCGAATGGCCTTCGAAGAACCGCAGCGTGACGGCCGTGCGATACGGCTCCGGCAGCTCGCGCACGGCGCGCGCGAGCACCTCGTGCACCCGCAGCCGCTCGGCCGAACGCTGTTCGACGTCCTCGGTGCCAACGCGCGCGGCGAGCAGCTCGCGGATCTCGCGTTCGCGGCGCCTGCGCAGCGCCTGCACCGCGAGGGTGCGCGCGATGCCGGCGAGCCAGCCGCGCGGCGTCACGGCCGGATCGTCGGGTGCACTGCCGTGAAGGCCGACCACGAGCGCGTCCTGCGCGACATCCGCCGCGAGGTGCTCGTCGCGCACGAGCCGGCGCGCGAGGCGGTGGATCCAGGCGGTTTCCTGCACGAGCGACGGGACGGAGGTGGACGGTTCGTTCGTCATGCGGTGCCGGTGTCCCGCAGGCCTCGCGCGTGACAGGAAATCTCGCGGCGACGCATCGGACCTGGAACGAGCCGATCGATCGGAGCGCGAGAAGTGGATGCGTTCATGGCAATGCCCCGCGACGCAGTCGAGGAGCGCGCGATCGTCGAGCGCACCACTGCCCCGGTCAACCGGGGCGGCCAGCATGCCCAGCGCGCGATCGGCGTCGTTCGCACGCGGAGCGCGGGCGGCATCAGAGCCTTGCCTTGACGATCTCGTACTCGAGGCCGAGCGTGCCCGTCTTCTGGTAGACGCGCTGCGCCCGCAGCTTCAGCGTGACGCGTGCCGCCGGCGGTGGCAGCACCGGGATCCCGGCGCCGAGCAGCACCGGGATCACCGACATCTCGATGCGGTCGACGAGCCCCGCGGCGAGCAGACCGCGGAACAGCTCGCCACCGCCGAAGATCGCGATGTCCTTGCCGGGCTTGGCCTTCAACTCCCTGACGACGGCCGCGGCGTCCGACTCGATCCTGACCTTCGGGTAGTCACGCTGCTTCAGCGTACGTGAGAACACGATGTTCGTGATTCCCTTCGACGATCTCGCGGCATCGCCCATGCGATTCATCGCGTCGAAGGTCTTGCGGCCGATCAGGAAGGTGTCGAACTGCTTCGTGATGCCCGCGAAGTCGATCTCGGGGTCCATCACGATCCAGTCGTACTCGCCGTGCGGACCAGCGATGAAGCCGTCGAGACTCATCGCGCCGCCAAATCGCACGAGTCGCACGCCTCACTCCTTCGCGACCGCGGCGGCCGGTGCGCTGTGCAGGAGCGGCTCGCGACGATGCGGCGGCGCGTCGAAGAAGTCGCCGCCGGACGCGCCGAGACGATGGTAGGAGATGCTCATGGCATCGAAGTGAGCGCAGACGGCCTTGCGTGCCAAGACGGTCATTCGCCGATGCGCGCGAAGACAGACAGCACAACTTCCGTTCCGCGGACTCGCGGGCCTGGCTGCGCCCCGGCTCGTCTCTGCGAGGGGTCGTGCTGGCCTCGGCGGCAGCGGGAGGCCGAGCCACTCTCGCCAGGCCGGCGCGCGCGTCAATGGCCGCGCGGGCGCGATCGCCGTGAGCACGTTCGGGCCGCCGCCACCCGTGCAGCCGGTGCCCGAGGCCACGGCCGACGCGGGGCACGTCGTCGTCAGCCGCGCGAAGCGCGCCGACACGACGCCGTCCATGACCGTCATCGAGCCGCCG